>NZ_JARAML010000031.1:0-54819 GCF_028807375.1 Marinovum sp. PR37 | reverse complement strand
TTCTAACACATATACAAAAAATGACACAAAATCATAAGGTTACTGTTACAAAAATCGGCAAGATTTTTGCCGGACAGCGCTTTCCTTGGCGGTCCGGGCCGCCGGATTCCCCGGATTTCACCGGAAAACCCGACTCGCCCCCCGCGATTCACCCCAAAATCACCCGCGATTCAGCCTGTCCGGCGATTCCGGGCCGGGTTTCGAAGGTGGTTCCCTGGTGATCCTCCGGACTGGAGAGGCCCTCAGCGGCACTTGTGACGAACATTTTCTCGAGATTCGCGCCACCAAAGGCCGGACAGGTGGTCTGACGGCCGGAAATCGCGATCGCCCGGTCGAATCTGCCGTCGGAATCGTAGCACGCCACCCGGCCCGCGCCCCATTGCGCATTCCAGAGGCCGCCGGCGCTGTCGACAACCGACCCGTCGGGGTTGAGCCCTTCATCGCGCAGGTCGACAAAGACTTCGGGCTTGCCCGCAGGCCATCCCTCGCGGTCGAGCGCCTGTACCATGATCTGGCGGGTCGGGGTGTCGGCATAATAGGCATGACGCCCGTCGGGGGCGAAACAGATCGAATTGGAAATGCTGATTTCGGGAAAGAGCACCTCGAGCGCGCCCCGGTAGTAGCGATAGATCGCCCCTGCCCCGGGTTCGGCCTCAATCCCCATGGTGCCGATCCAGAAACCGCCGGCCGGGTCGGCGCGTCCGTCGTTCGACCGGGTCAACCCGTTGTCGGCCTCGAGCGGCAGGATCACCTCATGATCGCCGCTGGGGATGTCGAAGCGCAGCAGCGCGCTCTGCGAGGCGATCATCAGGGTGTCGCGGTCGATCCAGCCGGCAGCCGAGACATATTCATCGAACTCCCAGGCCAGGGCGGTGTCGCCATCGCGGCTCATCAGCCGCTTGCCGAGGATGTCGAACCAGAAGAGCTGCTGCCGCTCGGGGTGCCAGAGCGGCCCCTCTCCAAGCTGGCAGGCGCGGGCGTCATATATGTCTGTGGTCATGTCAGGGTCTTTCTTGCTGGCAGAGACAAGACGCGCAGGTCCATCACACTGCGCGCCGCCTGGAGGCCTGTCGGGTCTGGCGATTTGATCCCATCCGCCATGCCCATGCGTCAAGCAAAGATCGGGGCCGGCGGCGCGGCCCGCCCCGATCATAAAAAAGGGGCGCCCGATGAGCGCCCCCTTCCGTTATTCTGCGGCCACCGCCTCTTGCCGCTGGCTGCCAAGCCCCGCGACCGTCACCTCCATGACGTCGCCGGGCCGCAGGAAGCGTTGCGGCGACATCCCCATGCCGACGCCGGCCGGGGTGCCGGTGGCAATGATGTCGCCGGGCTGAAGCTTCATGAACTGGCTCATGTAAGACACGATCTCGCGCACCGAAAAGATCATGTCGGAGGTGTTCGAGGATTGCACCGTCTCGCCATTGAGCGCCAGGCTCACATCCAGCGCCTGCGGATCGGGCACTTCGTCGGCGGTCACCAGCCAGGGGCCGATCGGGGCAAAGCTCGGTGCCGACTTGCCCTTGATCCACTGACCCAGCCGTTCGATCTGATAGGCCCGCTCGGACACGTCATTGACGGTACAATAGCCCGCGACATGCTCCAGCGCCGTTTCCTCCGAGACATAATGCGCCTCGCGGCCGATCACGACGCCCAGTTCGACCTCCCAATCGGTCTTTTCCGAGCCGCGCGGGATGATCACCGGGTCGAAGGGACCGGACAGGGCCGAGGTCGCCTTGGAAAACAGAACCGGTTCGCTGGGCGCGTCGAGACCGGATTCCTTGGCGTGCAGCGCATAGTTCAGCCCGACGCAAAAGAAGTTCGGCACCGACGACAGGCAGGCGCCGATCCGCCCCGGCGCGGCGACCAGCGGCAGCTGCGCCGGGTCGATCCCGCGCAGCTCGTCCAGGGTGGCCAGCGCCGCGCCCGACAGATCGGGCAGATGCGCGCTCAGATCGCGGACATTGCCCTTGGCGTCGAGCATACCGGTCTTTTCGGCGCCGATCTCGCCGTATCGCAGGAGTTTCATCTCACATCATCCTTCTTGCCTGAAAATGGGTCTTTTGCCCCGGCGCCCGCACCGCCATCGCCAATCGCGGGCCGGCCGGAGCTTTGTCTTCGGGTCACATATGTCTTGCGACGGAGGGGCCGCGCCTCAGCCCCGTCCGATATAAGGCATGCCGCTGGCCATCACCGTCATGAATTGCACATTCGCCGCCAGCGGCAGCCCGGCCATGTGCAGCACCGACTCCGCCACATGCGCCACGTCCATCACCGGCTCCACCGCGATTTCGCCATCGGCCTGGGGCACGCCCCGCGTCATCTTTTCGGCCATCTCGGTCAGCGCATTGCCGACGTCGATCTGGCCGCAGGCGATGTTGTAGGGCCGCCCGTCCAGCGAGATCGACCGCGTCAGCCCGGTGATCGCATGTTTCGAGGCAGTATAGGGTGCCGAGCCCCAGCGCGGCACATATGCCGAAACCGAACCGTTGTTGATGATCCGGCCGCCCTGCGGATCCTGCGCCTTCATCCGGGCAAAGGCGGCGCGGGCGCAGATGAAGCTGCCCGTGACATTGATGTCGATGCAGCGTCGCCAGTCGGCAACCGGGACGGCGTCGATAGTGGCCCCCAGCGCCGAAACACCGGCGTTGTTGAACAACACGTCGATCTGGCCCCAGGCCTCCTGCGCGGCGTCAAAAGCCGCGTCGACCGCCACCTCGTCGGTCACGTCGCAGGGCAGCGCCAGCACCCCGTCGTATCGGTCGGCCAGCGCCTCCAGCGGCTCCGGCCGGCGCCCGATCACCGCGACCCGCCAGCCCGCCTCGGCGAACGTTTCGGCGCAGGCCTTGCCAATGCCGGCGCCCCCGCCGGTGATGATGATGCTCTTCATGGTCTCTCCCTCCCCTGCGGCGCGACCGAAGTCGTCAAGCCCACTCGGCCGGGCTGGCCGAACCGTCAGTGATTGTCGCGCGGCAGGTCTTTCCTGATCCGCTGATAGGCCGTCGCCAGCTCCAGACAGCCGCCCTCGGCCAATTGCCCGACGTGCCGGCGATAGATTTCCTGCCACGGTGTCTGGCTGCGGATCTCCGGCGCCTCCCAGGCGTCGCGCCGCGCCTGCCACTCGGCTTCGTCAACCAGCGCGTCCATCCGCGAGGCATTGAGATCGAGCCGCACCCGGTCGCCGGTCTGCAAGAGCGCCAGCCCGCCGCCCACCACGGCCTCGGGCGAGGCATTGAGGATCGAGGGGCTTTCGGATGTGCCCGATTGCCGGCCGTCGCCGACGGTGGGCAGATGGTTGATCCCCTGTTTCAAGAGCGCATCGGGCGGCTGCATGTTCACCACCTCGGCCGAACCGGGGTAACCGACACAGCCGACATTGCGGACAAAGAGAATGCTGCGCTCGTCGATCTCGAGCCCGGCATCGTTGATCCGGTCGTGATAATCCTCGGGGCCTTCAAAGACCACGGCGCGCGCCTCGTAGATGCCTTCCTGGCCGGGCTCGGACAGGAAGCGCTGGCGGAAATCCTCGGAAATCACGCTGGTCTTCATCAGCGCCGAGTCAAACAGATTGCCCGACAGCACCTTGAACCCGGCCTGCTCGCGCAGCGGCCGGTCATACGGACGGATCACATCCGTATCGACGCTTTCCACCCCGGCGAGATTGACGCCCATGGTGTTGCCGGTCGCCGTCATCGCGGCCTCGTGCAGCTTTCCGGCCTTGAGCAGCTCGCCCATGACCGCCGGCACCCCGCCGGCGCGGAAAAAGCTCTCGCCCAGGTATTCGCCGGCGGGCTGCATGTTGACCAGCAGCGGCACGTCAAAGCCGATGGTTTCCCAATCGGTCACATCCAGCGCCACCTCGGCATGACGGGCAATCGCCTGAAGATGCGGCGGCGCATTGGTGCTGCCACCGATGGCGCCATTGACGATGATGGCGTTCTCAAAGGCCGCGCGGCTCAGGATGTCGGAGGGTTTCAGATCGTCATAGGTCATCCGAACGATGTGCTTGCCGGTCTCATAGGCCATCGCCATGCGCTCGCGGAACGGCGCGGGGATGGCGGAACTGCCGGTCAGGGTCATGCCCAGCGCCTCGGCCATGGCGTTCATGGTCGAGGCGGTGCCCATGGTGTTGCAATGCCCGAGCGACGGCGCCGAGGAACAGACCCGGCTCATGAACTCCTCGTAATCGATCTTGCCTTCCGCCAGCAGACGGCGGCTCTCCCAGACGATGGTGCCCGATCCGGCCCGCTCGCCCTTCCACCAGCCATCCAGCATCGGCCCACCGTTGAGCGCGATTGCCGGCAGATCCACCGTCGCCGCGCCCATCAGCATGGCGGGTGTGGTCTTGTCGCAGCCGGTGGTCAGCACCACGCCGTCAATCGGATAGCCGTGCAGCACCTCGACAAGGCTCAGGTAGGCGAGGTTGCGGTCCAGCGCGGCGGTGGGCCGCTTGCCGGTCTCCTGAATCGGATGCACCGGAAATTCCATCGGAATGCCGCCGGCGGCGCGGATGCCGGCCTTGATCCGGTCCATCAGAAAGACGTGGATCTTGTTGCAGGGGGCCAGATCGCTGCCGGTGTTGGCGATGCCGATCACCGGCTTGCCGCCCTGAAGCTCTTCGCGGGTGTATTCCTGGTTCTGATAGCGCTCGAGGTAGAGTGCGGTCATGCCCGGGTTGTTGGGGTTGTCGAACCACTCCTGCGACCGGAATTGCTTGTTGGCACGCGTGTCACTCATGGCTGTCTCCGGCTGTTGTCCCGCCTCTGGGTCAGCGTTGGAATGGCACAGCGCGGACCCGAGGGCAATCACCGAGGCCCCGGCCCCCATGGTACCGCTCCCAAAAGCGCGATACGACAGGAGCCAGACATCAGGCCGGGCAAGGGAGAGATCGCATGGCACATGAGGCTGCAATCGAGGCGCTGCGCGCGCTGCTGGGCGACAGGCTCGCCACCTCCGACAGCCACCGCGAGCTGCATGCGCAGAACGAGGCCTATTTCGCGCGCGCGCTGCCGGATGCCGTGGCCTATCCCGAGACCACCGAGGAAGTCTCGCGCATTCTGGCGATCTGCCACGAGGCGCGTTGCCCGGTCACGCCCTTTGCCGCCGCCTCCTCGCTCGAGGGCCAGCATCTGCCGATTGCGGGCGGCGTCAGTCTCGACATGGGCCGAATGACCCGGGTGCTGGCGGTCAATGCCGAGGATCTCAACTGCACCGTCCAGCCCGGCCTGACCCGCGAGGCGCTCAACACCGAACTGCGCGCCACCGGGCTGTTCTTTCCAATCGATCCCGGCGCCAATGCCTCGATCGGCGGCATGGCCGCGACCCGCGCCAGCGGCACCATGGCGGTGCGATACGGTACCATGCGCGAGGCGGTGCTGGCGCTCGAGGTGGTGATGGCCGACGGCACCGTCATCCGCACCGGCAGCCAGGCACGCAAATCCGCGACCGGCTATGACCTGACCCATCTCATTGTCGGATCCGAAGGCACGTTGGGCGTGATCACCGAGGTCACCCTGCGGCTTTATGGCCAGCCCGAAGCGATCAGCGCCGCCACCTGCCGATTCGAAAGCGTCGAGGATGCAGTCAACTGCGTGATCCTGACCATCCAGTCCGGCCTGCCGATGGCACGGATCGAGCTGGTGGACGAGATGATGGTGCGCGGCTTCAACCTGTCGGGCGATGCCGGCCTGCCGGAAAAGCCGCATCTCTTCCTCGAATTTCACGGCACCCCGGCCGGCGTTGCCGAACAGGCGGCGACCTTCGCCGAAATCGCCGAGGATTTCGGCGCAACCGGCTTTGCCAAGGCCGACAGGCCCGAGGACCGATCCCGGCTCTGGGCCCTGCGCCACGGCGCGCATTACGCCAATTCCGCGCTCGAGCCGGGCAAGCGGACGCTGGCCACCGATGTCTGTGTCCCGATCTCGAAACTCGCCGAGGCGGTGACCGCCGCGCAGCGCAAATCCCGCGATCTGGGCCTGACCTGCACCATCGTCGGCCATGTCGGCGACGGCAACTTTCACTGCGGCGTGCGGGTCGCTCCGGAAGACGCCGACGAGCTGAAAACGGTCAAGGGCTTCGTCAACGAGCTCAATGACCTGGCCCTGTCGCTGGGCGGCACGGTGTCGGGCGAACATGGCATCGGCATCGGCAAACAGGCCTATATGACGCGCGAGCACGGCGCGGCGCTGGGTTACATGCGGGCGCTGAAACAGGCCTATGATCCGCGCGGCATCCTCAACCCCGGCAAGCTGCTGCCGCCCGAGGAGGCCTGACCCGCGGCACTGCCTGGGTTCTGTACCTTTCGCCGCCCAGCGCATATTAACATACCAGCTCGCCGCCGGCCACGTTCCGGCCGGCCCCGGGCCACACAACATGAGGACGATACCGTGACCACCCCAGCTCTCGCGCCACGCGCAGCTCAGACCGCCTTGCCCCGCGCCCATGCGGCACAGGGAGGGCTGCGCTGATGCCCGATTTCCTCGCGCTCGGAGAATGCATGGTCGAGATCGGCCCGGTCGAGAATGGAAAATGCCGCCGGGGCTTTGCCGGCGACACCTTCAACACCGCATGGTACGCCCGCAGATTGCTGCCCGAGAGCTGGACCGTGGGCTATGGCTCCTGCATCGGCAATGACGCGATCTCCGAAGAGATGGCCGCCTATATGGAAAGCCACGGCATCGACACCAGCGCCATGCGCCGGCTCGCGGATCGCACCGTCGGGCTCTACATGATCTCGCTCCAGGACGGCGAGCGCAGCTTTTCCTACTGGCGCGGGCAATCCGCCGCCCGGGCGATGGCCGAAGACCCGGAGTGGCTGGAAGAAATCACCAGCGGCCGCGACATCATCCATTTTTCCGGCATCACCCTAGCGATCCTGCCGCCCGAACAACGCCAGACCTTCTGTGACGTGCTGAGCCGTGCCCGCGACGGCGGCGCGCAGGTGGCTTTCGACACCAACCTGCGGCCCAAGCTCTGGGGCAGCGAAGAGGCGATGCGCGCCGGGCTCACGCTCGGCGCCTCGGTGGCCGATGTGGTGCTGCCCTCGTTCGACGAGGAAACCGCGCTGTTTGGCGATGCCACGCCGGAAGACACGATCCGGCGCTACCGCGACGGCGGCGCAAAGCTGATCGCGGTCAAGGATGGCGGCGGGCCGCTGACGGTCTGGACCAAGGACAGCGGCAGCGCCACGCTGCAACCGCAAAAGGTCACCCCGGTCGACACCACCGCCGCCGGCGACAGCTTTGCCGCCGGCCTGCTGGCCTCGCTGGCCACCGGGCATGATCTGGAAGCGGCCGCCACCCGCGCCATGGCGCTGGCGGCCGAGGTGATCCAGGCGCCCGGCGCACTGGTGCCGGAGATCTTCGAAAACGGCCGCTTTGCCTGACGGGCCCCGGCGGCGACGACGCCGCCGGGCTGCTCAGTTCACCGGCGTCAGAAGAGCGGCGCCGGAAAGATGCGCCGCCAGGTTGTCGCGCTGAAGCCGGGCCATGGCGGCGCGGGTTTCCACCGAGCCGGAGCCCTGATGCGGCTGGATCACCACATTGGGCAGGGCGTAGAACCGCGGATCGATCTGCGGCTCGTTCAGGAACACGTCGAGCCCCGCTCCGGCCAGCTCTCCGGCCTCGAGCGCGTCGAGCATCGCCGCCTCGTCGATCGTCGAGCCGCGCGAGATGTTGATGATCACGCCGCGTGGCCCGAGTGCCGCGATCACCTCTTTCGAGACATACCCCTCGGTCGCCGGCCCGCCGACCAGCGCGATGAAAAGGACATCCACCGCCTCTGCCAGCGCCACCGGATCGGCGTGATAGCGCCAGCCCGGCGTCTCCTTTTCCGACCGCGCGTGGTAATGCAGCTCGCATTTGAAGGCAGCAAGCCGGTCGGCGATCTCGCGCCCGATGCGGCCGAGGCCGACGATGCCGACGCGGGCACCGCTGAGCTTGCGGTTGCGGCGGTACTCGCCCTCCTGCGCCCACCGCCCGGACCGCGCCCAGGCCGAGGCCTGCTCCATCTCGCGCCCCTGCATCAGCCAGAGCGCGATGGCCAGATCGGCCACATCGTCATTGAGCACATCCGGCGTATTGGTCACCGTGATGCCGCGTGCGCTGGCAGCCTCGATGTCGATCGAATCGTAGCCCACACCGTAATTCGCCACGAGCCGCAGGTTCGGCAGATGCGCCATCTCTGCGGCGCCGAATCCCTGATGGCCCTTGTAGGCGACACCGGTAATCTCCGCGCGCAGCGGGTGCGGCAGGTTGGCGATCTCGCGCTCATCGGCCAACGGGTGACACTCGAACGCCGCCGCCAGCGCCGCGCCTTCCTCTTCGGTATAGGCCCCGATGGCCAGAACTTTCGTCACAACACTTTCTCCTAACAAATTGTCAGCCGGCAATCCGGCCCTGATAAAGCCGCACGCGAATGCCGCCGTGATCGACCACCGGGCCGGGCTCGAGCTTGAGCCCGGTGGCCCGCGCCAAGCCGGCCTCGCTGGTCACGACGCCGACATGCCAGCCGGCGAATCGCTGTTTCAGCACCTGCCCGAAGCTGCCGTACAGCCCGTAGAGCAGCTTCTTGTTGCCGATCCGGCCGCCATACGGCGGATTGGCGATGACCAACCCCTTGGGTCCGTCGGGCGGGGTCAGGTCGCTGATCGCGTGATGGCGGAACCGGGCGATCTGATCGACGCCGGCGCGCGCGGCGTTTTCGCGGGCGTTGGCGATCGCGCCTTCATTGCGGTCGGAGCCGTGAAAGATCAGCGGGGTCTCGCGCGGCGTGACCGCCGCGCGCATCGCGGCCCAGGCGTCGGCGTCGAAACTGGCGAGCCGTTCGAAGGCAAAGCTGCGGCCACGACCGGGCGCGAGACCCATGGCCATTTCCGCCGCCTCGATCACGAAGGTGCCCGAGCCGCACATCGGATCGACCACCGGCGCACTGCCATCAAAGCCCGCGCCGCGCAGGAACAGCGCCGCCAGCGTCTCGCGCATCGGCGCCTTGCCGGTGCCGGTCTTGAACCCGCGTTTGTGCAGCAGCGCGCCGGAGGTATCGACGCTGAAGGTGCAGAGATCGTCCTCGATCCGCACCCGAAGCACCAGCTCGGCCTCGGCGCCGAGGGCAATGCCCGCCGCCTCCAGCGCGCCCTCGACCCGCTGGGTCGCGGCCTTGGCATGGTAGATCCGCGATTTGCGGCAGGTCGCCTCGACCTTGACCGGCACATCGGCGCGCAACACCGCGCGCCAGTCCATCTTGCGCGCGCGCTTGTCGAGCTGCGCCAGATGCAGGGCGCGAAATTCGCCGATCCGGGCCAGCACCCGGCTGGCGCCGCGCAGGACGAGGTTGGCGCGCCAGACTTCGGGCCAGCCGCCGCGGAAGGTGACGCCGCCGGGGGTGCAGACCGGCGCGGCAAACCCGGCCTCGCGGGCCTCGTCACGCAGCAGCGGTTCCAGACCCGGAGGACAGGCGAGGAAAATCTCGAAACTATCGGACATTTCGGCTCCGTCCGGGCTGGCGCGCGGGAATTGAGTGGGGGCATTGGCGGGCGTGGCCCCCGGACCCCCGGTGTTGATCGGGCAGGTTGAAGCAGGCGCGCATCACTCCGGATGCTTGGGCACCTTGCGCGAAGGCGCCGCATAGGGCCGCGTAACATCCTTGAGGGTGACCTCCAGCGCCTCGACCTCGAGCCGGACGGCGCCATCGCCGGCCAGCGTCAGCAGCACCTCGCCGGTGCCGTCCTCACCGGGGGTGAAGCTGACGGCGAGAAGCGAAAGGATCAGATCGCTGTCACTGCGGTCGATGCCCTGGCTCGCCACCTTGAGAACATTGTCGATCACCAGCAGCGATTGCACCCGCTCCGGGGTCCGCTGCCGGCGTTCGGCGGCGGTCAGGTCTTCCCAGCGGAAGCGGTTGGCCAGCAGGGCAAAGCGGCGGGCCCTGGGCTGCCAGCGCATTTCGGTGATCGGAAACACCGCGTCCTGCGCCAGCGCCGAGAGGATTTGCAGATCGTCGGGATCGAGCGCCGCCAGGTAGAGCGGCGCCTCGCGGCCCTCTTCGAAGGTTGCGTCCTGGCTCATGCCTCCTTGACCCTCTCGATCCTGGCGCCGACGGCGCTCAGCTTGTTCACCACGTTTTCATAGCCCCGATCCAGGTGGTAGACCCGGCTGACCCGGGTTTCGCCCTCGGCGGCCAGTCCGGCCAGGATCAGCGACACCGAGGCGCGCAGATCGGTGGCCATCACCGGCGCCCCCTTGAGCCGCTCGACCCCGTTCACCCGGGCCTGACCGCCATGCACCTCGATGTCGGCGCCCATGCGGGTCAGCTCCGGAGCATGCATGAACCTGTTTTCAAAGATGGTCTCGTCAAGCACCGCAGATCCTTCGGCGGTGCACATCAAGGCCATCATCTGCGCCTGAAGATCGGTTGGAAAGCCCGGAAAGACCTCGGTTTTCACGTCCACCGCCCGGACCCGGCCATTGCGGCGGGCGACCTTGAGGCCGGTGTCGGTCTCTTCCACCGAGATGCCGGCGGCGTCGAGCTTTTCGGCAAAGGCCTGCACCAGCTCCAGCTTGCCGCCGAGGCACTCGACCTCGCCGCCGGCGATAGCCGGGGCGATCATATAGGTGCCAAGCTCGATCCGGTCGGTCACCACCGGGTGGGTGGCGCCATGCAGCCGGTCGACGCCCTCGATGGTGATGGTTGCAGTGCCCTCGCCCTCGATCTGCGCGCCCATCTTGCGAAGGCAGCGCACCAGATCGACGATCTCGGGCTCGCGGGCGGCGTTTTTCAGCACCGTGGTGCCCTTGGCCAGCGTCGCCGCCATGACCGTGTTCTCGGTGGCGCCGACGCTCGCAAAGCGCAGCTCGTGCACTGTGCCCTTGAGCCCGCCAGGCGCCTTGGCGTGCAGGTAACCGTCCTTGAGCTCGATCTCGGCGCCCAGCGCCTCCAGCGCGGAGATATGCAGATCCATCGGCCGCGCACCGATCGCGCAACCGCCGGGCAGCGACACCACCGCCTGCCCCAGCCGCGCCAGCATCGGGCCGAGCACGAGGTTCGAGGCGCGCATCTTGCGCACGATGTCGTAATGCGCGGTATGATTGTCGAGATCGTGGCTCGACATCGCGATCACCTGGCCATCCTGAAGCTGCGACACCTCGGCGCCGAGCGATTGCAGCAGCGTTGTCATCGTCTTGATGTCGGACAGCCGCGGCGCATTGGTCAGGGTGAGCGGTTCTTCGCTCAACAGCGTCGCCGGCATCAGCGTGAGGCAGGCGTTCTTGGCGCCAGCAATCGGGATCTGCCCGCTCAGCGGGCCATTGCCCGTCACGATAATCGAATCCATGCCTCTATTCGTCCTTTTGCTCGATCTGGTCGTCGGATGCGTCGTCCTGCGCCGCCCGGGCCCGGGCCTGCGCCTTCCTGCGCCCCAAGTTCGCTTTCAATGCCGCCTTGAGCCGCGCATCGCGGCCTTCATCGCGGGGCTTTTTTCCGGGTGTTTCGGTGTCGCTATCACGGGTCATGGCGCTGTGGTACCGCAAGTGCAAAAAAGGGTCCAGATTGCCCTTGCACTGCTGCGCGTTTGCGTCTAATCACCCGCCACGCCGCGGCTGATGCCGCAGGCCCCCGGCGCTGCTGTAGCTCAGAGGTAGAGCACTCCCTTGGTAAGGGAGAGGTCGAGAGTTCAATTCTCTCCAGCAGCACCATCTCTCCAAAGACCACGACGACAAAACACCGGGCTGCGCGTCGTGTGCCCGGCAGAGAAGCTTCCTCGCCCGGCCTGCGACTTCGCCGGAGAGGCCGCCGGCGCGAACCGCTTGCCTAATCGCCCACGAGGAATATCCTCGCCTCATGTTCCCGCACCGCCATGCACGCCCGCCGTTCCTGATTGCCCGGAAGCGCCCGGCGGTCGAATATGCGGCCGCTGGCGCCATAGGCGCGCTGTATCTCGATGGCATGAATCAAAGCCGCGCGCCCCGGGCCGCGCGGCAACTCTGAGGGCATCATGCTGGCCATTCTCGCGGATCGCAGCTACCGGCACCTGTTTCTGGCTCAGGTCGTGGCGCTGCTCGGCACCGGGCTGGCCACGGTGGCGCTGGGGCTTCTGGCCTATGATCTGGCCGGAGAGCGCGCCGGGCTCGTGCTGGGCACGGTCTTTACCATCAAGATGGTGGCCTATGTCGGCGTCGCGCCGATTGCCGGCGCCTTTGCCGACCGGGTGCCGCGCCGGGCGCTGCTAGTGACGCTCGATCTGCTGCGCGCCGGCGCAGCGCTGGCCCTGCCCTTCGTCACCGAAGTCTGGCAGGTCTATGTGCTGATCTTCGCCCTGCAATCGGCCTCGGCGGCCTTTACGCCGCTGTTTCAGGCGACGATTCCCGACGTCCTGCCCGAGGAAGACCGCTATACCCGCGCGCTGTCGCTGTCGCGGCTGGCCTATGACCTCGAGAGCCTGGTCAGCCCGCTGCTGGCCGGGCTGCTGCTGGCGGTGATGTCCTACAATGCGCTGTTTCTCGGCACCGTGGCGGGGTTTGTCGCCTCGGCCGCGCTGGTGATCTCGGTGCTGCTGCCGCGTCCGAAACCCGCCGCGCCGCGCGGCATTTACGACCGGATGACCCGTGGCCTGCGCATCTATCTCGCCACCCCCCGGCTGCGCGGGCTGCTGGCGCTGAACCTTGCGGCGGCCGCCGGGGGCGCGATGGTTCTGGTGAACACCGTTGTGCTGGTGCGGGGCGATCTGGGGTTGGGCGCCAGCGCGCTGGGCTGGACGATGGCGGCCTTCGGCGCCGGCTCGATGCTGGCCGCGCTCGGCCTGCCGCCGCTGCTCGACCGGCTGTCGGACCGGCCGGTGATGCTCGCCGGGGCGGGCCTGCTTACCTCGGTGCTGGTCGGGCTGGCGGCGGTGCTGCTCTCGGCCGGATTGTCATGGGGCCTGCTGCTCGCCGGCTGGCTGCTGGCCGGGATCGGCTATGCGGCGGTGCTCACCCCCTCGGGCCGGCTCTTGCGCCGCTCGGCCCACCCCGAGGACCGCCCGGCGGTCTTTGCCGCGCAATTCGCGCTGTCGCATGCCTGCTGGCTGGTCACCTATCCGCTGGCCGGCGTCCTGATGACCGGTGCCGGCGCGCCGGCCACGCTTGTGAGCCTGAGCCTGCTGGCCGGGCTTGGCCTCCTCGCCGCACGCAGACTCTGGCCGGCCGAAGACCCGCAGGTGTTGACCCATCGCCACGACGACCTGCCGCTCGATCATCCGCACCTCGACGGAAGGCGCACCCATGCCCATACCTATATCATCGACGACTATCACCGCAGCTGGGAGCGGGGCTGACGCCTAGCGGGCCAGCCAGCCGCCATCGACGTTGAGCACGGCGCCGGTGACGTAATTCGACGCCGGCATGCAGAGGAAGGCCACCGCCCCGGCGATATCGGCCGGATCGCCCCAGCGGCCCGCCGGGATGCGGCCGAGGATTTCGGCCGCACGCTCGGGGTCGTCGCGCAGGGCTGCGGTGTTGTTGGTGGCGATATAGCCCGGCGCCACGGCATTGACGTTGATATCGTGCGCCGACCATTCGTTGGCCAGCAACTTGGTCAGCCCGGCCACGCCATGTTTGGACGCGGTATAGGCCGGCACGCGGATGCCGCCCTGAAAGCTCAGCAGCGAGGCGATATTGACGATCCGCCCGCCGGTGCCGCGCGCGATGGCGGCCTTGCCGAAGGCCTGGCACATCAGGAAGACCGCCTTGAGGTTCACATCCATCACGTCATCCCAATCGGTCTCGGTATAATCCTGCGACTCGGCCCGGCGGATGATGCCGGCATTGTTGACGAGGATATCCAGGTGACCCGCCTCGCCCAGCCGCGCCGCCCCCGCCGCCGGATCCGAGAGATCGAGCAGCAGCGCTGTGCCGCTGCCGCCTGCCGCCTCGATCTGCGCCACGGTCTCGTCGCAGGAGCGGCGGCCGGCGGCCACCACATGCGCGCCGGCCTCGGCCAGCCTCAGGGCAATCGCCTGGCCGATGCCGGTGTTGGCGCCGGTCACCAGCGCCCGCTTGCCGGTGAGCTGGAAGGCGCCGCTCATCGCAGCTCCTCCATCGCCACCATGTCCATGTCGGTGAAATCGACATTGTCGCCCGCCATCGCCCAGCAAAAGGTGTAAGACGCCGTGCCCGCCCCGCAATGCACCGACCAGGGCGGCGAGATCACCGCCTCCTCGTTGGCCATGACGATATGGCGGGTTTCGTCGGGCCGGCCCATAAAGTGGAACACCCGCGCGTCCTCGGGCACGTCGAAATATAGATAGGCCTCCATCCGCCGGTCGTGGGTATGCGCCGGCATGGTGTTCCAGACCGAGCCGGGGGCGAATTGGGTATAGCCCATCAGGAGCTGGCAACTGTCGCAGACCTCCGGGTGCAGGAACTGGATGATGACCCGCTCGTTGGCGCTCTCGCGCGCGCCCATCTCGACACGGCGTGCGTCTTCCAGCCGGATCAGCTTGGTCGGACAGCGGCGGTGCGCCGGGGCCGAGAGCACGTAGAACCGGCCGCCCGAAAAGGTCACCGCACCGGCGCCCATACCGATATAGAGCACCTCGCCGCGCGCCAGGGGGTAGCGCTCGCCGCCGACCGCGACCTCGCCGGTTTCGGCCAGGTTCAGGATTCCCATCTCGCGCCGGTCGAGGAACGAGGGCGTCCCGGTCTCGGGCACAGTGTCGAGCGTCAGGGCGCTGCCGTCAGGCACCACCGAGCCGAGGATCAGCCGGTCGTAATGCGAATAAACCAGCTTGATTTCGCCGGGCGCGAACAGCCCGCCGACGTGGAAATGCTCGCGCAGCTTGGCGGTGTCAAAGCTCTTGGCGGTCTCGGGATCAACCGCATATCGGGTTTCGGCGGACGTCATGGAAATCCTTTCGGCATCAGTATGTGTGGGCGTCCCAGGCAAGGCGGCAGTTCCGGTCGCGGGCCGCGCAGGGCTGGCCTGCACCGCTCCGGGCCGCGCCATCTGCGACCCCTGCGCCTGCCCCTCCTGCAAACGCGACACCCAGCTAATATTCTAGACTCCCAGTTCTGTCAAACCCCGGTCATGGCAGGCGGCGCGGCTCCGAATGCACCTCGCCAAACGGCGCCACACGCGCTAGATCGGCGGCATGGCTCATATTCGCTCTCTTTTTGTCACCCGCCTCTATCGCGCCGCCCTTGCCGAACAGGGCCCCAGGATCGACGCCGGTCAACTCGAAGCCTCCTGTCTCTCGATTGCCGAGGATGACGAGGCCGGCCAGGATTGGTGCGAGGCCAATGATTACCCGGGCTACACCTCTTATGCGTCGCTCAGCGATCTGCCCTGGCGCTTTCCGATCTTTGCCGATCTGGTCAGCGCGCTGGATGCCCATGTCGCGGCCTTTGCCGAGGATCTGGAGTTCAATCTCGACGAACGCCAGCTCAAGCTCGAGGATCTCTGGATCAACATCCTGCCCGAAGGCGGCTTCCATTCATCGCACCTGCACCCGCATGCGGTGATATCCGGAACCACCTATGTGGCGATGCCCGAGGGCGCCTCGGCGCTCAAGCTCGAAGATCCGCGCTCGGCCCGGATGATGGCGGCCCCGCCGCGGCGCAAGCAGGCGCGCGAGGAACTGCGTACATTTGTATACGAATCCCCCGCGGTCGGCGAAGTCTTGCTCTGGGAGAGCTGGCTGCGCCATGAAGTGCCGATGAACACCTCGGAAAACCACAGGATCTCGATCAGTTTCAATTACAGCTGGAGCTGACGGTCGCATTTTCGCGGGAATCTGGTATGGTGGGCGCCCCGAGTGAGTCCGAGCAACAGCGGGAGACACCACCATGGACGCCATTCAAGTCACCGACTACGCCAGCCGCCTTGTTTCAGCCCATGGCGACAAGGCCATCCTCGAAGTGTCGCAGAAAATGCGCGACTGCGAGGCCAGCGGCAAGACCGACGAAGCCAGAGATTGGGCGCGCGTGCGCGAAACCATCCACCGGATGCGCGGCCCGCGCCAGAAATAGACGGCCGTAGGCACCGGGATGTGACGCAACGCCGAGGGGCGGCAGGTCTACTCCGCCTCTTGTCAGCGGGAAGCCGCAAGGCTACCCCTGCGCCATGCGTATCATCCGCGACTATCAGTTCACCCAGGCCCCCGATCGCGGCGCCAGCGTTGCCATCGGCAACTTCGATGGCGTGCATCGCGGCCACCTGTCGGTGATCGATCTTGCCCGCCGGTCGGATGCGCCTCTGGGCATTCTCACCTTCGAGCCGCATCCGCGCGAATTCTTCGCTCCCGATGCGCCGCCGTTCCGGCTGATGTCGCCCGAGGCGCGCGCCGCGCGGCTCGAAAAACTGGGCGTCGATGTGCTCTATGAGCTGAACTTCAACCACGCGCTGGCCGGGCTGTCGCCCGAAGAGTTCTGCGGCCGCGTTCTGCGCGATGGGCTCGGGCTGCGGCATGTGGTGGTGGGGGCGGATTTCTGTTTTGGCCGCAAGCGCGCCGGCACCGCCAACGATCTGGTGCGCTTCGGCCGAGAGATGGGCTTTGACGTCACCATTGCGCCGCTCTTGCAGGAGGGCACGGCGCAGGTCTCCTCCACCGCGATCCGCCAGGCGCTGAGCGACGGTCGACCGGAACTGGCGGCCGAGATGCTGGGCCATTGGCACCGCATCGCCGGCCCGGTGGTGGGCGGCGAACAGCGCGGCCGGACGCTGGGCTTTCCCACCGCCAACATGGATCTGACCGGGCTGCACCTGCCGGCGTTCGGTGTCTATGCGGTGCTGGTCGATGTCACCGACGGGCCGCACAAGGGCAGCTATCGCGGCGCTGCCTCGCTGGGCGTCCGGCCGCAATTCGGCGGTGCGGTGCCCAACCTCGAAACCTTTCTGTTCGATTTCTCCGGCGATCTCTACGGCGCGCATCTCTCGGTCGGACTGGTCTCCTATCTCCGCCCGGAGGCGACCTTTGCCAGCCAGGAGGCCTTTATCGCCCAGATGCAGGCCGATTGCACCCGCGCCCGCGAGATACTGGCCACCACATGAGCGATCCGATCGACCGCAAGGGCCTGCCGCCCCGCTTCTGGGAGAAAAAGCCGCTCAAGGCGCTGACCCCGCAGGAATGGGAAGCGCTCTGCGACGGCTGCGGCAAATGCTGCCTCAACAAGCTCGAGGACGAGGACACCGGACAGGTCGAGCTGACCTGCGTTGCCTGCCGGCTGTTCGATGATGCGAGCTGCCGCTGCTCGCAATACGAGATCCGCCACCAGTTCGTGCCGGAATGCATCGTGCTGACGCCCGAGAACATCGACAGCCACGCCTATTGGATGCCGAAGACCTGCGCCTATCGCCTGCTCTGGCAAGGCAAGCCGCTGCCCGACTGGCACCCGCTGATTTCCGGCACCCCTGAGAGCGTCCATGCCGCCGGCGTGTCGATGCAGCACAAGACGGTGCCGGAATTCGAGATCGACGACGACGATTGGGAAGACCATATCATCGAGGAGCCGACCTGAGATGTTCTTTGCCTCCGACAACACCGGCCCGGTCCACCCCCGCGTGATGGAGGCGCTGGCCGAGGCCAATGCCGGCCACATGCCCTCTTACGGCAGCGACGACCTGACCCGGCAGGCCGAAGACCGCATCCGCGAGATCTTCGAAGCGCCCGAGGCCGCCGTCTACCTCGTTGCCACAGGCACCACGGCCAATGCGCTGGCGCTGGCCTGTCTGACGCGACCCTGGGACACCGTGTTCTGTACCCCTGAAGCGCATGTTCAGGTGGACGAATGCAATGCGCCGGAGTTCTACACCGGCGGCGCCAAGCTCACCCTGGTGGGCGAGGCCGACCGGATGACGCCCGCCGCGCTGGATGCCGCGATGACGCATCATGGCTCCGGCGACGTGCATATCGCCCAGTCCGGCCCGGTGTCGCTGACCCAGGTGACCGAAAACGGCCGGCTTTATGCGCTGGACGAGCTGCGCGCGCTGACTGAGGTGGCGAAACGCCACGCCAGCCCGGTGCATCTTGACGGTGCGCGCTTTGCCAATGCGATTGCCGCGCTGGGATGTACCCCGGCCGAGATGACCTGGCGGGCCGGCGTCGACGTGGTGAGCTTTGGCGGCACCAAGAACGGGCTGATGGGCGCCGAGGCGGTGGTGCTCTTCGACCCGGCCAAGGCCCGCGAATTCGAGCTTCGGCGCAAGCGCGGGGCGCATCTCTATTCCAAGCACCGCTATCTTGCCGCGCAGATGCTGGCCTATCTCGACGACGGGCTCTGGCTCGAGATGGCGGCAGCGGCCAATGCCAATACGGCGCGACTGGCCGAAGGATTGCGTGGCTGTTCCGAGGCGGCGTTGCTTTACGAGGTTCAGGCCAACATGATCTTCTGCACCCTGCCACGCGGGCTGCACCGCAGTCTGCATGCGGCCGGGGCAAGGTACACGCTCTTCGGTTCGCTGGACGGCCCGGAGGACGAAGCGGTGCGGGCGCGGTTTGTCTGCGATTGGTCGGTGAGCAAGACGGATATCGACCGCTTCACCGGCCTGCTGGGCGCATAGGGCCAGGCCGCCACTTGCGTTCGCGCCCCGCGGTCCTGCTCAATACGAATGCGCCGCGTAGATCCGCGAGAGATCGCCACCCCAATCGCCCTCGAATTGCTCGACAAGCTCATCCGCCGGCACCTTGCCGCTCTCGACGCTTTCGCGCAGCGCATTGAGGAAATGTGTCTCGTCCGGCACCAGCCCGCCCGAGCCGGCGCGCCCGCGCGCCACCAGACCAGCCTCGGAGATCGCCAGCACCTCGCGCGCCAGATCGTGCATCTTCACCCCGCCGGCCTCGGCCGCCAGCCCCCCGACCGAGGCGGCAACCCGCAGCGCTTCGCGGGTCTCGGCATCCCAGTCTTTCACCAGATCCCAGGCGGCATCCAGCGCGCCCTGATCATAGGTCAGCCCGACCCAGAAGGCCGGCAGCGCGCAGAGCCGGCGCCACGGGCCGCCATCGGCGCCGCGCATCTCGATGAATTTTTTCACCCGCGCCTCGGGGAACAGCGTGGTCAGATGATCGGCCCAGTCGCTCATCAAGGGCTTTTCCCCTGGCAGCGCCGGCAGCTCGCCTTTCAGGAAATCGCGGAACGACTGGCCCAGCGCGTCGATGTATTCGCCATCGCGGTAGACAAAATACATCGGCACATCGAGCGCATATTGCACCCAGCGCTCGAAACCAAAGCCGTCATCAAAGACAAAGGGCACCATGCCGGTGCGGGCATCGTCCAGATCGCGCCAAATGCGCGAGCGCCAGGATTTATGGCCGTTTTTCCGCCCCTCGAAGAACGGCGAATTGGCAAAGAGCGCGGTGGCCACCGGTTGCAGCGCGATCGCCACCCGCATCTTCTGCACCATGTCGGCCTCTGAGCCGAAATCGAGGTTGACCTGCACCGTGCAGGTCCGTCGCATCATCGCCCGGCCCATGGTGCCGACCTTGCCCATGTAGGCATCCATCAGCTTGTAACGGCCCTTGGGCATCAGCGGCATCTGGTCGTGCTGCCACTCCGGCGCGGCGCCAAGGCCGATAAAGCCGACGCCGATCTCGTCGGCGATATCCTTGACCTCGCGCAGGTGCACATTCACCTCGTCGCAGGTCTGGTGAATGGTCTCCATCGGCGCGCCCGAAAGCTCCAGCGCGCCGCCGGGTTCCAGGCTGACGTTGGCGCCGTCCTTTTCAAGACCGATCAGCTTGCCGCCCTCGGTTACCGGTGCCCAGCCATGCCGGTCGCGCAGCCCCGAGAGCACCGCCTCGATCGAGCGCGCGCCCTCATAGGGCAAGGGCTTCAGCGTGTCCTTGCAATAGCCGAACTTCTCGTGCTCGGTGCCGATGCGCCAGTTTTCCTTGGGTTTGCAACCCGCTGCGAGGTACTCCGCCAGTTGCTCGTGGCGTTCGATCACACCGCCGCCGGATTGAGGAATGGACATGGGCGCAGCTCCGATCGTGGCCTTCAAGGGTGTGCAAGGGATGGGCGGAAATTTCCCGGCTGTCAATGCAGGGCGGGGGCGATCTGCCGGCGCTGCCAGATCACGACTTCGCGCGACGTATCGCTGCCGAGTTCGCGCAGCATGTACTCGGTACGCAGGCCGGGCAGGCTGGTGAAGGCGTCAAACAGCTGGTCCGCGCCCTTGGCGGTGACGGGAATGTGAAGCGGGTCGTGGCCCGGCTGGGCGAGGATCCAATGCGCCGGATGCATCCGCCGGTCGAGGCTGAGACGAGAAAGGTCGGCCATGTCCACCGCGCCGCCGGTGAGTGGGCCGAAATAGGCCACCCGGCCTTCGACGATCTGCACCACGCCCGGCCCGTCCGCGCCGTCGCGGAACCGCCCCCGTTGCAGGCCCAGCACCACCAGCGCGCCGGCCATAGCAGTGAGCACATAGCCCAGCCCGTTGATCATCCAGCCGACGGCCCCGAAGCCCCACCAGAGCCCCAGCGCCAGCAGCCCGACCCCGGCCAGCACCTCGCGCCAGCGCCAGAGCGCCCGACGCACTTCGGGGCGGACAAAGCTCATGTCGCCGCACCCAGAATGTGGCCCTGTTTCAGCAGGGCGACCCGGTAATCGCCCCGACGCCGAAAGCCGATGCGCTCATAAGCCTTGGCTGCCGTGGGCGAGGCGGCAAACAGGATCGCGTGCACGATGCCCCGGGCGCGCCATTGCCGCAGCTGCGCCGCCACCATACGCCCGCCCAAGCCCTGTCCGCGCAGCGCCCGCGGCACAAAGACGCCGCCGACCTGCACCGCCTGGCCGGCGCGGGCGGTAATCGAACTCATCGCCACGGGCTGGCCTGCTTCGGACAGAAAGGCAAAGCGCTCGCTGCCGATGGCCGCCATGGCGCGGGCCGCGCCCTGCTCCCTGGCGGCGGGGCCGGCGGCCATCCCGGTGTCGAGGAGGAGCGCGGTGAACCATTCCGCCAGCAGCGCTTTGTCATCCTCCTGCGCCGGCCGCAGGGCATCGGCGCTCTCTGGCAGACCGGCGCAGTCGAGCCCGTAAAGCGGCTGAACCTCGTTGACCTGCCACAGGGACGTTGGCAGGGCGAAGACATCGAGCACCCGCTGCACCTGATCGGCCGTCCCGGTCATGCCAAGTATCGGCGTCCCCTCCAGAGCCCGGGCAAAGGCCCCCGCGGCCGCAACCGTCATGGCCGGCATCTGGCACATCAGGTATCCGCTGCGCGTCACGCCGAACGCGCCGGTGATCTCGCCGGCTTCCTGCCAGAGGAAATACCGCGTGGCATGATCATGCGCCGATCCTTCCACGCCATGCGCCTCGAGATTGCCGAGCAGGAACATCGAGGTCTCGATATGCGTCTCAAGAAAGCCGCGCAGGGCGGCAACATCGGCGGGGCCGGCCGGCCGCATCATTGCCAGTCTCCCAGCACCGACTGCCACAGCGTCAGCGCCGCCACCGCCGCGGTTTCGGCGCGCAGGATGCGCGGCCCGAGCGCCACCGGATGGGTGAATTCAAAGCCATGCAGCCGGGCACGCTCGGCCTCGGAAAAGCCACCTTCGGGGCCGATCAGGATGGCCCAGGGACCGGCAGGGCCATCCTTCAGCGCCGCAAGCCCGGCCTGCGCCGAGGCGCCGCCCGCCTGCGCCTCGTCACAGAACATCAGCCGCCGGCCCGCCGGCCAGCCATCCAAAAGGCGCGAAAGTTTCTGCAAATCGGCCACCTCGGGCACGAAGGTGGCGCCGCATTGCTCGGCCGCCTCCACCGCATGGGCGCGCTGCTTTTCGGCGCGGATACGCTCGGAATTGGTGAAATCGCTCTGCACCGGCAGGATGCGCCGCACCCCCAGTTCCACCGCCTTTTCGACGATGAAATCGGTGCGTGCCTTCTTGACCGGGGCAAAGATCAGCCAGAGGTCGGGCGGCACTTCCTGCGGCTTGCTCTGCACCCGGCAGACCAGTACGCCGCCGCGTTTGCCCGCCTGCGCCACCTCGGCGCGCCATTCGCCATCGGAACCGTTGAACAGCAAAAGCTCGGCACCCGCCTCCAGCCGCATCACCCCGAAGAGGTAATGCGCCTGCGCCCGTTCCAGAGGAATGGTTTGCCCCTGCCCCAGCGGGTGATCTACATACAGCCTGACCGTGCCACTCATGGGATGACAGATATGACAGAGCAGAGCCCGACACCAGAGCCCCCGCAGGCCGCCGGGCAGGTTTCCGACGCGGTGCGCGGCAATTGGGTCGACCGGCTGGCACCCGCCGCCACCCGGCCCTACCTGCGGCTGAGCCGCGCCGACCGGCCGATCGGCACCTGGCTCCTGCTGCTGCCCTGCTGGTGGGGGCTGCTGCTGGCGATGTTGCACACCGACACCGCGCGCTGGCACGATCTCTGGATTTTCGTCGGCTGTGGGCTGGGCGCGCTCCTGATGCGCGGCGCCGGCTGCACCTGGAATGACATCACCGACCGTCACATCGACGGCTCGGTCGCGCGCACCGCCAGCCGGCCGATCCCCTCGGGGCAGGTCAGCGTCACCGGCGCGCTGCTCTGGATGGCGGCGCAGGCGCTTGTGGCCTTTGCCATCCTGCTGACCTTCAACGCCGCCGCCATCCTGCTGGGCGTTGCCGCGCTGGTGCCGGTGGCGATCTATCCCTTTGCCAAGCGCTTTACCTGGTGGCCTCAAATCTTTCTCGGCTTCGCCTTCAACTGGGGCGCGCTGCTGGCCTGGACGGCACATACCGGGCGTCTGGAATGGCCGGCCGTCGTGCTCTACTTCGCGGGCATGGCCTGGACGCTGTTCTATGACACGATCTATGCCCACCAGGACAAGGAGGACGACGCGCTGATCGGGGTGAAATCCACCGCCCGGCTGTTCGGCGATGCGACGCCGAAATGGCTCGGCCGCTTTCTGGTGGCCAGCGTCAGCCTGATGGGGCTGGCAATCATCCTGGCGGTGCCGAAAGCGATGATCCTGGCGCTGGTGATCGCGCTTGGCGGGCCTTGGGCCTTTGGCTGGCACATGGTCTGGCAGATGCGCATGCTCAAGATGGACGACATGGACCGGCTGCTGATGCTGTTCCGCTCGAACCGCAACGCCGGGCTGCTGCCTGTGCTGTTTTTCGCCGCCGCGCTTCTGGCGTGATTGAAACCGCCCGGCGACCGGCGTATCCCAACGCAACCGTTCACAGCCCGGACCCGCCGAATGCGCCTTTCGACTTATGTGCTGCCCGCCTCTTCATTCGCCCTTGCGGCGGTTCTGTCGGTCGTCGCTGCCGGTTCTGCCGTCACCCTGGTGGAAGACGCCTCGGAACAGGCCGTCACCGAACAATTCCAGATCGCCGGGCTGAGCTGGGCCTCGGTCGATGCAACCGGCCTTCAGGTCTTTCTCTTCGGCACCGCGCCGACCGAGGCCGACCGGTTCCGCGCCCTGTCGAACGCCGGCCAGGTGGTCGATGCCGCAAGGGTGATCGACCAGATGGACGTGGTCGACACCCAGGACCTCGCGCCGCCGAAATTCTCGGTCGAGATCCTGCGCAACGATTCCGGCGTCTCGCTCATCGGGCTGGTGCCCAAGGGCGACAAGCATGACGCCATGGTCACCCGAATGGGCAAGATCGTCGGCCAAGAGAATGTCTCGGACCTGATGGAGACCGCCGAACACCAGGTGCCGCCGGGCTGGGACGACGCCATGCGCTTTGCGCTCGAGGCGCTGACCCGCCTGCCGCGCTCGAAGATCTCGGTCGAGCCGACGCAGGTGCTTGTCACCGCCATGACCGACAGCGAAGACGAGCGCGTCAAGACCGAGGCCGCGCTGCTCAAGCTCGCGCCCGAGGATGTGCGTGTGCAACTGGCGATCTCGGCGCCGCGACCGGTGATCACCCCCTTCACCCTGCGCTACGTGATCGAGGAAGGTGCCGGCCGCTTCGACGCCTGTTCGGCCGATACCGACGAGGCGCGGGCGCGCATCCTTCAGGCCGCCGAGGCGGCGCAGGGCATGGCGCCCGACACCGAATGCCGGATCGGGCTGGGCGTGCCGACCAAGCGCTGGGCCGAGGCCGCGGAACTGTCGATCGCGGGGCTGGGCGCGCTGGGCGGTGGCACCGTGACGATGACCGACGCCGAGATTTCGATGATCGTGCCCGAGGGCACCGATCAGGCGCTTTTCGATCAGACCGTGGGCACGCTGGAAAACGACCTGCCGCCGGTCTTCGATCTGACCGCCGTTCTGCCGGAAACCCCGGAGGCCAACGACGACGGCCCGCCGGAATTCGTCGCCACCCTGAGCCCCGAAGGCCAGGTGCACCTGCGCGGCCGGGTGTCGAGCGAGATGACTCGGCAGACCGCCGAGAGCTATGCCAAGGCGGCCTTTGCCAGCGCCGCGGTGCGCACCACCGCCCGGGTCGACGATACCCTGCCCGGCGGCTGGCCGGTGCGGGTGCTGGCGGCGATCGAGGCGCTGTCCTACCTTGCCAATGGCGCGGTCACCGTCACCCCCGACGACATGCACATCGCTGGCCGGACCGGCGACCAGTCGGCCAGCGCCGCGATGGCGGCGCTGATGGCCGAGAAGCTGGGCGAAGGCGCCGAATTCACCATCGAAGTCGAATATGCCGAGGCGCTCGACCCGCAGGCCGCGCTGCCCACCCCCGAGGAATGCCTGGGCCGCATTCAGACTGTCCTCGGCGACCGCAAGCTGAGCTTCGAGCCGGGGTCCGACACGCTCGACGCCGCCGGCAAGGACATCCTCGACGACATTGCCGAAGTGCTATCGGGCTGCGACCAGATCGATCTCGAGATCGCCGGCCACACCGACAGCCAGGGCCGCGAGAGCATGAACCTCGATCTCAGCCAGTCCCGCGCCAATGCGATCCTGACCGAACTGCGCAACCGCCGGGTGCTAACCTCGACCTTCCGGGCCAAGGGATATGGCGAGACCCAGCCGATCGAGAGCAACGACACCGAAGCGGGGCGCGAAGCCAACCGCCGGATCGAATTCCGCCTGCTGCTGCCCGAGAATGACGAGACAGCCGAATCCGAGCTTGAAAGCCCTGACGATTCCGTAGAAGAAGACGGCGCTTCTGGCACGGAGGACGCTGCGGATGAGTAGGACCGAATTTGTCATCGCGACGGCGATCATCCTGTTTGTGGCCTTCTGCCTGGGATGGTTCGCAAACTGGCTGCTGCACCGGTTCACCGCGGTGTCGAAATCCGACGTCGGCGAGCTCGAGCGGATGAGCCAGGAGCTGCACGAGGCCGAAGAGACCCGCGATCAGGCAATCACCTACCTTCAGCAGCGCGAGGCCGAGCTGACCAACCAGCTGGCCCAGACAGAGGCCGAGTTGTCCGCCGCGATGGAAGGCCTGCGCGACGCCCGCCACGAGGCCGAAGAGCTCCGCGCCTACGCCGAACGCCTGCAACAGAACGCCGGCTGAGGCGCCGCGACGGCCCCCGGTCAAGCCCGGGCTGCGCGTATCCCGCCACGGCTTGATCCGCCTCCCCGCGCGCCGGGGCCTCGCCGTCCGCCGCGGCCGAAAGACCCCGGGTCAGGCCCGGAGCGCGAACCCCGTGCCTGACTCGCGGCGCGCCACCGGCCCCGCCCGGATCACCCGTCCTTGCGGATCGTCTCGTTCTTCGGGTCATAGGGCGCGTCGCAGGTCACCACCGCATCCCAGAGCTGCCCCTGCATCCGCACCTTGAGCCGCGTGCCCTCCGCCGCCAGATCGGGCCGCACATATCCCATGCCGATCGATTTGCCGAAGGTCACCGAATAGCCGCCCGAGGTCAGCCGGCCGATCTTTTCACCGTCAAGATAAAGCGCCTCGCGGCCCCAGGGATCGGCGTCCTCCGGCCCGTCGATCAGAAGCGTGCAGCACTTTGACCGGACGCCCAGCGCCTGCATCGCCGCCTTGCCGCGGAATTCCTTCTCCTGATCGACAAATCGTGGCAGATCGGCCTCCAGCGGCGTCGCGTCGCGGCCCAGCTCGGTGCCGAAGGCACGATAGCTTTTCTCCTGCCGCAACCAGTTCTGCGCGCGCGCGCCCACCAGCTTGAGCCCATGCGCCGCGCCGGCCTTTTCCAGCAGGTCGAAAAGATAATTCTGCATCTCGATCGGGTGGTGCAGCTCCCAGCCCAGCTCGCCGGTATAGGCCACGCGGATTGCCATCACCGGGCACATGCCGAGCTCGATCTCGCGCGCCGACAGCCAGGGGAAGCGCTTGTTCGAAAGCGCCGTGTCAGGTTCCGCATCCTTGATCACGTCGCGCAGCAGGGCCCGCGCCTTTGGCCCCGCCACCGCGAAAACACCCCATTGCGTCGTCACGTCATGCACCAGCACCAGCTTGCCGGTGCGTTCCATGAAATCCTCGGCGGATTTGCGCAGGTAATCGCCGTCATACTCGGTCAGCGCCCCGGCCGAGACCAGGTAATAGCCGTTCTCCTCGCGCCGCACGATGGTGTATTCGGTGCGTGTCGTGCCTGCCTCGGTCAGCGCATAGGTCAGGTTGATGCGGCCGACCTTAGGCAGCTTGTTCGTGGTGAACCAGTCGAGAAACTCGGTCGCCCCCTTGCCCGACACCCAGTGCTTGGTGAAGGCCGAGGCGTCGATTAGGCCGACGCCCTCACGCACCGCCTTTGCCTCGTCGACCGCATACTGCCACCAGCCGCCGCGGCGGAAGCTGCGCGCGTCGTGGTCAAAGCTCTCGGGCGCGTCCAGCGGGCCGAAGTAGTTCGGACGCTCGAAGCCGTTGACGCAGCCGAACTGCGCGCCCCGCGCCTTCATCCGGTCATAGCAGGGCGCGGTGCGCAGCGGCCGGCAGGCCTCGCGCTCCTCATCCGGGTGGTGCAGGATGTAGACGTGCTCGTAACATTCCTCGTTCTTGCGCGCGGCGTATTCCGTCGTCATCCAACGGCCGTAGCGCTTGGGGTCGAGCGCCGCCATGTCGATCTCGGCCTCGCCCTCGACCATCATCTGCGCCAGGTAATACCCGGTGCCACCGGCGGCGGTGATGCCGAAACTGAAGCCCTCGGCCAGCCACATGTTGCGCAGCCCCGGCGCCGGGCCGACCAGCGGGTTGCCGTCAGGGGTGTAGCAGATCGGGCCGTTGTAATCGTCTTTCAGCCCCACCGTTTCCGACGACGGAATGCGGTGGATCATGCTCATGTATTCCTCTTCGATCCGGTCGAGATCGAGCGGGAAGAGATCGGCGCGGAACGACTCCGGCACATCGTAGAGGAAACGCGCCGGCGCATTGCGCTCATAGGGGCCGAGGATCCAGCCCTTGCGCTCTTCGCGCACATACCATTTGGCATCGGCATCGCGCAGTACCGGGTGTTCGGCGTTGCCGGCGGCACGCCATTCCGCCAGCGCCGGGTCGGGCTCGGTGACGATGTACTGGTGTTCGACCGGGATCGCCGGGATCTTCAGCCCCAGAAGCCGCGCGGTGCGCTGCGCATGGTTGCCGGTGGCGGTGACGACATGTTCGGCTGTGATGACCTGCTGCTCGTCCGACGGCACCAGGTTGCCGCCTTTCTCGACCATCTTGGTCACCGTGACCTGCCACTCCGCGCCGGTCCAGTGATAGCCGTCGACCTGCCAGCGCCGCTCGACCACCACGCCGCGCTGGCGGGCGCCCTTGGCCATCGCCTGGGTGACATCGGCCGGATTGATGTAGCCGTCGGTCGGATGATAGAGTGCGCCCTGCAAATCCTCGGTGCGCACCAGCGGCCAGCGTTCGCGGATCTGGTCGGGGCTCATCCATTCGTAGGGAATGCCCACGGTCTCGGCGGTCGAGGCATAGAGCTCAAATTCGTCCATCCGCGCGCGGCTCTGCGCCATGCGCAGGTTGCCGACCACATAGAAACCGGCGTTGAGCCCGGTCTCTTCCTCGAGCGTCTTGTAGAACTTGACCGAATAATCGTGGATATGGCTTGTCGCATATCCCATGTTGAACAGCGGCAGAAGCCCGGCGGCATGCCAGGTGGACCCCGAGGTCAGCTCGTCACGTTCGAGCAGCATCACATCCTGCCACCCGGCACGCGCGAGGTGATAGGCAATCGAGGTGCCGACGGCACCACCGCCGACGACAAGCGCTTTTACATGGGTCTTCATAGCGGGCTCACTCCAGAGGGCTTTGACCCGTGGATAACGCCCCGCGCCGGGCCGCTGCAAAACCAGCCCGACCAGTGAAGCAATGAAAGCGACATTCGCCACCGGCGGGGCGGGGCGATACGGGCGGCCCCCGGGACGTCGCGGCGCTGGCGCGCCCGAGACCCGCATTCGGCATCACCGCCGGTGCCGCCCGCTTCGGTCAAATGGCCGGCGAAGCGCCCGGATCAGCCTCCGGCCGAAAAGCGCAATCTTCTCATGCGCTTCGCCCGAAGGCGCCGCCGACCGGCCGGCCGCGCCCGTGGCGGGGCCCGGGCAGATGAGCGCATCACACCGTTTATTAAGGGTCTCATGCGGCGGAAACGTGCTGATTTGTCCGCCCCCCCCTCTTTCGTCCGGTTGCGCGGCTCCGTATAAGTGCCCGTGGCCGGGCTCTGGTGCAGAGTCGCGGCCCATATTTATGGCAGACTCCGACTTGCAGCACCAAGCGAAGGGCGCATCCTGAATGTTTTCACTGTCCGACCTGACTGGTATGTTCTCCGCCGATATGGCCATCGACCTCGGCACGGCCAATACGCTGGTCTATGTCAAAGGCAAGGGCGTGATCCTGTCCGAACCCTCGGTGGTGGCCTATCACGTCAAAGACGGCGTCAAGAAGGTGTTGGCGGTGGGCGAGGATGCCAAGCTGATGCTGGGCCGGACGCCGGGCAGCATCGAGGCGATCCGCCCGATGCGCGAAGGGGTGATCGCCGATTTCGACACCGCCGAAGAGATGATCAAGCATTTCATTCGCAAGGTGCACAAGCGCTCGACCTTCTCCAAGCCCAAGATCATCGTCTGCGTGCCCCACGGCGCCACCCCGGTGGAAAAACGCGCCATTCGCCAGTCAGTGCTCTCGGCGGGCGCACGCAAGGCCGGGCTCATCGCCGAACCGATCGCGGCGGCCATCGGTGCCGGCATGCCGATCACCGATCCCACCGGCAACATGGTGGTCGATATCGGCGGCGGCACAACCGAAGTTGCGGTGCTGTCGCTGGGCGACATCGTCTATGCCCGCTCGGTCCGCGTCGGCGGCGACCGGATGGACGAAGCCATCGTCAACTATCTGCGCCGGCAACAGAATATCCTAGTGGGCGAGAGCACCGCCGAACGCATCAAGACCTCGATCGGCACCGCGCGGATGCCCGACGACGGGCGCGGCGCCAGCATGCAGGTGCGCGGACGCGACCTGCTGAACGGCGTGCCGAAGGAAACCGAAGTGACCCAGGCCCAGGTGGCCGAGGCGCTTTCCGAGCCGGTGCAGGCGATCTGCGAGGCGGTGATGACCGCGCTCGAGACCACGCCGCCGGATCTGGCTGCCGACATCGTCGACCGTGGCGTGATGCTGACCGGTGGCGGCGCGCTGCTGGGCGATCTTGACCTGGCGCTGCGCGAGCAGACCGGGCTGGCGGTGTCGATTGCCGACGAGAGCCTGAACTGCGTGGCGCTTGGCACCGGCAAGGCGCTGGAATACGAAAAGCAGCTGCGCCACGCGATCGATTACGACAGCTGAGCCGGCGGTGGGGAGCGCCCCCACCCTTCGCCAATCGTGAAGCGGCCGCGTCTGGATTGCGCCGGCCCGGCCGTGATATGACGGACTGACCCAGAGACCGGAGACGCCGCGTTGGCCCGAGATCGCGCGCATCAGGAGGATTACGCAGGCCCGCTCCGGCGGCTGGTGACCTTTGTCATCCTGCTCTGTCTGATCGGGGTTTTCATTTTCTGGCGGATCGACAGCCCACGGGTCGAACGGTTTCGCGCCCAGGTGGTCGACCGGGTGATGCCGGGCTTTTCCTGGGCGATGGCGCCGGTCACCGCCACGGTCAACCTGATCCGCGATTTCCAGTCCTATCAATCGCTCTACGCCCAGAACCAGGAGCTGCGCCGCGAATTGCAGCAGATGAAGAGCTGGAAGGAAGCCGCGCTGCAACTCGAACAGGAGAACGCCCGCCTGCTCGATCTCAACAATGTGCGCCTTGATCCGCAGCTGACCTATGTCACCGGCGTGGTTCTGGCCGACAGCGGCTCGCCCTTCCGGCAGTCGCTGTTGCTGAACGTCGGCAACCGCGACGGCATTCAGGATGGCTGGGCGGCGATGGACGGGCTGGGGCTGGTCGGCCGCATCTCCGGCGTCGGCGAACGCACCAGCCGGGTGATCATGCTCACCGACACCTCGTCCAAGGTGCCGGCGCTGATCCAGCCGTCGGGGCAAAAGGCGCTGGTGGTGGGCGACAATTCCATGGTGCCGCCGATCGACTTTCTCGAAGACGCCGACCAGGTGCGCCCCGGCGACCGGGTGATCACCTCGGGCGATGCCGGCGTGTTGCCGCCGGGGCTGGTGATCGGGCAGGTCGCCAAGGATCCGGGCGGCCGCCTGCGGGTGCGCCTCTCGGCCGATATCGAGCGGCTCGAATTCCTCCGGGTGCTGCGCGATCACGGCACGCCTGCGGTCGACACCGCCGGCGATCTGGTGGTGCCCCCCGAGACAGAGGAGAACCTGGCCGAAGAGGCGCCGCAGGACACCGGGGAGGCGGTCGATGGCTGACAACACCGCCTCGCGGCTCTGGCTGATGCGCCTCACCTTCCTCGCCCTGGCGCTGACCACGGTCTTTTTCCGGCTGCTGCCGCTCGAAACCGGGCCGGTGCGGTGGCCCGCGCCCGACGTGCTGCTGGCGCTCTGCCTGGCCTGGTCGCTGCGCCGCCCCGATTATGTGCCGGCGGTCTTTGTCGCCGCCGCGATCCTGCTGACCGATTTCTTTTTCCAGCGCCCGCCGGGGCTGATGGCGGCCATTGTCGTGCTGGCCTGCGAAGCCATGCGCAAGCGCGGCCCGGGACTGCGCGACGCCGGGTTCCTGGCCGAGATGATCCTTGTCGCGCTCACCATCCTTGCGGTGGCGCTGGCCTACCGGGTGGCGCTCACTCTCTTCATGCTGCCGCGGCCGCTTCTGGGGCTGTCGCTCTTGCAGGTGCTCTTTACCGTGGCCATCTATCCCGTCGTGGCGCTGGCCTCCGAGTGGCTGCTCGGCGTGCGCGCCCGCAGCAACGCCGAACTCGCCGCCGGGAGGATGACATGAGACGCCCGCCCAAGGACACGCTGGAAAGCGCCCGCAAGATAAGCCGCCGGGGCCTCGTGGTCGCCGGGCTTCAGGCCGGGTTTGTCGGCCTGCTGGGCTGGCGGATGCGCCACATGCAGGTCGATCAGGCCGATCAGTTCCGCTTTCTGGCGGAAGAAAACCGGATCAACATCCGGCTGATCCCGCCGGCGCGCGGCGAGATTTTCGACCGCAACGGCGTGGCCGTGGCGGCCAATGCGCCGGCCTATCGCATCACCATGGTGCGCGAGGACGCCGGCGACATCGACGCCGTGCTCGACAGCCTGGGCCAACTAGTCGATCTCGATCCCGAAGAGGTCGAACGGGCCCGCGCCGAGATGAAGCGCTCGGCGCCGTTCCTGCCGGTGACCGTGGCCGACCGGGTAAGCTGGGAAGACATCTCGCGCGTCGCCGTCAACGGCCCCGCCCTGCCCGGGGTCACCCCCGAGGTGGGCCTGTCGCGGCATTACCCTCTGCGCCACGATCTGGCACATGTCGTGGGGTACGTCGGCCCGGTTTCCGAACGCGATCTTGCGCATTACGCCGATCCGCCGCCGCTGCTGCGCATTCCGCGGTTTCAGATCGGCAAGGTCGGCGTCGAGACCAAGCTCGAAGAGGTGTTGCGCGGCAAGGCCGGGGCCAAGCGGGTCGAGGTCAACGCCGTTGGCCGCGTCATGCGCGAACTCGACCGCCGCGAAGGCACCAGCGGCGCCTCTGTGCAGCTTACCATCGACAGTCAGTTGCAGAACTACACCGCCGCGCGGCTGGGCGAGGAAAGCGCCAGTGTCGTGGTGCTTGACCTCGAGCATGGCGATGTGCTCGCCGCCTGTTCCTCGCCATCCTACGACCCCAACAAGTTCGTGCGCGGCATTTCCGTCTCCGATTACAGCGTCCTGCGCGAGAACGACCACCGGCCGCTGGCCTCAAAGATCGTGCAGGACGCCTATCCGCCGGGCTCGACCTTCAAGATGGCTGCCGCCCTGGCGGCGATGGAGGCCGGGCTGATCACCCCCACCGAAACCGTCTGGTGCCCCGGATATCTCGAGGTCTCGGGCCGGCGATTCCACTGCTGGAAACGTGCCGGTCATGGCCACATGAACCTCGAGAAAAGCCTGCGCGAAAGCTGTGACGTCTATTACTACGACCTCGCCATCAAGGTCGGCATCGAAAAGATCGCCGAGATGGCCCGCAGGCTCGGACTGGGCGAGGTGCATGACCTGCCGATGTCGGCGGTGACCAAGGGGCTGGTGCCGGACAAGAACTGGAAATTCGTCAACCGCGGCGCCGACTGGGTGGTCGGCGACACGGTGAACGCCGTGATCGGCCAGGGTTTCGTGCTGACCTCGCCGCTGCAACTGGCGGTGATGACGGCGCGGCTGGCCACCGGCCGCAGCGTCGCGCCACGACTGATCAAGCGGATCGATGGCGTCGAAGAGCCCTCGCGCGGGGGCGAAAGCCTCGGCATCAACGAGAACCACCTGCGCCAGATCCGCAAGGCGATGTTCGAGGTCTCGAACAATCGGCGCGGCACCGCCTATCGCTATCGGTCGGTGGCCGAAGACGTGCGGATCGCCGGCAAGACCGGCACCAGCCAGGTGCGCAACATCACCGCCGCCGAACGCGCCCGCGGCGTTACCCGCAACGAGGACTTGCCCTGGGAGCGGCGCGACCACGGTCTGTTTGTCAACTTCGCCCCCGCCGAGGCGCCGCGCATCGCGGTGGCGACCGTGGTCGAACATGGCGGCGGCTCCGGCGCCGCCGCGCCGATCGGCCGTGACGTGACGCTTCAGGCGCTTTACGGCGGCGATCCGCCGCTTGACGCCTATCCCAGCGCCGACCGGGGTCGCATCAAGACCCAGCAAGAGCGGCTGGCGCGCGAGCGCCGGACGCCAGCCGCCCCGGGCCAGGAAGAGGCCTGATGTCGTATCTCGAGTACAACGTCAAACATGTGCCCTCGGGGCCGCGCAAGATATTCTACCTGAACTGGCCGCTGGCGATCCTGCTGGCCTCGGTTGCCGCGATCGGCTTTCTGATGCTCTATTCCGTGGCCGGCGGCTCTTTCTCGCCCTGGGCGGAACCGCAGATGAAGCGCTTCGCACTGGGGTTCGTGCTGATGCTGATCGTGGCGCTGGTGCCGATCTGGTTCTGGCGCAACATGGCGGTGGTGGCCTATTGCATCTCGGTGGTGCTGCTCCTGGCGGTGGAATTCGTCGGTGTCACCGGCATGGGCGCCCAGCGCTGGATCGACGTCGGCTTCATGCGGCTGCAACCCTCGGAACTGATGAAGATCACCCTGGTGATGCTGCTGGCCGCCTATTACGACTGGCTGCCGATCAAGAAGACCTCGCGCCCCTTCTGGGTGATCCTGCCGGTGCTCATGGTGCTGTTTCCGACCTTCCTGGTGCTGCGTCAGCCCGATCTCGGCACCGCCATTCTGCTGATGACCGGCGGCGGGCTGGTGATGTTCATGGCAGGCGTGCACTGGGCCTATTTCGCCGCCGTCCTGGCCGCCGCGGGCGGGCTGGTGACGGCAGTGTTCCAGAGCCGGGGCACCGACTGGCAATTGCTCAAGGACTACCAATTCCGCCGCATCGACACCTTTCTCGATCCGTCGACGGATCCGCTGGGCGCGGGCTATCACATCACCCAGTCCAAGATCGCACTGGGATCGGGCGGCTGGACCGGGCGCGGCTTCATGCAGGGCACGCAGTCGCGGCTGAACTTCCTGCCCGAGAAGCATACCGATTTCATCTTTACCACCCTGGCCGAGGAATTCGGCTTTGTCGGCGCCTTTTCTCTGCTCGGGCTCTATGCGTTGATCATCGCCTTCTGCGTCACCTCGGCCTTGCAGAACCGTGACCGTTTCGCGGCACTGCTGACGCTGGGCATCGCGACGACCTTCTTCCTGTTCTTTGCCGTCAACATGTCGATGGTCATGGGGCTGGCGCCGGTGGTGGGCGTGCCGCTGCCGCTGGTGAGCTATGGCGGCTCTGCGATGCTGATCCTGATGATCGGCTTCGGGCTGGTGCAATCGGCACATGTTCACAGACCACGCGGGGCCATATGACCAACATCCTTTTCGCCGCCGGACCCGATCGCTGGGACGATTGGGCGCCACCGTTGCGCGCCGCGCTAGATCAGGCCGGGCTCGGCTATGCGCTGGCGCAGGACATGGCGCCGGAGGTGGTGGATTACATCGTCTATGCGCCGGATTCGGCGTTGCAGGATTTCACGCCCTTCACCCGCTGCAAAGCGGTGCTGAACACCTGGGCCGGGGTCGAGGCGGTGGTCGGCAACCAGACCCTGACCCAGCCGCTGGCGCGGATGGTCGGCGGCGGGCTGACCGAGGGGATGGTGGAATATGTGCTGGGCCACAGCCTGCGCCATCACCTCGGCATGGACGCCCATATCGTGAACCCCGATCACGACTGGCACTGGGCGCCGCCGCCGCTGGCCTCCGAGCGCCGGGTGACGGTGCTGGGGCTCGGGGCCCTGGGGGCCGAGGTGGCACAGAAACTGGCCGGCGTGGGCTTTGCCGTCACTGGCTGGAGCCGCCGGCCGAAAGAGATCGACGGGGTCCGTACCCTGAACGGCGATGACGGTCTGGCCGAGGCGCTGCGCGGGGCCGAGATCCTGGTGCTGCTGCTGCCCGACACGCCGGCGACCGAGAACATCCTCGATGCCGACGCGCTGGCGCTCCTGGCCAGGGACGCATTCGTGGTCAACCCGGGGCGCGGCCCGCTGATCGATGATCAGGCACTTCTGGCGGCGCTGGACAGCGGGCAGATCGGCCATGCCACGCTCGACGTCTTTCGCGAGGAGCCCTTGCCCAAGAACCATCCGTTCTGGGCGCATCCCGGTGTCACCGTCACGCCGCATGTGGCCTCGGAAACCCGGGCCGCAAGCGGCGCCGGGGTGATCGCCGAGAACATCCTGCGCGGTGAGGCGGGGCAGCCCTTCCTGCATCTGGTGGATCGCACCGCCGGGTATTGACCGGCGGTTGGTTCCAAAGCGCGGGAATCGCGGATTGCGAGCCCGCCACGCATCGCCGGGACTGGCGCGCTTAGCTCGACACCTGTTCACGCAGAATCGACGCGGTCAGCGAGATCAGCAGGTAGATGCCGCCGAAGATCAGGAACGCCAGGATGGTGTTCTCGAACTTGCGCGGATAGCTCGGATCCTGCGACGGCACCGGCGCGACCGCGGTCTGAAGATAACGCACCTGGGCATTGGCCTCGCGCCGGGTCTGGCTGAGCGAGGTCAGCGCTTCCTGCAACATCAGGTCGCGCGTCGCCAGATCGGCCTGCGCCATCTGGATTTCGGAGGACAACTGCGCCAGAGAATTTTCGCCTTCGGAGGCCTGCGTCATGTCGGATTGCAACCGCTCGAGCAGCCCGCGAAGCCGGCGGATATCGCCGCGCGCGCCTTCGACCTTGGCCTGGTTGGGCCGGGCATTGTCCAGCAGCGCCTGCAATTGCAACTCGCGCTCCTGGATCTGCACCTCGACATTGCCGATCTGCTGCCGCAACGAGGCGATCCGTCCCTCGGGGTCGAGCACCTGCGACACCTGCTGCAACTCCACCAGCCGCAACTGCGCTTCGCGGCGCGCGGTTTCAGCCTCTTCCAGCGCTTCGGTGGCGCCCTTGAGCTGATCCTCGCGCTTGCGCTGCGACAGGCTGTCGACCCGATCCTCGGCGTATTCGATCAACGCACCGGTATATTGCGCGCTGACCGAGGGGTTGGCCGCGACGATCTCCATCCGGATCACGCCTTCGGTCGGGTCATAGCCGATCTCGATGTTCTTCTTGTAAAGCTTGTAGGCGTCCTCGTTCGAGGCGGTGTCATCAAGCCGCTGGATCGGGTCGATCCAGTCCTGGCTGAAATGGCTGCGAAAACCGACATCCTGATCGAGCCGCAGCATCGCGTCCTTGGACATCAGATAGCTCTGCACCGCGATGGCGTCCTGGTTGGTGGCAAACTGCGTGCCCGAGAGCAGCCCGCCCATCCCGGAAGAGCCTCCGCCATCATTGGCGATGATCAGGAATTCCGACTTGGTGGCATACATCGGCGTCGCCACATTGTAGAAATACCAGCCACAGATCAGCGTCGGCAGGCCGACAAAGAAGGCCAGCCGCGACAGCAGCAATATGGACTTGCGGCGCCGGCGTTTGGCGATGTCTTTCTGGATATCGCCGATTTCGCGAATGCGGCGGTCCATCGGGTTGCTGGTTTCGGTTGAGGGCAGGTTCTTGCCCGGGGCCGGGACGGTCTGCGGCAATTGCACCTTGGTGTCCTTGCCCGGTGCCGGCTCATTCCCCTGCGCCGGCACCACCAGCTCCAGCATGTTGGAGCGCTGGAACGGGTCGATTCCCCGCTGGCGAAGCTGGCGCACGGCGTCGAAATCGCTGGTCACCGCCAGCCCGTGCTTCTGCGACATGCGCCGCGCCATGCGCAGTTGGCGCCCGGTCAGCCCTTCCTTGCGGATCGCCTCCATGTCGGTCTCGCCGGCGACCTGGGCCGCCGATGAGACCTCGCCCTCGCGCGAGAGCGCCGCCGGATCGGCGCGCTTGCCGCCGGTGATCCGGGCAATGGTGGCGCCGGTCCTGATATTGCGACTGGTCGCGGCATCGGCCGTGTCCTCTGACCGGGGCTCTGCCTCGGTTTCATCACCAGAGGGTTCCTCCTGCCGGAGGGCGCGGATCTGGCCGATCAGGGTGTCGGTCTCGGACGCGCCGGGCCGCGCGGGAGGCGGCGAAGAGATACCTTCCGGCCCCACCATCTCCTGCGCTCCGCCGGGGCGTGCGCGCCGAACCCGAAATTTCTTAGCCTTGGGTTTCGTAGTCATAGAGCTGCTTCGCTTCCTCCAAGGTTTCAAACATATGCAACTGGCCATTCAACAAAACACCGGCCTTGCGGGCGAACTTTTCTAGCACCTTGGGCTGGTGCGAGACAATGATGATGGTCGTGGTGCGCAGCCGTTCCGCGAGGATCGCGGCGGCTTTCTTGTTGAACTCCACGTCCGTCGAATTTGGCATGCCTTCGTCGATCAGATAAATATCGAAATCGAGCGCCAGCATCAGCGAGAATGTGAACCGCGCTTTCATGCCCGACGAATAGGTGCCGAGCGGCTGGTCGAAATATTCGCCCAGCCCGCAAAGCCAGCGGCAATAGGCCTCGACATAATCGGGATCGAGACCATAGAGCCGGGCAATGTAGCGGGCGTTCTCATGCGCCGAATGCTTCGACACCACGCCCCCCATGAACCCCAGCGGAAACGAGATGCGGCAGCCGCGGCGGATTTCGCCTTCGTCGGGCTTTTCCAGCCCCGCCATCATCTTGATCAACGTCGTCTTGCCGGTTCCGTTGGGGGCGAGGATGCCCAGCGACTGGCCCAGGTCCACGCGAAAGCAGGCGCGATCAAGGATCACCTTGCGCTGTGTTCCAGTCCAGAAGGACTTGCTCACGTTATCGAATTCCAGCATCTGATCTGGCCCCGGCGTCTGCTCGCCTCAAATTAATAGAGGTTGGTTAAAGCACTGTTAGACACCGATTTTGGTCATATTATGACCCAGATGGGCCAATTGTATCAACTCCCCGCATGGGGTATCGCGCCAAGCACCCGGCCCTGCGGCGAAAATTGTCGCCGGAACGGCGCGGAATCGCCTATTGTTGTTCCATGCCCACAACCGCCACAGCCTCGGTCCTGCACCTGACGCTCACCGGCACCTTTGCCGCGCGCGCCGACGGCGACGCGCTGGCCGGGCTGTCGCGGCGCGGCCAGGCGCTTCTGGCCTATCTGTCGCAACAACGTGACATGCGGGCCGAACGCGGGTTTCTGGCCGATCTGCTCTGGAGCGACCGATCCGAGGAACAGGCCCGCGCCTCGCTGCGGCAGGAGCTGTCGGTGCTGCGGCGGACCCTGCCTGACGGTCTGCTCGAGGCCAGCCGGCAGCATGTCTGGCTCGATCCGGCCAGGGTCGAGATTGCGTCGGGCGGCGGCGCGTTTCTCGCCGGATTCGATCTTGCGTCCGAAGGCTTCGAGGACTGGCTTCGCCAAAGGCGCCGCGCCGATCCTGCGCCCGCGACGCCCCCCGACCGGCGGTTCCTGACCCGCCCGGCTGTCCTGCTCTTTGCCTTCGAGGCTCTGTCGCAAGGCCCGCAGGACGCCATGATCGCGCTTGGCTTGGCCGACGATCTGCGCACTACGCTGTCCTACTGGCGCTGGTTTCCGGTGATCGGGCCAGAGGCCATCGGCTGGAAAACCGCGCGCGAGATCGATCTGCGCACGGCGGCGGCCCAGGTCGAGGCCGCCTATGCGGTCAGCGGCACCCTGCTCTGCCTCGGCAATCGGGTGAAAATCTCGGTCGGCCTGACCGAAACCGAGACCGGCCGCACCTGCTGGTCGCGTAATGTGGATGGCCAGCTCGACGATATCTTCACCTTTCAGGAAGAGGCCAGCCGCGCCATCGTCGCCCAACTCGAGCCAGAGATCGCCCATGCCGAGACCAGCCGCATCGCCCGCGTTCATCCCGTGTCGATCGGGCCATGGCAGGTCATGGCGCAGGCCGACGACATCAACCGCACCGGCGGCGAAGGCTATGGCACGCCCGAGAGCAACGCCGCGCAGGAACAGCTGATGCAGGAGGTGCTGCGCCAGCACCCGGAATTTTCTCCGGCGCTGGCGCGGCTGGCGCGGGTCTGGTTTCGCCGGGCGCTGCTGGGCTGGACCGACGACCGCCCCGCCGCCTATGACACCACGCTCGACTTTGCCGGCCGCGCACTGGCCGCGGATCCGACCAACTGGGAGGCGCATGCCTATTTCGGGCTGGCGCGCATTTTCGGCCACCACGACTATGCCTCGGGCGAATATCACAGCGCCGAGGCCGTGCGGCTCAACCCGTCTGCCTCGCTGGCGCGGCACGGGCTGGCCTGCGCGCTGGAGTGGCTCGACCGGCCCGAGGAGGCGCTGGAACACATCGGCCTGATCTTTCGGCTCAATCCCGAATATCCGGCCCGCGCGGCGGCCCTGGGCCAGCTTGCCAGCTGCCGGTGCTTTACCGGCGACCGCGACGGCGCGGTCGAGGCGGCAAAAAGCCTTTTGGCCATCGCTCCCGATTATGCCCGCGGATTGCAGCGGTGCGTGACGACCTTCGGCGCCTGCGGCGAACCAGAGCTCGCCGCCCAGGCTCTGGCCCTTTTGCGCGAGGTCCAGCCAGAATTTTCCGAGGCCTATGTCCGCGAGACCTACCCCTATGCCGGCCCGCGAAACCTCGAGATCCTGATCGATGGCTGGCGCCGGGCCGGGGCCTTCAGCGAATAAAAAACCGGCGCGGAGACCCGCGCCGGTGTTCTGTCCCTAGCCAGCCGCCGGCTCAGAGGTTCTGCTTTTCCACCCGGAAGATCTTGCCCGAGGCAATCGCCACCAGCGCGGCGGCAAAGCTGAACAGCGCGCCCATCTTGGCGGCATCCTGCACCGGCCCGGCATTGAAGGCGACCGAGGCGACAAAGAGCGAGACGGTAAAGCCGATCGCCGCGACAAAGCCGATCACCACCAGATCGATGATCCGCATACCCTGCGGTATCCCCAGCTTGAGCGGCTTGGCCGCGACCCAGCCGAACAACAGGATGCCCACCGGCTTTCCGATCAAGAGCCCGGCCAGCACCAGCCAGGTCGCCGGCCCGATCGACGAGAATTCGACCCCGGCGTTGAACAGGCCAAAGAAGAACAGGACGATCTCGACCGGGTGCTTCAGCGCATGTTCGATCATGTTCAGCAGATCGGTGAGATATTGCTCGGCCTCGGAAAAGATGCCGAAGGCGCGATCGGCATGCGGGATCGTCGGCACGATGGGCAGCAGCCCAAGCGCCGGGTGCAGGCCGGACATCATGAAACCGTACCAGCTGGCACAACCGGCCAGCAGATAGGGCCAGAACGACAGGGTTTTGCGCACCCAGGTCGAGGCCGGCCGGTCCTGATTGCCCTGGTCGAGCCGGCGCGGCAGCCAGTTGGCCAGCAGAAAGACCGCCAGCGCGGCGCCAAGCGACAGCAGCAGCCATTCCGGCGCCAGCTCGCCCGACGGATAAAAGACCGCGAGAATGATCAGCCCGGCGGCATCATCGGCGATGGCCAGAAGCAACAGGAACCGCACCGCCGGGTGACCGGCGCCAAAGACCAGCCGCCCGATCAGATAGGAAAAGGCGATGTCGGTCGCGGTGGGAATCGCCCAGCCATTGGCCACGGCACTGTAGGTCTCCGACCCCATGACGGCCGCAAGACCCAGATAGACGGCAATCGGCCCGAACATGCCCCCGGCGGTGGCAAAGAGCGGCGTGGCGGCCTTCTTGCCGCGCAGGCTGCCGTTCTCGAGGATCACCGCTTCCCAGACTTCCTTGGCGGCGATGGCAAAGAAGAAGGCCATGAGCAGATCGTTGACCAGATAGTGCAGCGTCAGGGTGCGACTGCCCTCGCCAAAGACGAATTGCGCGCCATCCGCCCCGGTGTACACCTCGGCGCCGGCGGCCACCATTTCGGCAAAGGCCGGATCACTCGCGGCGATTTCGGCGGCGTGATATTCCCCGATGGGCGCGTGATCCCAGATCACGAAATCGACAAAGTAGTGGTAGGTGTCGGCCCAGTAGTGCGGATCGCCCGCCACCGGGGCGATCAGGTCCAGATTTGCCCAGACCAGCGCAATCAAGGCGCCAAAGATCAACAGCAGCGAATAATTGGTCAGAAAATTCCAGACGCGATACATGTCTTCCCCGGCCCTTCCCCTGTTTGTGGTTTTCGACGTACCTCAAATACCCCCGCGCCGCAACGCAAGCCGGGCGAAATCGGCCTGCAAGCCTTTCAAATGCGTTTTGACAATCCGAGCCATTGCATCGAACAGGCACGTTCCAGCTTCGGGGTCACCATTGGCCTAAACTTCGGTGACACGCTTGAGCGTGGCCATCAGGCTGTGAAACTTTTCGCCCTGAATCGCCACATGGCCGCGCAGCGTCTCGGCCGCCGCCACCGGGTCGCCGGCCTCCAGCGCGTCGAGGATGGCCTTGTGTTCGGCCATGGACTGCGCCATGCGGCCGCGCAGCCGCAACTGTTGACGACGAAAGGGTTTCAGGCGCCGGTGCAACTCGTTGGCCTCTGTGGTCAGGTAGCTGTTGCCGGATTGCTCATAGATGACCCGGTGGAACCGCTCGTTCTCGGTGTAATAGCCATCCGGGTTCTGACAGTCGACGGCGGCCTCGCATTTCACATTGGCATCCTGCAACGCCGCCAGGGCCTCGTCGGAAATGCGCATCGCGGCAAGGCGGCCGCAGACCGCCTCGATCTCGGCCATCGCCTCGAACATTTCGATCAGCTCGACAGGCCCCGGCTGGCGCACAAAGGCGCCCCGACGCGGCACCAGTTCGACCAGCCCGGAACGGGCCAGCCGCTGCAAGGCCTCTCGGAAGGGCGTGCGCGAGACCCCGAATTGCTCGGCCAGACGCACCTCGTCCAGACGGTCGCCATCGGAATAGGTCCCGTCGAAAATCCGCTCTTCGAGCGCTTCCGCAATGGTATCGGCACGCCGTTGCTCCATGTTATCTGTATAGGCGCGCCGGCACGTCGAACGCAAGAATGCCCGTCTTGTATACAAAAATCTTGACCTGAAATACATCGTATGGTTGGCTGCGGCTGTCCCGGCCCTGCCGGGTCCGACATCCATGGCCGGCTGCCCCGCGTCCGGCCGGCCGCGTGAGGGGAGTTGTGGCATGACCCTGCTGGCGGACCTTCTGTCCACCGTCTTTGAACGACGCTACCGCCGTGACGCGCCGATAGCGGCCGAGGATGGCCGTCCGCTGACAGACCTGGCCATGGCGCTGGTCGGATCGGCCAGCGAGACCTCGGGGCTGGCGCTGGCGAGCGAAATCCTGGCCCGCTTCGGCGCGCTCGACGACAATCGAAAGCTCGAGTTCTTCCGCTTTCTCGCCAGCTCGATGAACATCGATCCCGAAGCGGTCCGCACCCGGCTCGACGCGTACGAACGCGCCCCGTCAAAGTCCAGCTATCGCGCCTTTGCCGAGGCGGCCGAACCGCGCCGGCAGGAGCTGATCCGGCGCCTGAACCGGGTTCAGGGCGCTACCGGCGAACTGGTCAAGATGCGCGCCGATCTCTTGCGGCTCGGGGGGACCGAACCGGAGCTTGCGGCACTGGATCTGGATTTCCGCCACCTCTTCGCCTCTTGGTTCAATCGCGGCTTCCTGGTCCTACGGCCGATCAGCTGGGAAAGCCCGGCGCATATTCTGGAAAAGATCATCGCCCATGAGGCGGTGCATGCCATCGACAGCTGGTCCGAGCTGCGCCGCCGGCTCGAGCCGACCGACCGGCGCTGTTTTGCCTTCTTTCACCCGGCGATGCCGGATGAGCCGCTGATTTTTGTCGAAGTGGCGCTGACAACCGGCATCCCCGGTTCGGTGCAGGCGCTGCTGGCCGAAGATCGCCTGCCCCTGCCAGCAGCCGAGGCCGACACCGCAGTGTTCTATTCGATCTCCAATTGCCAGGCGGGGCTGGCCAGCATTTCCTTCGGCAATTCCCTGATCAAGCAGGTGGTCGCCGATCTGGCGGCAGAACTGCCGGGGCTCAGGACATTTGTCACCCTGTCGCCGATCCCCGGCCTGACCCGCTGGCTCGACCAGGAAAGCCTGAGCTGGAGCGTCGACGACCCGACGCGGATGAAGACGCTGGCTGCGCATTACCTGCTTCACGCCAAATCCCGCGGCGGCCTGCCCTCTGATCCGGTCGCCCGCTTTCACCTTGGCAATGGCGCCATCGTTCAGGCGGTCCATGCCGATGCCGACACCTCTGACAAGGGCCGCGCGCAATCCGGCGGCGCAATGGTGAACTACCTCTACGATCTCGCCCGCGTCGAAGCGAACCACGACGCCTATGTCATCTCCAGAGAGGTCATGGCGGCAAAAGACGTCAGGGCGCTGGCAGATGCCGCAGATCTTACTACGACCCAAGAAAGCTGACCCATGGCGAACCCCCTTTACGATGGTCTGTTCGGCGCGCATGCCGGCAAATCCACCCCTTTCCTTCGGCTTGCCGACGGGCAGGTCATCACGCACGGCGCCTTTCTCGAGAGCGCCGCGCGGATCGCCAATGTCATGGCCGATCTGGGGCTGGCGCCCGGCGACCGGGTGGCGGCCCAGATCGAGAAATCCCCCGAGGCGCTGGCGCTCTATGCCGCCTGCGCGCAGGCGGGGCTGGTGTTTCTTCCGCTCAACACCGCCTATACCGCCGATGAGATTCAGTATTTCATCGAAAACAGCGGTGCTTCGCTGATCGTTTGTGACGGCAGGAGCGACGCGACCCTCGCCCCGATGGCCGGACAGTTCGGCGCCCGGATCGAGAGCCTGAACGGCGACGGCAGCGGCAGCCTGATGGATAAGGCCCGCACCATGCCGGCAGAATTTGCCACGGTGCCGCGCACGGCCGACGACCTCGCCGCCTTTCTCTATACCTCGGGCACGACCGGGCGCTCGAAGGGGGCGATGCTGACCCAGGCCAACCTGCTGTCGAATGCCCGAACCCTTGTGAAGGAATGGCGTTTCACCGCCGATGACGTCCTGCTGCATGCGCTGCCGATCTTTCACACCCATGGTCTTTTCGTGGCCACCAATGTCGCTCTGGCGGCGGGCAGCAGCATGATCTTTCTGCCGAAATTCGATCTCGACCAGGTGATCGCGGGTCTGCCCGAGGCCACGGCGATGATGGGCGTGCCCACCTTTTACACCCGCCTGTTGAACGACGATCGTTTCACCCGCGATCTTACGGCGCATATGCGGCTGTTCATTTCCGGCTCCGCGCCCCTGCTGGCGGAAACCCACGTCCAGTTCGAGAGCCGCAGCGGCCACCGCATCCTCGAACGCTACGGCATGACCGAAACCAACATGAACACCTCGAACCCCTATGAGGGCGAACGCCGCGCCGGCACCGTGGGCTTTCCGCTGCCGGGCGTCGAGCTCAAGATCACCGATCCCGAGACCGGCAAGACCCTGCCCGACGGCGAGATCGGCCAGATCGAGGTGCGCGGCCCGAATGTCTTCAAGGGCTATTGGCAGATGCCGGAGAAAACCGCGGCAGAGCTGCGCGACGACGGGTTTTTCATCACCGGCGATCTCGGCCGGATCGACACTGACGGCTATGTCCACATCGTCGGCCGCAACAAGGATCTGATCATTTCCGGCGGGTACAATATCTACCCCAAGGAAATCGAACTGGTGCTCGACGACCAGCCCGGCGTGCTGGAAAGCGCGGTGATCGGCGTGCCGCATCCCGATTTCGGCGAAACCGTGCTGGGGGTGATTGTGCCCGAGAAAGGCGCCGCCCCCGACACCGAGGCGATGATGCAGGCGGTGCAGCAGGCACTGGCGCGGTTCAAGCATCCGCGGGCCCTGGTCATGCTAGACGACCTGCCGCGCAACACTATGGGCAAGGTGCAGAAAAACCTGCTGCGCGACAGCTACAAGGACATGTTCGCCGGCTGAGTCTTGCCCTGCCCCGGTGCCGTCAGGCCTGGGCCACCACCACTTCGGTGCCCCAGCTGCGGCAGGCGGCGGCAAGATCGCGCGGCAGCGCCTTGTCGGTAAAGAAGCTGTCGACATCCGCCAGCGACGCGATCCGGGCCGGGGCGGTGCGGGCGAACTTGGTGTGATCGGCCACCAGAAAGGTCTTGCGCGACTGGCGCAGGATGGTGCGGCTCACGCTCACCTCCTGGATGTCGAAATCCATCATGTCGCCATCGGCATCCAGCGCCGAACAGCCGACGACGGCCAGGTCGAACTTGAACTGGCTGATGGTGTCGGTGGCGAGATTGCCGACCAGCCCGCCATCGGTGCGGCGCAGATGGCCGCCAGTGACGATGATCTCGCAATCGGGGTTGGCCGCGAGGATATTGGCGACATTCATGTTGTTGGTCACCACCATCAGCTTGGTGTGATGCAGCAGCTCCTGCGCCACCGCCTCGGTCGAGGTGCCGATGTTGAGAAACAGCGAGATGTCGTTGGGAATGCGCGCGGCACAGGCGCGGGCGATGGCGAGTTTCGCCGCAGGGTTGAGTGAGCGACGTTCCTCGTAAACGATATTTGTGGTACTTGAGGGCAGCACTGCCCCGCCATGCACCCGTTCGAGTCGCCCGGCATCGGCCAGGTCGGACAGGTCGCGCCGAATGGTCTGCAAGGTGACGCCGAAATGTTCGGCCAGATCTTCGACGGTGACCTTGCCTTCACGACGGGCGATTTCAAGGATTTCCGGATGCCGAAAAGTTTGCGACATTCTTTTCGTTTCCTTTCGATATGCCTCAATCGAATGCCGACCGGAGGACATCTACGTAACATACCGTCAAAACCGCAAGACTGACAACAACAAAGCCCAGGATTCGACCGGATACCGGGGCCGTTTTCGCTTTGACATGGGGAAGATCCCCATGTTTGACAGAGCTTTGCGCGAAATCGAACACTAACGAAAACAAAACCGTTGAAAAACGCGCATCCCTGTGTCAGAACTGAGGCAACAAGCGTGAAGGGAGAACCGCGTTGTCGCATCACGACACAGATGGCCCGACAGACCTGTTCGTCATCGGCGGCGGCATCAATGGCTGCGGCATTGCCCGCGACGCCGCCGGCCGCGGGCTGAGCGTCACCCTGGCCGAGATGAACGATCTCGCCTCGGCCACCTCGTCGTCATCGACCAAGCTGTTTCACGGCGGCCTGCGCTATCTGGAATACTTCGAGTTTCGGCTGGTACGCGAGGCGCTGATCGAACGCGAGACCCTGCTGCGCGCGATGCCGCACATCAGCTGGCCCATGCGTTTTATCCTTCCATATCATAAGGATATGCGGTTTGAATCGGAAACGCCGACGTCCCGGCTGCTCGGGCTTTTCATGCCCTGGATGAAAGGTCGCCGGCCGGCCTGGCTCATCCGTCTCGGGCTTTTCATGTATGATCATCTGGGCGGGCGCAAAATCCTGCCGGGCACCAGAACCCTGTCGCTGAACGACAGCAAGGAAGGCGCGCCGCTTCAGGATCGGTTCGACAAGGCCTATGAATATTCCGATTGCTGGGTCGAGGATTCGCGGCTTGTCGTGCTCAACGCCCGCGATGCCGAAGCCCGGGGCGCCCGGATCCTGACCCGGACCAAGGTGCTTTCTGCGGTGCGCGAGGGTGACCTGTGGCGCGTGGAAACGCAAAACACCGAAAACGGCGAGATTCAGACCCACCTCGCCCGCATGCTGATCAATGCGGGCGGCCCCTGGGTCGGCGATATCATCCAGACCAAGGTGCGGATCAATTCGCGCGAGGGCGTGCGCCTGGTGCGCGGCAGTCATATCGTGACCAGACGGCTCTATGACCACGACAAATGCTATTTCTTCCAGGGCACCGACGGACGGATCATCTTTTCGATCCCCTATGAGACCGATTTCACCCTGATCGGCACCACCGATGCCGATCACCCCGATCCGTCGCAAAAACCGGTCTGCACCGAGGAAGAACAGCGCTACCTGATCGACTTTGCCAACCAGTATTTCGCCAAGGCCCTCAGCCGGGACGATATCGTCTGGACCTATTCCGGCGTGCGGCCGCTTTATGATGATGGCGCCTCGAGCGCCACGGCGGCGACGCGGGATTACACGCTGAAGGTCGATGCCGAAGGCGGCGCGCCGGTGCTCAACGTCTTTGGCGGCAAGATCACCACCTATCGCCGGCTGGCGGAAAGCGCGCTGGAGCAGATCGACAGCCACCTGAACGTCGGCAAAGGCCCCTGGACGGCGGGCGTGCCGCTGCCCGGCGGCGATTTCCCGGTCGATGGCGTCGAACGCATGATCGCCGACCTGCAATCGCAATACGGCTTTCTCACCGATTTCTGGGCGCGCCGGCTGGTGCGGGCCTATGGCACCGACGCGGCCGTCATGCTGGGCGCGGCGCAGACGGCCCAGGATCTCGGCCGCGACTTCGGTGCCACGCTGACCGAAACCGAGGTGGTCTGGCTGATGACCCGTGAATACGCCCGCACCGCGGAAGACGTGGTGTGGCGGCGCAACAAGCTTGGCCTGCGCATGAGCGAAGCCGAGATTGAAAACCTACACGACTGGATGGCGGAAAACCGTCGATCCAGCACGGCTGCCGCTTAACATTCAAAGAGCCGGACGGCGGACCCCGCCCAACCGGCCACAAGCGGCACGACAGATTACCGGGCTGAGCGGATACCGCCAGTCCGCCGCCACCACGGCGAACCAGGGAGGAGACAAGCGCTATGACGCTGGAATTGAAAGGCGTGTCTAAATCGGTTGAGGGTCAGGTCCATATCCACCCCACCGATCTCACGCTGAAAAACGGCACGATGAACGTACTGCTCGGGCCGACATCATCGGGCAAGACCTCGTTGATGCGGCTCATGGCCGGTCTTGACGTGCCCAACACCGGTCAGATTTTCTGGGAGGGCAAGGACGTCACCGGCATGCGGGTGCAGGACCGCAAGGTCGCGATGGTCTATCAGCAGTTCATCAACTACCCGTCGATGACCGTCTACGACAATATCGCTTCGCCGATGAAGCTGATGGGCGCCGATGCCAAGGAGATCGACCGCCGGGTGCGCGAAAGCGCCGAGCTGATGCAGCTTACCCCGATGCTCGACCGCAAGCCGCTGGAGCTTTCCGGCGGCCAGCAGCAACGCTGCGCCCTGGCCCGCGCGCTGGTCAAGAACGCCGGCCTGGTGCTGCTCGATGAGCCGCTGGCCAACCTCGATTACAAGCTGCGCGAAGAGCTGCGGGTCGAGATTCCGAAGATCTTCGAAGCCTCGGGCTCGATCTTTGTCTATGCCACGACCGAGCCGGAAGAGGCGTTGCTGCTCGGCGGCAACACCGCGACGCTGTGGGAAGGTAGGGTGACACAGTTCGGCCTGACCCCCGAGGTCTATCGTCAACCGGTCGATGCCACCACTGCGCGGGTGTTCTCGGACCCGCCGATGAACTTCCTCGATGTCACCAAATCCGGCAACGAGCTGCAATTCGGCGAAGGCCAGAGCGCGCAGGCCAGTGGCCAACTGACGCAATTGCCCGATGGCCGCTATACCGCCGGCTTCCGCCCCAACCACTTGGAAATCAGGAAACATTCCGACAATGCGATGCAATTCGCGGCGCGGTTGTCAGTGACCGAGTTGACCGGTTCGGAAACCTTTGTGCACCTCGATCACTTCGACGAGCGCTGGGTCGGGCTGATCCACGGCGTGCACGATCTGCAACGCGGCGAAAGGCTCGATGTCTGGCTCGATCCGCGTCACGTCTACATCTTTGGCGAAGACGGCAAGCTGATCGCGCCTGCCGCCTATGCCTTGGCAGCCTGAGGAGATCGACCCATGGCCAAGATCACGCTCGACAACCTCGCGCATTCCTATCTACCGAAACCGCAATCCGAAGACGATTACGCGTTGAAGGAGCTCAACCACGATTGGCAGGACGGCGCCGCCTATGCGCTGCTCGGCTCGTCCGGCTGCGGCAAGTCCACCCTGCTCAACATCATTTCCGGCCTGCTGCGCCCCAGCCAGGGCCGCATCCTGTTCAACGACCGCGACGTCACCGACGCGCCGACGGCAGAGCGGAATATCGCGCAGGTGTTCCAGTTTCCGGTGGTCTACGACACCATGACGGTGCGCGACAACCTGGCCTTTCCGCTGCGCAACCGCGGACGAGACGAGGCCTATGTGGCCGAACGCGTGCAGGAAATCGGTGCGATGATCGGCATGGAGCACATGCTCGACCGCCGCGCCCGAGGCCTGACCGCCGATGCCAAGCAGAAGATCTCGCTCGGCCGCGGCATGGTGCGCAAGGACGTCAACGCGCTGCTCTTTGACGAGCCGCTGACGGTGATCGACCCGCATATGAAATGGGAGCTGCGGACCCAGCTGAAAAAGCTGCACCACGATTTCGGCCACACGATGATCTATGTGACCCACGACCAGACCGAGGCGCTGACCTTCGCCGACAAGGTGGTGGTGATGTATGACGGCCGCGTGGTGCAGATCGGCACCCCGGAAGAGCTGTTCCAGACGCCGGAGCATACTTTCGTGGGCTATTTCATCGGCTCGCCGGGGATGAACGTGATCCCGGCCGAGGTCAACGGCGCCACCGCCCATATCGAGGGCACCGAACTGCGGCTCAAGCGTGGTTACGGCGATCTCAGCGGCAAGGTCGAGCTGGGCGTGCGCCCGGAATTCGCCCGCCTCAGCCGCACCGAGGGCCTGCCGGTCACGGTGCGCCGGGTCGAGGATGTCGGCCGCCACAAGCTGGTGCGGGCCGAGGTCTTTGGCCATGACATCAACATCATCGCCGACGAGGATGACGACGTCAGCGCCGACATGACCCACGTGGTCTTTGATACCGATTTCGTGAACGTCTACGCCAATGACTGGCGGGTGCCGGGGGAGGCCGCATAATGGAAAAGACAGTCAACCAAAAGGCCTGGTTTCTCGTCCTGCCAGTGCTGATCCTCGTGGCGTTCTCGGCGGTGATCCCGTTGATGACCGTCGTCAATTATTCGGTGCAGGACACGTTCGGCAACAACCAGTTCTTCTGGGCCGGGCTCGAATGGTTCGCCGAGATGCTTGAATCCGAACGGATGTGGAACGCGCTGGGCCGGCAGCTGATGTTCTCGGCCATCATTCTGGCGATCGAGATCCCGCTGGGCATCTACGTGGCGCTGCATATGCCGAAAAGCGGCTTCTGGTCGTCCTTCTGCCTGGTGCTGATGTCGCTGCCGCTGCTCATCCCGTGGAACGTGGTCGGCACCATCTGGCAGATCTTCGGCCGCGTCGATATCGGCCTGCTGGGCTATACGCTGGATGCGCTCGGCATCTCCTACAACTACACGCAGGACACGCTGGACGCCTGGATCACCATCATCGTGATGGATGTCTGGCACTGGACCTCGCTGGTGGCCCTGCTGGCCTTTGCCGGGCTGAAATCGATCCCCGACGCCTATTATCAGGCGGCCAAGATCGATCAGGCCAGCCGCTGGAAAGTTTTCCGCTTCATCGAGCTGCCCAAGATGATGGGCGTGCTGATGATCGCCATCCTGCTCCGGTTCATGGACAGCTTCATGATCTATACCGAGCCTTTCGTCGTCACTGGCGGCGGCCCCGGCAATGCCACCACGCTCTTGTCGATCGACCTGGTGAAAATGGCGCTGGGACAGTTCGACCTCGGTCCGGCGGCGGCCTTCTCGATCATGTATTTCCTCGTGATCCTTCTGGTCAGCTGGGTGTTCTACACCGTGATGACCAACCTCGACAAACAGGAGGGCTAAGGATGGGTTTTCCCGACAGAGTCACCGTCATCCTCGGGCCTGACCCGAGGGCCTCCCAGCCAAGAGTTCCCCGGGTCAAGCCCGAGAACGCCGCAAGCAACAAGGGACCGCTGCAATGACCGATACCACCTCTGCCCCCGGCGCGGCCTCGATCCCCGGCAACGTCACCGACAGCACCGCCACCAAGACCCGCCGCAAGTTCCGGCCCAACGGCTCGCTGATCGTCATGACGCTCTATCTGCTGTTCATGCTGCTGCCGATCTATTGGCTGCTGAACATGAGCCTGAAGACCAACTCGGAGATCCTGAACACCTTCACCCTCTGGCCGCGCAACCTGACGCTGGCCAACTACCAGACCATCCTGACCGATCCGGCCTGGTATCTGGGCTACGTCAACTCGATCATCTACGTGACGATCAACACGGTGATCAGCCTCGTTGTGGCCCTGCCCGCAGCCTATGCCTTCAGCCGCTATCACTTCATGGGCGACAAGCACCTGTTCTTCTGGCTGCTGACCAACCGTATGGCGCCGCCGGCGGTCTTCGCCCTGCCCTTCTTCCAGCTCTACAGCTCGGTCGGGCTCTTCGACACCCATATCGCCGTGGCGCTGGCGCATACGCTGTTCAATGTGCCGCTGGCGGTCTGGATCCTCGAAGGCTTCATGCGCGGCGTACCCAAGGAGATCGACGAAACCGCCTATATCGACGGCTACAGCTTTCCGAAGTTCTTCGTGAAGATCTTCATGCCGCTGATCGCCTCGGGCATCGGTGTGGCGGCCTTCTTCTGCTTCATGTTCTCCTGGGTCGAGCTGCTTCTGTCGCGGACGCTAACCACCGTCGACGCCAAGCCGATCGCCGCCATCATGACCCGGACGCAGGGCGCCGCCGGGATCGACTGGGGCGTGCTGGCCGCCGCCGGGGTGCTGACCATCGTGCCCGGCGCCTTGGTGATCTACTTCGTGCGCAACTACATCGCCAAGGGCTTTGCCCTGGGGAGGGTGTGATGCAAAGTTTCCTTAACCCTTCGCATGTCACCCCCGGGTCCAGCGGGTGGATGATACCCGCGCGGGCGGCCAAATGCCCCCAGATCATACCCGGGAACGAAGGCGCAATTCTCAAATCTATCGCAGGGGAGGACAACTAATGGACTGGATGGCATGGACCTGGCCGACGGCGATCTTCTTTATGGTCATCGCCTCGCTGCTCATCACCTTCACGATCCTCGCGATCAAGTTTCCCGAGACGCCGCGCACCGGCATCCTCAGGATCGAAACCACACGGGGCGACCGCCTCTTCATCACCCTTCTCGGCTCGGCCTTCATCAATCTGGCCTGGCTTGGATTGGTCGGCGCAAACCAACCTTATGCGCTGATCGTCTGCCTGATCTATGCCGCAGCGGTGTTCCGCTGGGTGTAACAGGCAACCGGCGACGCCCCGAGGGGACCTGAGAAACCCCACAGGGCGCCGTCTTCGAAGCAACCAAGTTCCTACAATTGGGAGGAAAATTATGAACTTGAAGTTGAAATCAACCACATCCCTGGCAATGGCCCTGTCATTGCTCGGGAGCGCCGCCTTCGCCGGCATGGAAGAGGCAACAGCCTTCCTTGACAGCGAAATCGGTGATCTGTCGTCGCTGAGCCGCGCCGATCAGGAAGCCGAGATGCAGTGGTTCATCGATGCCGCCGCACCGATGGCCGGCATGGAGATCAAGGTGGTGTCGGAAACCATCACCACCCATGAATACGAAAGCCAGGTGCTGGCCCCGGCCTTTACCGCGATCACCGGCATCAAGGTCACCCATGACCTGATCGGCGAAGGCGACGTCGTGGAGAAGCTGCAAACCCAGATGCAATCGGGCGAGAACATCTACGACGGCTACATCAACGATAGCGACCTGATCGGCACCCACTGGCGTTATCAGCAGGCGCGCAATCTGACCGACTGGATGGCCGGCGAAGGCGCGGATGTGACCAACCCCGGTCTCGATCTCGACGATTTCATCGGCACGCAGTTCACCACCGCGCCCGATGGCAAGCTCTATCAGCTGCCCGACCAGCAGTTCGCCAACCTCTACTGGTTCCGCTACGACTGGTTCAACGACGAGAAGAACAAGGCCGATTTCCAGGAACAGTTCGGCTACGAGCTTGGCGTTCCGGTCAACTGGTCGGCCTATGAGGACATCGCCGAATTCTTTACCGGCCGTGACCTGAGCCACATGGGTGTCGATGGCGAAGTCTTTGGCAACATGGACTACGGCAAGAAAGACCCGAGCCTCGGCTGGCGCTACACCGATGCCTGGATGTCGATGGCCGGCATGGGCGACGTCGGAGAGCCCAACGGCCTGCCGGTCGACGAATGGGGCATCCGGGTGAACGAGAACTCGCAGCCCACCGGTTCCTGCGTCGCACGCGGCGGCGCCACCAACGCGCCTGCCGCCGTCTACGCGGTGACCAAGGCGATCGAATGGCTCGAGAAGTACTCGCCCCCGGCCGCCGCCGGCATGACCTTCTCCGAGGCCGGCCCGATCCCGGCGCAGGGCAATGTCGCGCAGCAGATGTTCTGGTACACCGCCTTCACTGCCGCCACGGTCGAGCCCGACCTGCCGGTGATGAACGAGGACGGCACGCCGAAATGGCGCATGGCCCCCTCGCCGCATGGCGTCTACTGGAAAGACGGCCAGAAGGTCGGCTATCAGGACGTGGGCTCCTGGACGCTGATGAAATCGACCCCGGTCGACCGTGCCAAGGCGGCCTGGCTCTATGCCCAGTTCGTCACCTCGAAAACCGTGGACGTCAAGAAGGCGCATGTCGGTCTGACCTTCATCCGCGAGTCGACGATCCAGCACGACAGCTTCTCTGAACGTGCCGACAAGCTGGGCGGTCTGGTGGAATTCTACCGGTCGCCCGCACGTGTCGCGTGGTCGCCCACCGGCACCAACGTGCCGGATTACCCGAAGCTGGCACAGCTCTGGTGGCAGAACATCGGTGACGCCATGTCCGGTGCGAAAACCCCGCAGGAAGCGCTCGACAGCCTCTGCGCCGACCAGGAGCGCGTGCTCGAGCGTCTGGAACGTGCCGGCATCCAGGGCGACATCGGCCCGGTCATGAACGAGGAAATGGAACCGTCACACTGGCTGAGCCAGGATGGCGCGCCCTATGCCAAGCTTCAGAACGAGGACGAAGAGCCCGAGACGATCGCTTATGACGAGCTGATCAAGTCCTGGCAGTAACCTGACTCTCCGGCCGGGGCCCTTCGGGGCCTCGGCCAATTGCCTGCGGCCGGACCGGCCCGAATGGACATGGCCCCGCCGACCTGTCCGGCGGCGCCTCGCGTGTATTCCGGCGATACCCGCATGTATTCACCATCCGCACCGAAGCGGCATATGGCGGTGAAACAGAACTATCCAAAATCGTGACCGGCAAAGGCGAGCGGGTGATTTACGGGCACGCGCTCAGCAGAAGCACATGCTTCGATAGCTGGTGGATTCTCGATCTGCGCGCCTTCCGCGCAGCGCTGATTCGGCAGGCCACCAACAGCCAGCCCATTCGCTGCGGCGACAAGCGCAACGCGGAGGGGACCGCATTCAAGTGCTCTGATATCCGCTCGTTTCCTGCTAGCCCGCCTTTGGTGGTGGCGAGTTCGGGTTTCTGGTAGCGGGCGAGAGCGTAACCATTCGTGAACACATTTCTGTCATGCCTTGGCTAAAGGTGGGGTTTAATCCTATATTGAGGAAAAGCATGAAAATGCGGGGTGGAGAAAATGTCGGTTACACTTAGCAGGAAGCACTTCAAGAAGGGTTTTGATGACACTCTAACCCTTAAGCACCTGCGCAACGCTGCGGGATCAATGTTCGGAGACCGTAGCCAAGTGCGCGTCGAAGGCCAAGATATGAAGAGTGAAAAGCGGTCCGTAGTTTTGGTGCGCTGCAACAAGACTTGGCATGTCAAACGAGCCTCTTGACCCCGAAAATTCGACGGACAAACAAGAGGGCGCAGGCGAAACCCGCGTCCTCAACATAGACAATCTTCACCTTCACGCCAATGAGATAGACTCCTTGCGGCGACTTGCTGATAAAGACCCCGAGCTTGCCAGAATTGTAGTCAATCAGAAGGACAGATTCAGCCGCAGGGACCATGGGTCGTACCGGTTCGGCGTTGTTGCTGCAGTTGTATTTATCCTAGGGCTAATGGTGACACTCTCCTTTGTGCTTGTCGAGCTAGGGTTGCTGCTTTCGCTCATCATGTTGGTCATGACCTGCCACGGAACTTTCATCCAACCGCGACCGGAGCCC
>NZ_JARAML010000030.1:0-67629 GCF_028807375.1 Marinovum sp. PR37 | reverse complement strand
TGGCACCACAGAAATTGAGTCGGACCCACAATTGGATGCCGATCCACACGCCTTCGTCTCCGAACCGGTCTCCCAGGCATGCAGATAGACGCATTCGTATTTCAGGGTGCGCCATAGCCGTTCGATGAAGATGTTGTCGAGGAACCGACCTTTCCCATCCATCGAGACCCGCACACCAGACCGGCGCAGCCGGTCCGTCCAGGCGAAGGACGTGAACTGAGAACCCTGATCCGTATTCATTATCTCGGGCGGGCCGAACTTGTGGATGGCCTCGTTCAGCGCCTCGACACAGAAGTCGGCCTCCCTTTGACCGGCAGGTGTTTGCACGCAAACACCGAGAGGGGGCGTGTTCGAGATTCGCCAGGCCAGAACCTTGCGGGTGTGCCAGTCCATGATCGCCACGAGGTATAGGAACCCGCAGCGCATGGGCAGGTAGGTGATATCCGAGCACCAGACCTGGTTCGGGCGATCCACATGCAGGCCTCTCAGCAGATAGGGATAGGTCTTGTGCCCCTTCGCCGGCCTGCTGGTATTGGGCTTCTGGTAGATCGGCATGAGCCCCATCAGGCGCATCAGCCGGCGTATCCGCTTCTCGTTCACGGTGTGTCCGTCGTTCCGCAGGTGCCAGGTCATTTGCCGGACACCGAAGAACGGGGTCTCCAAGAACTGCTCGTCGATCTGCCGCATCAGGCCGAGGTTCTGCTCAGACTCGCCCTTGGGCGTGTAGTAGAAAGACGAGCGCGCGATCGACAGCAGCTTGCACTGCTGCCCAATCGACAGATCCGGGTGGTCAGGCTCGATCATGCCGCGCCTCACTTCCCGCCCCAAGGCTTCAGCTTTCGTTCCAAAAAAGAGTTGGCCACCGCCAGCTCCCCGATCTTGGCGTGAAGCTCCTTCACCTGCTCCTCGTCAATCTCCGGCTTCTTGCGGCTCCCGCGCTCGAACACGCCGGACGCGCCTTCGAGCAGGGCTCGCTTCCATTGGTGGATCATCGTCGGATGCACCCCGAACCGGCTCGCCAGCTCGGCGGCAGTCTCCTCGCCCTTCAGGGCTTCCAGCGCGACTTTCGCCTTGAACTCAGGCGCGTGCTGCTTGCGTTTCGACATCTCTGATCTCCTTCTCGTCGAAGATCAGCAGACTGCAAATCGTAGCTTATGTCAGTGTCCGAATTTCGGGGGGTAGCTCAGTCGCGGGAAACCCCAAACTGACGCGCAGCCTCGCGCTGACTCATGCCTTCTGAACAAGCCAGACGAACCTTCCGATACAAATCCACGGTGAAAACCCTCCCACCCTCCCTGCCGCCAGAAAGGGTAAAAGTGGACGACTTTTACGCCGCCCGCAGCGGGCTCATCCCGCCGCTACCGTGGTCGACTTTCTCACCGCCGTTCTGACCGCCCGGTCATACCGTCATGCGAGGTCTGACGCGTTCAGACTTTGGACCGACTATGCCGCGGATCTGGCCGCCTGAAAACCGTGATGGCGAATCGTAGCACTTGGGGTCCGGCAACCTGACAAAGCCCCCGCCAGCCTGCCGAAAACGCCATCGCCGGATACATCGACCGGATCTTCAATCTGGTTCGACGGCCGTCATCGCTCGACCTCCAGAGCCCGGTCGCGTTCAAGCGAAACACTCTCCACCAAGTGGCGGCGCGAGTCAAACCCCGGCCACACGCATCGTAGGCCCGGTGCCGCAGGACCCGTCAGCACCGATTAGCTGGCCTGCCAAAGGCTGCTGCGCCAGCGCCTTGGCGTCGAGGAACCGTCGCTGACTGGTGACAAAAAGACTCCTGTCGCTCCAGATCGCCATAGTCGGGCGGTGCACCGGCAGGCTCAGGCGGTGGCAGATCTCGCCGCTCGCCGGGTCGATGCGGATCAACTCGCCCGGACCCACCAGCGCCAGCCAGAGCTTGCCCTCGCCGTCCATGGACATGCCGTCGGGATGGCTGCCTTCGGGCAGTGTAAGCAGGGTGCTTCGGCGGGCGATGCCGCCATCCGCGTCGAGATCGAAGCGTTCGAGCCTGCGCGTCGGGGTGTCGGTGAACCAAATTGCATCAGCCTGCGGATCGCCGACGATGGCGTTGGGAATGGCAATGTCGCTCAGCACCTTCTCGATGCGGCCATCGCGGTCGCGCCGGAACAGCCCACCCGAGGGCACGCCCTTGCCGGACACATCCATCGAGCCGAACCAGAGCCGCCCCTGACGGTCGGGCTTGCCGTCGTTCAGCCTGCGCTCAGGCGCATCGGCCTCAGTATCGCTGATCCGTTCCCAGACCATCGCCTCGGGATCGAGCGCCACCAGCCCGTCTTCCAGCCCCAGCACCAGCCGTCCGCTCTCCGCCAGCGCGATCAGCCCGCATTGGCCAGGCAAGGGGATGGCGCTGTTTTTGCCGCCGGGCTGGTGGCTCAGCAGGCGTTGGCCCTGGATGTCGAGCCACCAGAGACAGTCGCGCGTCGCATCCCAGAGCGGCACCTCGCCGGTAAGAGCAAGGGCTTCGTGGCGCGGGGTGAAGGTGTAGTCGGTCATCAGGGTCTTTCCAGTTTCACACGGGTGGGCGCGCGCCCGGTCACGCCGGGGCGCAGTTCGATCAGCCGCCCCGAGAGCGGGGCAATGTCGTTGTAGCCAGGCGGCAGGCGCAGGTAGGTCGAGGTGACAAAGAGACTGCCAAGGTCCGGCCCGCCGAAGGTCAGCGCCGTGGGCATCGGCACCGGCAGCGCATGGCGCGCCAGTTCGCGGCCCTCCGGATCGAGCCGCAGCACCGACCAGCCGCCGCGCATGGCAACCCAGAGACAATCCTCGGCATCGATGGTCAGGCCGGCGGGCTGGCCCTCTGCATCCGAACCCTCCAGCAACGCACGCCGCGACAATGGCAGGCCGTCCTCGTCAAGCTCGTAAGACATCAGCACCGCGCGGCCTTCGGCCGGGTCCTGTTCGGTCAGATAGGCGTGGCGGCCGCCGCGGCTGAAGGCAGTGTTCTTGGGCAGGAAAATCTCGGGCTGGATGATCTCGGTCGTGAGATCTGGGTGAATGCGGTAGAGCGTGCCGCTCTTTTCGAGATTGTCGAGCGGCATCGTGCCGGTCCAGAGCCGTTGCTCGGGATCGACGCCCACCGTGTTGAAGCGGTTCTCCGGGCGATGCGCCTCGGGGTCGATCAGCGGGGTCTGCTGGCCGCTGGCGGGGTCGAAGAGCGACAGCCCGTTCTCGCCAGTGAGCAGAAGTTCCGCGCCGGTGGTCAGCGCCAGCCCGCCCGTCAGCCCGTCGAGCAGGCTGCGGCCGCTGGCGCCGGTCTCGACATCCAGCCAGCGCAGCGCCGGGGCCAGCACGTCAAGCCACCAGAGCCGGCCGGTGCTCTCGCACCAGCTCGGGCTTTCGCCGACGTAGTCGCGGCCGGTGTCGTGCACCTTGCCCTCGAAGCCGGTCTTGGGGCGAGGCGCGATCACCTGTTCGTTGAGCTTTTGGGTGACGCCCACGTGGTGCGAGGCGCGGCGCGCGGCCTCGCGGATCATCTGGCCGGCCTCGTGCAGCCGGTCGGGCCGGGTGCCGGCGGCGTCGAACTGGCAGCAGAGCGCGCCGACCACCGTGCCCTCGCCATCGAGCACCGGGGCGGCCACCGCCAGCGGATCGCCATCGCTGGCGACATAGCCCAGCGCGCGGGCCTTGCTGAGGATGCGTTGCAAATCAGCGGACCATTCGTTTTTTTGCCCCGCCGGGCGCCCGGCCAGCATCGCCTGCCCCGGCGTGCTGCTTTCCAGCGTGAGGCGCGGCCAGACCCGAATGGTACGGCCGGCTGGATCGGCGGCGTCGAGCACGAAGACCGAATCGTCGTCGCTGACATAGAGGCAGCAGGGCACTTTCAGCAGTTGCGACAGTCGCGACATCTCGGCCTGGCAGGCGCGCACCGTCGAATCGCGGTCGAGAGCGCCGCGCGCCAGCGACATCACCGTGGCGCCGATCGCATAGCGACGGTTGTCGCGGTCATAGCGCACCAGACGGCGCGAGCGCAGCGCCGAGAGCAGCCGGTGCAGCGAGCCCTTGGAGAGGCCGAGGTGATCCTGAATCTGCCGGAAAGTCAGGGGCGAAGAGCGTCCGAGCAGCAAGAGAAGATCGATTCCGCGGGTGAGCGACTGTGCGCCCGGCACATCCTCGGCATTTTCGAGAGGGTCGTCGATCTGCATGCGCCTCGTCCTTTGGTTTCGTCACCGTCCGTCACCCAAGTGTATCACATAAAGAGAGCAAACTGCGCAATGGTTCACATGTTGACACAATTACAGAAGTGTTCCACATTGTGGGGAGGAGGACGAAATGACCCAGCGAACAGCCCTTGCAGATGTCACGCTCTGGCGTGCCGACGTGTCGGACAAGACCGTCTGGTTGCTGCTGCGTCTGCGCGATGGCGCCGGGCGGGAGGGCTGGGGCGAGGCGACCTCTTTCGGCAACGAGGCCGAGATCACCGGGCTGGTGGCGCATCTGTCCGACCTGGTTCGGGGCGGCGATGTGCAAGGCGTTCAGCCGCTGCTCTCGGCGCTGCAACAGGTCGAGATTGCCCCGGGCCGCCGGGCGCTGTTGAGCGCGCTGGAGCAGGCAGGGCTCGACCTTGCGGCGCGCCGCGGCTGCCTGCCTCTGGCCGAGATGCTGGGCGGCGCGCGCCGCGATGCGGTGCCCTTTTATGCCAATATCAACCGCGGGATTGCCGATCGCAGCCCGGCGGGCTTTGCCGCCCGGGCGCGGCAGGTGATCGACACCACCGGCGCCTGCGCCGTCAAGATCGCGCCGTTTGACGGCTATCGCTGGGACCGGCTCGACTGGCCCGAGCGCCGCGCAGTGCTGGAGCAGGGGCTGGCGCGGGTCGATGCCGTGAGGGCCGAGCTGGGCACTGATGCGGATGTCTTTGTCGATTGCCACGAGCGCTTCGATCTGCATGGCGCACAGCAGGTGATTGCCGAGCTCTGCCGCATGGGCGTTGCCTGGATCGAGGATGTGACCGCCATGCATCTGACCACGCCCGAGAATCAACGCCGGCTGCGCACCGCCTGTCACGCCGGCGGGGCGCGGCTGGCCGGGGGCGAGAATGTCACCGATAGCGCCGGGATGACCGCGCTGATCGCCGATGGCGGCCATGATGTGGTTCTTCCCGACCTGCGCCTGACCGGGGTCCAGGAGGGCATGGCCATGCTGCGCCTTGCCGCCGCCTCTGGCGTCTCAGCCTCTCTGCATAACCCGGTGGGCCCGGTGCTGGATGCGATCTCGGTCGAGTTGGCGGCGAGCCTGCCCGGCTTCCTCATCCTCGAGCGCCAGATCGGCGAAAGCGAGATGACCGCCCGTATCCGCCCGACATCCGCCGCGATGGCGCAGGGACGGGTGGCCACGGCGACGGCTGCGGGCTTCGGTTTCGTGCCCGAGACAAGTGCGCTGGTGCCGGCCGAGGCCGGGACGCGCAAGGGCATGGCCTCTTTCACCGGGACCCCCGGCGCAGGGCCGGACGCATGACAGATACAGGACAGACAGGGGATACGCCCATGACCGCCGAGACAGGCTTTACCGGCCGAACCGCCCTCGTGACCGGGGCCAGCCGCGGCATTGCCGCCGCAATTGCCGGGGGGCTGGCCGCCGCCGGGGCGCGGGTGGTGATCTCCTATTCCGCCAAGGCCGATGCCGCCGCCGGCCATGCCGGCGCCGCCGAGGCGCTGGTGGCTGAGATCACCCAGGCCGGTGGCCAGGCAATGGCCATCGAGAGTGACATTGCCGAGCCCGGCGCGCCGGAGCGGCTGATTGCCGATTGCGCCCGCGAAATCGGCGTGATCGACACGCTGGTGCTCTCGGCCAGCGCCCAGGTCAATAAGGTGTTCTGGCGGCAGACGCCCACGGACATCGCCACGCAGCTGCAGGTCAATGTCACCGCCAATGTGGCGCTGTTGCAGGCGGTGCTGCCGCGTATGCAGGCCGAGCAATATGGCCGCATCCTGACCATCGGCTCGGTGCAGGAGGTGGCCCCGGGGGCGGAGATGCCGATCTATGCGATGACCAAGGCGGCGCTGCGCAACCTGGTGGAAAACCTTGCGGTGCAATGCGCCCGCGACAACGTGATGATCAACAATATCGCGCCGGGACTGATCCAGACCGACCGCAACGCCTTTCGCCGCGAGGACCGCGCCGGATGGCAGGAGTTCGTCCGCAGTGCCAACCCGGCCGGCCGCGCGGGCAGCCCAGAGGACGTGGTGCGCCCGGCGCTGTTCCTTCTGGCACCCGACAACAGCTTTACCACCGGCACCACGATCTATGTCGCCGGCGCGGCCCAGGTCGCCCGGTCCAGCAGTGACGCGGCCTGTGCCGTGTCGCCCGCGCTGCAAGGCGCAACCTGAGAAATCAAACACCACAGCAAGATCCCAAGGGAGGACACATGCTCAAGACCCTCATCAAAACCGCCGCCGTCGCGGCCCTGATCGGCCCCTTCGCCGGTCCGGTCGCCGCCGCCGAGGATTACCCCTCGCGCAACATCGAGATGATGTTCCCCTGGGGGCCGGGCTCTGCCTTTGCCATGGCGCAGATCATCACCAATGCCATGGGCGACGAGCTGGGCACCAATATCAGCGTTGTCTCGACCCCCGGTGCGGCCGGTGTTAAATCCTTCAACACCGCGCTGGAAAAGCCCGCCGACGGCTATACGCTGATCGATGGCTGGGTGGCGCCGCTGGTGCTGCAGCCGCTGGCCGGCAACACCGAGTTCACCCACAAAGATTTCACCCCGCTGTGGTCGGCCACCCGCGTGCCTTTCGCCGTGGTGGTGCGCAAGGATGACGAGCGCTTCCCCGATTACGACGCCTTCATCCAATATCTGAAGGACAACCCCGGCAAGGCGCGCTATTCCTCCGGCTCCATCGGCAATATCCCCCATATGGTGCTGGCCAAGATGATGCAGACCGAGGGCGTCTATGCCCGCAACATCCCCTATCCGCAGGATGGCGATGCCTTCAAGGACCTGCGCGGCGGGTTGCTGGATTTCAGCTTCAACGACCCGATCACATTCCAGTCCAACAAGGACGCCTTCAAGACGCTGGTGGCCTTCACCAACGAAAAGGACGTGGCCGCGGCCTATGACGAGAATACCCCGACGCTTGACGAGGTCGGCGTCGACATCGGTCTTACCGGGCTTGCGCCCTCGGGCTGGAACTGGTTCCTCGTGCACAAGGACACGCCGGCGGAGATCGTCGACACGCTCAACACCGCGATGGAAGCGGCGCTGAACCGGCCCGAGGTGCAGGAGAAACTGAAAGCGGCAGGCTTCCTGCCGACGATGTATCCGCCGGAGCGCTACGAAGAGATCGTCGGGCCCATCGGTGACCAGATTGCGGCGGCCAAGGACGCCATCACCTGGGAAGCCGAGCAACTGAAGAAGTAAGCCACTCACAGCTGAAACAGGGACGTTCCGGAGCAACCGGTGCGGCCCACATATGAAAAGGGAGGCGAGGATGACCGAGACAGCGACACCGGATCGCGACACCGGCCCAGAGGTGGTGGACCGCGTGGCACCCGGGGAATGGGTCATGCTGGCGGCCTTCACGGCTCTGGCGCTTTTTGTCTACCAACAGATTTACGGACCGCTTACCGCGGCCGGCTATGCCGATGGCGACGCGGTCAACAATGCTGCGCTGTTTCCGCGGCTGGTGGCCAACATGATCCTCGGGCTCTGCGGCCTTCAATTCCTGCAACTGCTGCGCCGCCGCGTTGTGCTGAGTGCCGAGTTCCGGCACGGCAGCACACGCGATACCGCCTGGCGTTGTGGCGTCGGCACGATGGTGCTGCTGGCCTACTTGCTGGTGCTGCCGGTGATCGGTTTCTACCCGGCGACGGCGGCATTTCTGCTGGCGCTGTTCCTGCTGCTCAAGTCCCGGCCGGTCTGGATCGCGGCGCTGGTCGCTGTGCTGATGACTTTGGCGGTGGGCTATGTCTTTGAAGAGCTGTTGCGTGTGGTCCTGCCGCACGGGCGGTTCGGTCTCTCGCTGTAAGGACGCGCGCCATGTTCGACATTCTTCTCGCCGGGCTCGACAGCTTCCAGTCCTGGCAGGTGATCGGGGGGGTGATCCTCGGCACGGTGATCGGCATGGTGGTGGGCGTGCTGCCGGGCCTCGGGCCGCTGATCGGCATCATCCTGATGCTGCCGGTGACCTTTCACATGCAGCCGGTGGCGGGGATGGGCATGTTGATGTCGATCTTTGTCGCGGGCTCCTGCGGAGGGGCGATCTCGGCCATCGTGCTGCGCATCCCCGGCACGCCGCTGGCCGCCGCGACCCTGCTTGACGGCTTTCCGATGGCGAAAAACGGCCGGGCGGCGGATGCCATCGGGCTGGCGATTGCCTCTTCCGCCCTGGCCGGCGTCCTCGGCGGTATCGTGATGATCCTCGGCGCCCCGGCGCTGGCGGCGGTGGCCACGAACTTCGGCCCGCCGGAGTATTTCGCGCTGGCGATCACCGGGCTGCTGTCGATCTCGGTGGTGTCGAACGAGAGCACGATCAAGGGGCTGATGACCGGCGCGCTTGGCGTGCTGATCGCCATGGTGGGCAGCGATCCGCTGTCGAACGCGGCGCGCTTTACCTTCGGCACCAATGCGCTGTCTGGCGGCATCCATATCGTAGCGATCATCGTCGGGCTCTTTGCCCTGTCCGAGGCGGCGTTTCAGATCCTCGAAGGCGGGTTTCGCAAGAAGCCAGAGGTGCAGGCGGTGCGGGTGTCCATGCGCGCGCTCTGGATGGCGCTGCGGCACTGGAAGAACCTTTTGCGCTCCTCGACCATCGGCGTGTTCTTTGGCGCGCTGCCGGGCGCCTCTGGCATCATCGCGTCGTTTACCGCCTATGCCATCGCCCGCAGCCGCCCGCTGAAAGGCGACGCGCCCTATGGCGAAGGCGCCGAGGGCGGCGTGGTGGCGACCGAGTCGGCCAACAATGCCGCCTGCGGCGGCGCGATGATCCCGACGCTGGCGCTGGCCATTCCCGGCGACGCGGCCACCGCGGTTCTGCTCGGCGCACTGCTGCTGTTGGGACTGGTGCCCGGGCCGCAGATGTTCGCGCTGTCGGGCGACGCTGTAGGCGGCATCTTCCTCGCTTTCCTTGTATCGAACGTCGTTCTGTTCTTTGTCGGCATGCTGATGACGCCGCTGTTTGTGCGGGTGCTGAAAGTGCGCAAGCAATACCTGGTGCCGACGGTGCTGCTGCTGTCGATTGTCGGGGTCTATTCGGTACAGTCCAGGGTCGATGACCTCTGGGTGATGCTGGTCTTCGGCGTGCTGGGCTTCGGGCTGCGGCGCTACGGCTATCCGCTGGCGCCGATCGTGATCGGGCTGATCCTCGGGCCGATTGCCGAGGGCAGCTTCCGCCGGACGCTGCTGTTTTCCGACAATGGCGCCTGGTTCATCCTCGAGCGGCCGATTGCCACCACCATCCTGGCCATAGACCTGCTGGTGCTGATCGTGGCCTTTACTCCTCCGGATCTGCGGCGGGCAGCAATGACGCGGCTGCGGACCCTGAAAAGCTGAACCGGCACTGAAACCGGGGCGAATGGCGATTGCCACCGGCCCTCGCTGGACCTGGATTTCTTGCTGGTTCTGCCCGGCGGCGCCGTCACGAGAATTTTCCCAGATCCAGCGGTGCGAAACCGCCGATTGCAAGCCTTCGGTTTGACAATTGAGCGCCGCGCTCCTAACTGCCACCGCATGACCAACACGCTTATCCTGGGGGGGCTTCGCCGAACAGATCTCCGTCATGGGGGTCTTTGTTGCGGCGCTGCTGTGCTGGATCGCGTGTTCCGCTCCCTATCACCCCGGTCGCTTTCGTGGCGAAAGAACTCGCGCATCGCAAATTGCACGCCGCGGCCCGTGGTCTCGGTCCGGCCTTCGATGCCGCCGCCGACCGGCTTGCCCGTGACACAGGCCAGCGCATTGACATCCTGGGGCCGGCTGCGGCGGTACTCGTCAGCGATCCACATCATGTTGAGTTCGGTCGTGCCCATGTCGGGCGCAGGCACGTTTGATGCGGAGCTCAGAAACTCATGCGCCAGCAGTTCCTGGGCAAACCGGCGGGTGATCTTTTCCAGCTCGACCTCACTCCATTCCGAAGGATCGATGCGCAGCGCACCTTTCGAGCCGCCGAAAGGCAGACGCATCAGTGCGCATTTATAGGTCATCAGCGCCGCCAGCGCTTCGACCTCATCCTGGTCGGCATCCTGGGCAAAGCGGATACCGCCCTTGGCGGGCCGGTTGTGGCTGGAATGGACAGAGCGCCAGCCGGTGAAGGTATGCATCCGGCCCCGTAGCCGGACACCGAAACGGGTGACATAAGTCGCGTTGCAGACCTTGATCTTCTCGGCCAGCCCTTCCGGCAGGTCGCATTGGGAGACTGCCGCATCGAACATGTCATTCACGTCTTCAAGAAAGCCTTGGCTCGCCATTTCAGGAACGTCCCATTTCCAAGTGTCACCGCGCCGCTTGATTGCGGCTGCTGGGTATCCAGGGTTCTAAACGATTAAAGCCCAAACTGAAGTCGATTGCGGCCTTATTTTCCTGAATCCTCGGTCGAATTGCCTTACTATCAAGGAAAATCTGACCGGTTCTCCCTTGATGACGAGTCGGTTCGGGAAAATCGGCGATCGTGTGCGACTGGCGAGCTGTCTGGTCGGACGACTTACCAGGGCCGGCGCGTAAAATCAGGGCCTGCCGCGCGTTCATAGGCGCGCGCAATCCGCAGCAAGTCGAGGTCTCCCCTGTGCCGCCCGATCAGTTGCAGGCCCATCGGCAAACCGGATGTGTTGAAGCCCGCCGGGATCGAAATGACCGGATGGCCTGACAGCGACCCGGGGATCACCACCTCCATCCAGCGGTGATAGGTGTCCATCCCGCGCCCGGCGATCTCCTGTGGCCAGCTCTGCTCGATCGCAAAGGGAAAGACCTGCGCGGTTGGCAAGGCCACGACGTCGTAGCGCGCGAGCAGGCGGGTCAACGCGACCTGCCAGGCTGTGCGGCTGACGTTGGCGGCGTGAATGTCGCGCCCGGTGAGCGACAGCGCGCCTTCGACTTCCCATTGCGCTTCCGGCTTCAGCATCTCGCGCTTCTCGGGGTCGTCATAAAACGCGCCGATGCTACCCGCCACACCCCAATGGCGCAGGGTCAGCCAGCAGCGCCAGAGCCGGTCGGGATCGAAGTCGGGCAATGCCGCGTCAACCTCGGCCCCCAGATCCCGGAATGTTGCGAGCGCCTGTTCGCAGAGCGGCAGGATGCCGGGCTCCATCGGCAAGTGACCATTCCAGTCGCCCATCCAGGCAATGCGCAGCCCGTTGATATCGCGGTCGAGCGGCGCGGTGAACATCGCCGGATCTTCGTCGAGCGACAGGGGCACGCGGGGATCGGCACCGGCCTGCGTGGCAAGCAGGCGGGCAAGATCGGGCACGGTGCGCGCCATGGGGCCTTCGGTCACCAGTTGCTGGCCAAAAACCTCGGGCGCCGGGCCAAAGGGGACGCGGCCGAACGACGGGCGAAACCCGTAGACATTGTTGAAGGCGGCCGGGTTGCGCAGCGACCCCATCATGTCACTGCCGTCGGCCACCGGCAGCATGCGCAGCGCCAGCGCCACGGCCGCACCGCCCGAAGAGCCCCCGGCGCAGAGGCCAGGGTCATAGGCGTTGCCGGTGGCCCCGAACACAGGGTTGTAGGAATGAGAGCCGAGGCCGAATTCCGGCACGTTGGTTTTGCCGATCACGATGGCACCGTCGCGCTTCATCCGCTCAACGACGATGGAATCGGTTTGTGGCACGTTGCCGGCCAGAAGGGGCGAGCCAAAGGTGGTGCGCAGCCCTGCCGTCATCGCAAGATCCTTGATCGCCTGCGGAATGCCATGCAGCCAGCCACGCGAAACCCCGCGCGCAAGCTCGGCGTCGCGGGCATCGGCCTCGTGCAACAGGGCGTCGCCGTCACGCAACGAGACGATGGCGTTGACCCGAGGATTGACCGCTTCGATATGACCGAGATAGGCGGTCATGACCTCGCGACACGAAATGTCGCGGGCATGAATGGCGCGCGACAGGGACATGGCATCCCAGGTGCAGGGAGTGGGCACATCATCACTGTTAAGGGACGGGCGTGTGTCTGTCATGGCGCTCTCTTCGGGTGTGGTCGGGCAGGCAAGGTACGGCGCAGCCGACACTGGTGATGCGCACCGCCCATTTCAATGATATCCGGACCGCACGAGGCGCGCGGTCCGGCAAGCAGGCTACGGCAGGAAGGTCAGCCCGCCGCCGATGATCACACCGGTCACGACAAGGACGATCAAGCAGAAGCCCATGATGTCCTTGGCCGAGAGCCCGGCAATGGCAAGGATCGGCAGCGCCCAGAACGGCTGGATCAGGTTGGTCCAGGTGTCGCCCCAGGCTACGGCCAGTGCTGCGCGGGCCGGAGAGACGCCAAGCGCCGCCGCCGCATCCAGAACGATCGGGGCCTGCACCGCCCATTGCCCGCCACCTGACGGCACGAAGATATTGACGATCCCCGCCGACAGGAAGGTAAAGAGCGGAAAGGTCTGTTCGGTCGAGATCGCCACGAAACCGCTCGACAGCGTGACCGCCAGACCGGACCCCACCATCATGCCCATGATGCCCGCATAGAAGGGAAACTGGATCACGATGCCGCCGGCCCCTTCGATGGCCTTTTTCATCGCCGCGAGGAACAGGGTCGGACGTCCGTGCAGCAAGATCCCGGCAAAGAGCAACGTGAAGTTCATGATGTTCAGGTTCAGCCCGCCATCCGCCGCAAGGAAATAATGCGCGACGTAGAGCAGCCCAAGCCCCCCGGCGAGGATCGAAATCAGGCGACTGTCATCCATGCCATTCGCCAGGGTCGTGCTGTCCGCGCCGTCGTCTTCGGTCTCGGCCAGCCGCGCGGGATCGACGGTCACGGTCTCTTCCGGCGAGGGCATGATCAGGCGGTTGACCAGCGGGATCGCCAGCAGCAGCCCGAGCAGGATGCCAAGGTTCAGGGTCGAAAACAGGGTTTCACTTGTCGGGATGATACCGATCAGCTCCTGCGCAAAATGCCCCTCGGTCGCGATCACCAGTGGGATCGACCCGGACAGGCCGCCATGCCAGATCATGAAGCCACTGTAGGCACTGGCGATGGCAAGACGGTAATCAAGCCCTTCCACCTGACGGCCCAATTCACGGGCAAAGAAAGCGCCGATCACCAGTCCGAAACCCCAGTTGATCCATGCCGCGACCAGCGAGACAAGTGTCACCAGAATGATGGCCTGCCCCGACGTGCGCGGCAGGCGCGCCAGCGCCCGCAACAGCTTGCGGAACGGCGGCGTGCTGGCCACGACGAAACCGGTCACGAGGATTAGCACCATCTGCATTGAAAACGCCAGTAGGTTCCAGAACCCCTCTCCCCAGTAGGTCATCATTGCGATGGGGCTCTGGCCTTCGACCAGCATCCCGGCGGCAAAGACCACCAGTGTCAGCATCAGCACCAGAACAAATGCGTCCGGCAGATATCTTTCGACCATGCGCACCGACGCGCGCGTTGCACCCTTGAACATGAGGTTTCTCCTCCCTCGTTGTGATGGATTGATCTCAGCTGCGCGGCAGGATCGGCATCTGTTTGGCCAGACCGAGCGCATCCTCCAAAAGATGTGCCGAGGACAAGAGATCGAAGTCGCCGCGCGGCTTGCCGATCAGTTGCAGGCCCACGGGCAGACCGTCTTTCGTCGTGCCGCAGGGGATCGAGATCGCCGGGCAGCCGGTCAGCGTGATGACGAAGGTCAGGAACATCCAGTCGATGTAGGATGTCAGCGTCTGACCGCCGATCTCGGTCGGGAACCGCTGATCGACCTTGTAGGGCGGCACGGTCACCGTCGGGCAGGCCAGCAGATCGTGGGTCTCGAAGAAGCGGGTCATTTCGTGGAAGATGCGGGCGCGGACCCGCTCGGCGCTCAGCACCTCGTCGGCGGTAATGTTCTGGCCCTTCTCGATGTTCCAGATGATCTCCGGCGCGACACGCTCGCGGTCGGTTTCCAGCAGGTCGCCGCGCAGCGTGGCCACGAGCACCGCCCGAAGCGTCTGGAAGGCGTCGATGCCGCCGCCGAGATCCGGGCAGGTCTCTTCGACCGTCGTGCCCATATCGGCAAATCCCTGTGCGCCCTTGCGGCAAATCTCGGCCACCTCGGGATCGACTAGCGACAGGCCGAGATCGGGGCTGTAGGCCACGCGCTTGGGAGGACTTGCGTTTTTCACGGCTTGGACAAAGGGTTTTTCGGGCCGCGGAATGGCCAGCGGATCGCGAGGATGCGCATGGGCCAGCGAGTCGAGCATAAGCGCACAATCGGCCACATTGCGGGCCATCGGACCTTCGACCCAGAGCGGATCGAACGGCAAAAGCCCCTTGCCACGCGGCACCCGGCCCACACTGGGGCGCAGCCCGACGATGCCGCAATAGCTGGCGGGAATGCGCAGGCTGCCGCCGAGGTCGTTGCCGGTGGCAAGCCAGGCCTCGCCCGCCGCAAGCGCGCAGGCCGAGCCGCCCGACGAGCCGCCAACAGTGCGCGTCAGATCCCAAGGGTTGCGGGTGGCGCCGAAGACCGGGTTGAAGGTATTGGCACCGGCGATCTCCGGCACGTTCGATTTCGCCATCGGGATGCCGCCGCTTTCCTCAAGCGTGACCACGGTATAGTCGGACTCTTCCACCCGGTTCTCGGCAAAGATCGGCGAGCCGTAGGTGGTGATCTGTCCGGCGACGTCGTTGTAATCCTTCACCGCGACCGGCAGACCGGCGAGCCAGCCGGGACGGCCGGCGCCCGGATGGTCCTTTTGCGCCGCAAACGCCTTGGCGGCGTCGCGCGCTTCGTCGAAGAAACGGATCGGCAGGGCATTGATCTGCGGCTCGACGGCCTCGATGCGCGCGGCGGCGGCGTCGACCAGCTCAAGCGGCGTGACCTCGCCCTTTTTCAAGAGGCCAACCACCTCGGTCGCGGTCATCTCGACCAGTTCATTGGTGCTGCTCGCTTGCGAGGCAATATCGTTTTGTTGCGAGTTCATGCGGGTTCCTCCCCCTGACTGAGTTTTCAAATTATCTGTCGGCCCGGCGCGCAAAGCGCGTCAGTTGGCCGTTTGGTAGAGATCCTTGTAGCGCGTGCGCAGCTCGGCCTTTTGCACCTTGCCCATGACGTTGCGGGGCAGTTCCTCGATACAAAGCACGCGCTTGGGCTGCTTGTAGCGTGCCAATACGCTGGAAAGCCCGTTTTGCAGGGCTGCCTCGTCGACCGCTTCGCCGGGGCGCGGGACAACGATGGCGGTCACAGCTTCGCCGAAATCGGGGTGCGGCAGGCCGATCACGGCGGATTCCGAAACTCCCGGAAGGTCGTCGATCAGCGCCTCGATTTCCTTGGGATAGACGTTGTAGCCACCGGTGATCACCAGATCCTTGTCGCGCCCGACAATGCGCAGATAGCCGTCACCGTCGATCCTCCCGAGGTCGCCGGTGATAAAGAATCCATCGGCGCGAAACTCGGACGCGGTCTTTTCCGGCATGCGCCAGTAACCCTGGAACACGTTCGGGCCGCGCACCTCGATGGCGCCGATGTCGCCCTGCGGCAGTTCGGCACCGGTCTCGCGTTCGGTTATACGGATCTCGACCCCCGGCAGCGGAAACCCGACGGCGCCGGGGCGTCGCGCACCGTCATAAGGGTTCGAGGCGATCATGCAGGTTTCGGTCATGCCGTAGCGTTCGAGGATCGCAAACCCCGTGCGTTGCTCAAAGGCGCGGTGATCCTCTTCCAGTAGCGGCGCAGAGCCGGACACAAAGAGCCGCATTCCGGCTGTGGTCACGGCGTCCAGCCGGGGCGATTTCAGCAACCGGGTGTAGAAAGTCGGCACGCCCATCAGCACCGTCGCATCCGCCATTTCCGCAATGATCTCGTCAGGATCGAAGCGGGTCAGGAAAATCATCGTGGCCCCGGCGGCCAACGCCATGTTGCAGGCCACGAACAGCCCATGGGTGTGGAAGATCGGCAGCGCATGGATCAGCCGATCCTCGCTGGTAAAGTGCCAGGCATCGAGTAGCGCGGCACAATTCGACGCCAGGTTGCCATGGGTCAGCACCGCCCCCTTGGAGCGGCCGGTCGTGCCAGAGGTATAGAGGATCGCCGCCGGATCATCAGCGCTGCGCGCCACCGGGGTTTCGATCGGTGTGGCGCGGCGGGCGCGTTCGGCAAGCGTACTTTCTCCTGCCCCGCCAAGGCTTTCGACAGTCAGCCGATCCGAGGCGCGAGCCGCGTGCTGGCTCAGGGTTTCAGGGCGGCAGACAAAGAGCGCGGGCTCGGAATCGCCGAGGAAATAGTCGATCTCAGCCCCGGTATAAGCGGTGTTGAGCGGCAGGAAGACCGCCCCCCGGTGCAACGTGGCGAGATACAGCAGCACCGCTTCAGCGCTTTTGTCCACCTGCGCCGCTACGCGGTCGCCCGGTTGAACGCCGATCTCCTCCAGCACGCCGGCAAAAGCCGTGACCTGGGCCATCGCCTCGGCAAAGGAAATGTCCGGCTCACCGGGCCGTTCGAACAGCACCGTGGCGCCGTTGGCGTCGCAATTCCGGGCAAAGAGGTCGAGAAGTGTCTTGAACATGAAGGTTTCCCTTTCCGGTCTGAAGGTCGGATCAGATGTCATTCGGCTGTCGCCTTCTGGCTGCGCAGCGCGCGTTTCAGATCTGGGCCGCAAGTGACGGTGCCATCGGTGACAAAGGCTTCGTGCTGCGCCTCGATCCGCTCGGGTTCGTAGAGATAGTTGATCATCACCCCATGCGCGCGGCTCAGCGCCCCTGCGGCGAGGTCGGCGGGCCAGTTGACCCGATGGGCCGACGCGCCATTGCCGAGATGGAAGCGCGCAACCGGGTCGACGGGCGCGCCAGAGGCGGTTTTGCCTTGGGTGAAGTAGCGCGCGGCCCAATGATGAACCTGCGGTGCAAGGCGTTGGATCGCCGCGTCGTCACTCTGCCAACCGCCTTCGGCCAGTTCTTTGGAGAGGCTCTGTGCCGCAGGATCGGTCTGTTTGGACAGCCAGCCCGAGAATTCCGGCGCGGGCGACAGCGTCACGAAATTTTTCAGCCCCGGCAACTGGCTGGACAGATCCCGCACCACCTGCTTGATCAGGAAGTTGCCGAAGGACACGCCCTTCAGTCCCGGCTGGCAATTGCTGATAGAATAGAAAACCGCAGAGTCCGCCTCGCCCTCTTCGACATCGTGCGCATCTGAGAGCAGCGGGCCGATGGCGTCGGGAATACCCCGGCACAGCGCGACTTCGACAAAGATCAGCGGCTCGTCGCCGGTGGCGGGGTGAAAGAAGCCGTAACAGCGGCGGTCGGCGGGATCGAGACGGCGGCGCAGATCGTCCCAGTCACGGATTTCATGCACCGCTTCATAGGCGACAATCTTTTCCAGAATCGCGGCAGGCGTGTTCCAGTCGATGCGACGCATCACCAGGAAACCACGATTGAACCACGACGCGAGCAGGTGCCCGAAATCGGCGTCGAGCGGCCGAAGCTCCGGGGCTTCGCGGATCAGGCCAAGCAGGTCGGCGCGCATCCGAACAAGCTGAAGCGTGCCGCCGGGCGCGAAATTCAGACGCCGCAACAGGGTCTGGCGACGCGGCTCAACCGCTCGGAACAATGCCTCGAGGTCGGCTTCGTCCTGGGTCTTGTCCCAAGCGCCGAACGCGCTTCGGATTGCCGCAGGATCTGCGCTGTAGTCGGTCAGGAGGCTGCGGAAGAAATCCGCCTGCCCTGCCCGGTCGAGCTTGCCATAGGCGTCAAGCGCGTCTCTCGCCACGGCCACCTGCAAGGCTTCGCCAGCGTGCCGCATCAATTCGGTGCAAGCATCCGCAAGGCGTTGATCGGCGGGCAGAGAGGACCGGCCTGTGCCTTCGGCCTTCACGCTGATGCGTGCGCCGATGCTGTGCAAAAGCTCGTTGAGGAAAGCGATGTTGGAGCCGGGCATGGTGAATCTCCTCTTGGTGGATGGCATCGTTATACACGAAATCGCTTCTGTTGTATATAACAAAGAATTCTGTGGATGCATGAGGTAAGATATTCTATTTTTCAAACCAGTTCACAACGGAGGCCCCCATCCATGAGCAACGTGTCGAACACGCTCCGCATTCGCGAATCTCTTGAAAACGCGATTGTTGACGGCCGATACGTGCCGGGCACCAAGCTCGATCCGATACAGCTGGCCGAAGAATTCGGATGTTCCCGCACGCCGATCCGCGAAGCCTTGCAGCAGCTCGAAGCCTCGGGCCTCGTGCGGATTCACGCAAAGCGCGGCACATTCGTATCGGAATGGAACGTCGAAGAGCTGGCCGAACGCTTCGAGGTGATGGCAGAACTCGAGTCCACCTGCGCAAGACTGGCCGCCCGCCGCATCACGAACGAGGAACTGGCCGAATTGGTGTCACTGCATGAAAGATGCCGCCGGATGGCGGAGGACGAACGGTACGACGATTACTATGCCGAGAACTCGGCTTTTCACGCCTGTATTTACACCGCCACGCACAATAGCTTTCTCGCACAAGAGGCGCTGCGACTGCACGCCATGTTGCAACCCTATCGCCGCATCCAGCTTCGGGTCCGCAATCGGATGAAGCGCTCCTACAACGAACATGAGGCGGTGGTGTGCGCGATCCGAAATGGTGATGACAGCGCGGCATCAGAGGCGATGCGGGCGCATGTTCTGATCCAGGGCGACCGGTTCCACGATCTCGTCGCGGCTCTCAGAACCGAACCCTCCGTGCAACAGGCGATCGAGTGATACCGATAGTCCGTCTGCCTGCTTTTGCGCCGCCGGGTGGCTGATTTTTCCGCCGCCGTTGATTTCGTTGAGCTTCTCACCTCACAAATCAGCGGCCGCGCATTCCAGAGCAGAATGTTCCCCGGCTCACGCCGCCTTGGTGCCGCGACGACGGCGCATCGCCTTGGCGATGGGCCAGGCAATCACCAAGAGCGTCGCAAGAGCCAGCGCCGCGGAAATCGGGCGGGTCAAGAGTTCTGTTGCGTCACCGCGGCTGATCAGCAGGGCGCGGCGGACGCTCTGTTCGGCCATGGGGCCGAGGATCATCCCGAGGATGATCGGTGCCAGCGGCACGTTCACCTTCTCCAGGAAATACCCCGCGAGGCCGGCGGCGAGCATCACCCAGAGGTCGACCGGGCGGCCATTGATGACGTAGACGCCGACGCACATCAGGATCAGGATCGAAGGCACCAGGAGCACGCCGGGCAGGCGCTGGAACTGGGCGAAGACGCGTGTGGCGACGGCGCCTCCGAGGGCGAAGATCAACACCGAGGTGAGCAGCATCTCCATCATGAAGCCGCCCACCAGGACCGGATTCTGGTGGAAGAGCTGCGGGCCGGGTTGCAGCCCGTGGATGGTCAGCGCGCTGAGCACCAGCGCCGCGACCACGTTGCCGGGGATGCCAAGCGACAGCGCCGGGATCATCGAGGCGGCATTGTCGGCATTGTTGCCGCATTCCGCCGCCGCCACGCCCTGCGGATTGCCCTTGCCGAAGCTCGACGGGTCATCCGAGGCATTCTTGGCCGCATTGTAACTGAGGAAGGCCGCGATATTGCCGCCCGCGCCGGGCAGGATGCCGACGCCGATGCCGATGCCGGATGCACGGATCCAGGTCGGGATCAGCCCGCGCACCTCGCCGGGCTTGAAGGGCACATTGGTCAGCTTGAGTTGCGCCGCCGACAGCCCCTTGAGATCGGTCTTTTCGGCCAGTTGCAGCACGGGTGGTAGTGCGTAGAGCCCCACCAGCACCACGATCAGGTCGAGCCCGCCCAGAAGCCAGGTCTGGCCAAACGTGAACCGCGCCTGCCCCGAGAGGTTGTCGATCCCCAAGGTGCCGATCAAGAGCCCCAGCACCGCGGCCATGATGCCCTTGACCGGGTCGGAGCCGACCATGACGCCGACCGAGGCCATGCCGAAGATCGCGATCCAAAAGTACTCGGCAGGACCGAAGAACAGCGTCACGCGTGCCAGAAGCGGTCCGACGGTCATCAGGGCGATGGCGCTGGCGATGCCGCCCACGGCCGACGACCAGCTGGCGATCTTCAGGGCCTTGGCGGCTTCGCCCTTGTCGGCCATCGGGAAGCCGTCGAAGGTGGTGGCGATCGAGGCGGGCGTGCCGGGAATGCGCAGCAGGATCGCCGGGATCGCGCCGCCATACATCGATCCGTTGTAGATGCCCGCCACCATGGCGAGCGCCACCAGCGGGTCCATCGAATAGGTCAGCGGCAGCAGAAGCGCGATGGCCATCACCGGGTTCAGCCCCGGCAGCGCGCCGATGAAGACACCCAGCAGCGTGGCGCCGATCATCGCCGTCAGCGGCCCGAAGGACAGGACGTGGGCAAGCGCGTTGGTATAGAATTCCATATCAGGCTCCGGCGGCGAAGAGGGACAAAAGAGCCTCGCGCGGCAGCGGCTTTTCCAACAGCACCGAGAAGACGAGGTAGATCAGCACCATGAAAACCAGCGCCACGATCAGCGCATAGACCAGCTGGCGGAAGCCCAGCGCCATGGGCAGCGCCAGCATCAGCAGGAAAGAGGCGGTGTAGAAACCCAAGGGCACAACCAGCGCCACATAGATCGTCGCGATCACCGCGGCGATGATCATCTGGGCGGGCGCGTCGATCAGCGCCCGCGCCTCGGTTTTGCCGGAGCGGACGGCCTTGACCGTCACTGCCCCGCCAAGAAGCGCCAGGATCAGGCCCAGCACCATCGGGTAGGTCCCGCTGGCCCCGGAGTATTCGGTGGCCATCCAGGCCGCGGTGATGCCGAGGCCGGCAAAGAGCAGCCCGAGCACGATATCCTGACGCTTCTCCATGGCTCAGAGCCCGAGGTTCTTGGAGACTTCGGCCAGCGCGTCGTATTCACCTTGAAGCCGCGCGCCCAGCTCTTCGCCCTTGACCACGTTGGGCACTTCGCCCTTGGTGGCAAGGAATTCGACGTAACTGGGATCGTTGACCGCCGCGTCGATCACCTCGGCCAGCTTGTCGACGATGGCCTGATCAAGACCCTTTGGCCCGAGAATGGCCCGCCACAGCAGGGTTTCCTTGTCGCCCAGCCCCAGCGCCTCCAGTCCCGAAGCGCCCGGAAGGGCCGGCACGTCGGCGGCAGAGGTCACAATCGGGCACTTGGCCTCGCCGTTCTCGACATAAGGCAGAACGGTCGAGATCGAGCCGCCGTAGATGTCGACGTGACCGCCGAGGAAGTTCTGAAGCGTCTCGCCCGCACCGCCGAAGGGGATGGCGATGGCCTCGATCCCTCTGGCCTGGAAAATCCGCTCTGCCGCCAGCTGCATGGTGCCGCCGATGCCGTCATTGCCATAGGTGTACTTGCCCGGGTTGGCCTCAAGCTCGGCGAGGAATTCCGCGCCGGTGGTGGCCGGGAAATCGGTCTTGACGCAGAGCGTATAGGCGGTCTCCGAGGTCGAGGCGATGGGGGTGAAGCTGTCGAGCCCATAGGCCACGTTCTGCACCTGCGGCACAGTGGTCAACGGGCTGTTCCAGGTGGCGAAGAGCGCATAGCCGTCCGGCTTGGCCTGCATGAACTGCGAGGCACCGACCGAGCCGCCGCCGCCGCCCACGTTGAGGATAGCGATGGAGGTGCCGAGCTTTTCCTCCAAGAGGATCGCCAGCCTGCGAGCGCTGGTGTCGGTGCCGCCGCCGGCACCGGCCGGGATGGTCAGCTCGATGGCGCGCTCGGGGTATTCCGCCAGCGCCGGGGCGGCCAGCGCCGCGGCCGCCGTCAGGCCGAGCAGGATTGTCTTGGTCTTCATGGTCTCTCTCCCATTTGAATTGAAGCTGTCAGTTGATTTCGCTGCGATAGCGAAAGCCCTCGGCGCTGCCGCTGGCGATGCGCCATTCGACGGGCTTGTCCTCGACATCGAAGGCGGTGCGGCGAATGACCGCCAGCGGATCGCCCGTCTTGATGCGCAATTTCTGCGCCACGACGTCGGAGGCGCACCCGAACGACACTTCGTCTGTTGCGCGCTTCACCAGCACACCGAAATGTTCGAAATACGTGGGGTACAGCAGCGGGCCAAACGCGGTGTCCGGAAGTTCCTCGAACCCGGCGAAGCGTGCGCGGGGAATGTAGATTTCCTCGAACAGCACCGGCTGATCGGACAGGCTGCGCAGGCGCACGATCTTGATCACCTCGCCAGTGCCAAGCGCCTCGGCCGCTTCGGCCGGAGCCTCGGCAAGGCTGCGCAGGATCATCTGGCTCTGCGGGATCGACAGCGGCGCGCCCTCACTGCCGCGCATCGGGAAGAAACGGAACAGCGTGGCGTTGAAGGACGGCGCGCGCATGAAGGTGCCCGACCCCTGCCGCCGTTCCAGCAGGCCCTCGGTGACCAGCCCGTCGACCGCCTTGCGCACCGTGCCCACGGAGACGTCGAATTCCCGCGCCAGCCGCGCCTCGGAGGGGATCGGCTGGTCCGGCGTCCAGTCACCCGCGGCAATGCGCGCCGTCAGAGTGTCGCGAAGCCGGGCATAGGCCGGCAGCCGTGCATCAGTCGTGGCGAATCCAGTGCTCATCGTCGTCCTCCCGGCAAAGCTTCTAAACCATGTTGACCCATCCAGTCAACTAGTCATATATATGAATTGTCTCGGGAGGGCCCTCATGATCCAGTTCGACTGTCATGCACATGTCTATGAAACCGTCACCGCAATCGACGGCGCGCGGTACATGCCCGCCCGGCCTGCCCCTTTGGCCGATTGGTTGGCCCATCAGGAGCGGCACGGATTACAGGGTGGCGTGATCGTTCAGGTCAGCTTTCTCGGCACCGACAACTCCGAGATGTGTGCAGCGCTCGCCGGGCTGGATCGCGCGCGTTTTGCCGGCGTCGGGGTGGTGTCTTTGGATGTGAACGACGACGACCTCGACCGCCTTGTCCGCGCCGGAATGCGCGGCGTGCGATGGAACCTGGTGCGCGGGGCACCCGTGCCGGACTTTGACGCCATATCGACCAAGCGTTTTCTGGCCAGGCTGCGCGACCGCGACCTGCACCTCGAGATTCATCTGGAAGGCCCGCGCCTCGCTCCGCTCCTGCCGGTTCTCACCGATCAAGGCATAAACCTGGTCGTCGACCATTTCGGCCTGCCGTGCGATCCGGAACCGGGCACCGACCCGATGATCCGGGCGGTCGCCGATCTCCCCGACCGCAGCGCCCTCCATTTCAAGTTCGCCGCGCATTACCGCACCACCTTCGACATCACCCCCCATGCCAGCGAACTTCTGTCCCTGCTGCCCGACAATCACGTTGTCTGGGGTAGCGACTGGCCACATACCCAGCACGAGGACCGTACCGGCTATTCCGGCGTCTGGAGCCTGAGCAAGCAGTGGCGCCGCTTGTCGGATGGAGCCGCGGCACGAAGGCTGTACAACATCGGCTGAACGCGAAATCGGATCGGCAAACACCTCGGCCCCGCCCGTCACATTCGCGCGCAAGACAGAAAGGTTAGGGGCCCATAGCAACGACCGTCGCAAGCCGCACCAGGGGACGCCGCCGGGTGACACGCAAGTTGACTTCGGCCATTGCGATCATCCAATTCCTACTCCGGTTGCCGCGTTGCGGCCCGTCAAACTTGCCGTTCGTGGGTTTTGCAGCATTCTCTGAAACTGAACGGCAGAAGCGCGGGGCTTTTCCGCCATCCGCAGCTGCTGCGAAACATCGGTTGTGGCCGCGGGACAAACCGATCCTCGCGGTGCCGATACCCGCGAGGATCAGACGTCGTCATGATATAGACGGCATCCTCATTGGCCCGGCGGCGCGGGCATGACCTCGCGCAGCGCATCGGCCGAGATGCCAAGCTGTTTGGCGGCGGCGTCGAAATCGGGCGGGCCGTCGCCCAGGGCCTCGGTCAGCGCGACCTCGCTGACGCCCAGTCGCTCGGCCACGACCGAGAAATCGGGGCGACCGCCGCGCGCGGCGATTTCGACCTCGCCGAGATAGAAATCGACCGAATAGGGGGCTTCGTCCGCCGTCAGAAGGTAGTGATAGATGCCATCGGGAACTCGGGCGTCACGCCCATATGGCCGCCGCATTCGTCCAGATCGGCATTGGTCACGGTCGCGCCGCCTTCGCCCCTGTTTGCATAGACGGGAAAGCCGTCCTGAAGGACGCCGATCATGAAGGAATGTTCGCCGTCGACGTCAATCTCGTCGGAAAGGCAGGTCGGGATGCCGTGGTAATGGTAGGTCGTGCCGTCGCCTAGCGGATGGCCGTTGCATTCGTCCACGAAAGCCGCGTGATCGTGGACAACGTTGTCGTTCAGCGCCACGACCTGACGTTCGCGATCCTCGTAATCGTTGAAGATGCGCGCCCCGTCGACGGCGACGCCGATCTGCCCCAGGTCTGTCAGGGTCGGGGTCTCGACGTAGACGGGGCCGGTTGTGATCGTGGTGTCGATCGGGGTTTCCTGTATCTCGTCGCCTGCATCAAACTGCCGGCCAGCAAGCGACGAGGTGCGGTACGATCTTGACGGCAGCTCATATCAAGGAAGCAGGGGCGCAAAACAAAGGGTCGTGCACAGGCGAAATTTGGAAGCCTGGTTTCTCAGCTTCCTCTAATTCCGCTCAATTGAGCCCCGCTTCCAGCCAGACCGGTGGCGTGGCGTTGGTTCGGCCCGTCTCCGCGGCCTCGGCACATTGCGCGGGCGCGCCGAAACGCACGGCTTGTCTGGACAGGGGCCCGGTCTGTGTCAACTGAGCGTCCAGTCTCATGCGCCGTCCACTCCGAGGCCCGGTTGTTCGAGATATGTCACCTTCATGAAGTCAGCGATCCGATCTTCGAACACGCGGGTGTGGTTGTGGGCCAGCCGGTCGGCCTCGGCCTCGTCTTGCGCCGCGATTGCAGAGACCATCAGGTGATGTTCGGGGCTGAGCGGGAATTCGGAGCCGCTCTTTCGCACATGGGCAAAGTGAAAGTGCAGGATGCGGCGGCCTTCGTCGAGCATCCGTTCGTAGCTTTGCGCGAGGTAGCGGTTGCCGCCGGCGTTGGCGATGGACATGTGAAAAACCTTGTTGGCCTCGGACAGCGCCAGCGCCTGGCCTGTGGGGCAGAGCGCATCGTAATCATGGGCCGCCCGCGACATTGCGGCGATATCAGCTTCGGTCCGGTGCCGAGCGGCCAGCCGCGTGGTGGCGCGTTGCAGGTAATCCACTGCCTCTACAAAGCGGGGCAGAGTGGCGATATCCAGCGGCGCGACGATAGTGGAGCGGTTGGGCAGCATCTGCACCAGCCCGACCGCCGAGAGCCGGATAAGCGCCTCACGGATCGGCGAGCGCGACATGCCGAACCGGGCGGCAAGCGCGGTCTCGTCCAGCGCCGTGCCGGGAGCGAGCTTGAGTTCTAGAATTTCGTCGCGCAGCGCGTCCAGCACATGCCTGGAGCCGCCTCCGCGTTTACGGGCCATCCTGGGTGCGCTGGCTGGTTCGGCGTTTCGCATCGCATTCGTCCAATTTTTTGAGCAGATGGCCCAGTATTCACAAAGATTATGGCCTCGTCAGGAACGGGCCCGACTCAAGTTTATTGACATGTCGACTTCGTGTCGACTAGCTTTCGGTTAACTCTTGTCGACAAACTGTCGGCACAATCAAGCCAACCAAAAGGGAGACCTTCCAATGAAATTTCTTCTGACAGCAGCCGCCGCGCTGGGCCTGATGGCGGGGGCGGCCTCGGCGCAGAGCCGGCTGGAGACCGTGCAGGAACGCGGCAAACTTCTTTGCAGCGGTCACAACGGCAGTTATCTGGGCTTTGCCGAAGTCGACGATCAAGGCAACTGGGAGGGTCTCGACATCGACCTGTGCCGGGGCTTGGCGGCGTCGCTCTTCGGCAAGGCCGAGGGCCATCTGGACATCGTACCGATCTCTTGGGCACAACGTTGGCCCGCGCTGCAATCGGGCGATATCGACGTGATCATCAAGCTCTCGGGCTGGTCGCAAAGCCGCGACACCGAGCTGAACCTGGCTTTTTCCAACCCCTATTTCGTGGCCGGTTTCCACGTCATGACCAATGCCGACCTGGGCGTTGAATCCGTGGCCGGCCTCGACGGCGGCTCGATCTGCGTCTCGGCGGGCACCACCACTGAGCGCTTCCTGGCGGCCTATGTCGAGAAACTGGGCATCGACGTCGAGATTATCGTCTTCGAATCCGGCGACGAGGTGCGAACCGCCTATTTCAATGGCCGCTGCGATGGGTTGACCCTGCTGGCGCCGCCGCTGGCCGCTGCCCGGGCGACCTCGGAAAACCCCGAGGCGCATGTGATCCTGCCCGACGTGATCGCGCTGGAGCCGGAAGGCATCATCGTGCCCGAGGGCGATCCGAAATGGCTGGACGTGATGAACTGGATGTTGTCGTCGCTCTGGTTCGCCGAGCTGAACGGCATCACCAGCGAGAACGTGGACGAGATCAAGGCCAACCCGCCCTCGGCACAGATTGGCAAGTTTCTCGGCGTGACGCCGGGCTATGGTTCGCGGCTGGGGCTGTCGGATGACTGGGCCTACAACCTGATCACGGAAGTTGGCAACTACGCCGAGATCTATGACCGCAACATCGGCGTGCCCTATGCGTTGCCGCGCGCGAAGAACAACCTCTACACCAATGGCGGCCTGTTCTACCCGCTGATGGTCGACTGATACCGTCGCGCCGGCGTCCGGGCTTCGGCCCGGGCGTCGGACCCTTCCGCGTCAACGGAGCCTCTCCATGATCTCGCTTCTCAGACAGAAATCCCTTCGCGATACCGCGTCTCAGGTGGGCTTCATCGGCGTGCTGATCTTGCTGGTGGTCACCTTCGCGCTGACCGCAAAGACCAATCTGGACGCGCAGGGCATGACCTCGGGTTTCGGCTTCCTGGAGCGCGCCACGGGATGGGGCGTCAGCTTTTCACTGATCCCATTCGACACCAACGACACCTACGCCCGGGTGATCCTCGTCGGGCTGCTGAACTCACTGTTTCTCGGCGCGATTTCTTTGACGCTGGCGACCGTGATCGGCATCGGCATCGGCATCATGCGGGTGTCGGGCAACAAGATGGCCGAGCTGATTGGGACTGTCTATGTCGAGATCTTCCGCAACCTGCCACTGCTCTTGCAGGCCTTCTTCTGGTACGCGGTGCTTACCACGCTGCCCCGACCCCGAGATGCGCTGGACCTTGGCGGGGTGGCGTTTCTCAACGGACGCGGCGCCTACCTGCCTGGCCTGAATGTCACAGGCTTTTCGGTCTTTCTCGCGGCGATAGCGCTGGCGGTCACTGTTGGTCTCTGGTTCTGGCTCCGGTCGGCGCGGCGCTTTGCCCGGATGGCGCCGCACATCAAGAAGGCGTGGTCTCGCGGCCTCTGGCTGGGCTGGGCGGCGCTGGCCGTGGCCCTGTTGTGGGCCGGCCGCATCCCCGAAACGCCGCTTTTGAACATACCCACCCTCAAGGGCCTGAACTTCCGCGGAGGCATCCGCGTCTCGCCCGAGCTTCTGACCTGCATCATCGCCATCTCGGTCTATGGCGGTGCCTATATCGGCGAGATCGTGCGCGCGGGCTTCAACGCCGTGGGCAAGGGCCAGAGCGAGGCCGGCCACGCGCTGGGCCTGAGCACCTGGCAGACCTTCACCCGCATCCGTCTGCCACTGGCGATCCGTGCTGTCATGCCGATGCTGATCAACCAGTACGTCTGGCTGTTCAAATCCACAACCATCGGCATCGCCGTGGGCTTCGTGGATTTCTTCATGGTGATCTCGACCTCGATCAACCAGTCGGGCCAGACGCTTGAACTGATTGCCATCCTGATGGGCGGGTTTCTTGTCATCAACTATTCCATGGCCTGGGTGCTCAATCGCGTGAACGACGCGATCAAGCTCAAGGGCACGCAGCTGAGGACCTGAGCGATGGACGCGACCTTGCCAAGACAGACCCGTCTGCGCGCGCTGCGCACCGACTACTTCTCGACCCGCCTCGATACGCTCGTCACGCTCGGCTTCGGCCTGCTGGCGGCCTGGGTGCTGTGGTCGCTCTTTGACTGGGGCGTGCTGCACGCGGTCTGGAGCGCCGAGAATCGCGAGGCCTGCGGCCACGGAGCCGAGGGCGCCTGCTGGGCCGTGATCGATGCGCGTTGGCGGCTGATCTTATTCGGGCTCTACCCGTTCGAAGAACAATGGCGTTCCGCCCTGGCCTGCGCGGTGATCGTGCTGACCGGCGGGGCCTCTTGCGCGCCATGGTTCTGGACGGCGCGGCGGTTGGCAGCTCTGTGGGTGGCAGGGTTCGTGACCTTTTACGTTCTGATGCGTGGCGGGGTCTTCGGGCTGACCGAAGTGTCCGAGCAGAACTGGGGCGGGCTGTCGCTGACCATCTTCATCTTTGCCAGCGTGACGCTGCTGGGGATGCCGCTGGCCATCGTCTTTGCGCTTCTCCGCCGGTCGCAACTGCCGTGGATCGCGCGCACAATGGGCGTAATCATCGACGCCATCCGCTCGCTCCCGCTTCTGTCGATCATGTTCACCTTTGCCATCGTGCTGCCGTTCGTGCTGCCCGGCTGGATGATCGGCGACAAGCTGCACCGGGTGATCGCGGGCTACGCGCTGTTCTTTGCCTGCTACCAGGCCGAGATCATCCGCGGCGGCATCCAGTCGCTGCCCGGCGGCCAGGAAGAGGCAGCACAGGCGCTGGGCCTGGGCTACTGGCACCGGATCGGACATATCATCCTGCCGCAGGCGTTCCGCAATGCGCTGCCCGCGACGATCAACCAGCTGGTGATCACCTTCAAGGAAACCTCGCTGGTTGTCATCATAGGCTTTTTCGAGATCCTCGCCTCGGGCAATGCCGCCTATGGCAACTCGGAATGGAATTTCGCCCATGTCGAAGTCTACGCCTTTGTCGGGCTGATCTACTTCGTCTTCGTCTTCGCGCTGTCCCGCTACGGCGCCTACCTTGAACGCCGCATGGCCGTGGCCGAGCGCTAGGAGTTTATCCCATGCCCACTTCGCAAACCGCCGTCCAGATCAGCAGGATGGACAAATGGTACGGCACCTTCCACGCCCTCAAGGGCATCGACCTGACGGTGGCCAAGGGCGAAAAGATCGTCGTCTGCGGCCCTTCGGGCTCGGGCAAGTCGACGCTGATCCGCTGTATCAACCGGCTCGAGGAGCATCAGGCGGGGTCGATCAACGTGCTGGGCACCGAACTGGACGACAACCTCGACAATATCGACGAAATCCGCCGCGAGACCGGCATGGTGTTCCAGCATTTCAACCTGTTTCCGCACATGACGATCCTGGAAAACTGCATCCTCGCGCCCAAATTGGTGCGCAAGCAGTCCCGCGCCGAGGCGGAAGAGGTGGCGATGGAATATCTCACCCGCGTCAAGATCCCCGAGCAGGCCGACAAGTATCCCGGCCAGCTCTCCGGTGGCCAGCAACAGCGGGTGGCGATTGCCCGCGCGCTCTGTATGAAGCCCGAGATCATGCTGTTCGACGAACCCACCTCGGCGCTGGACCCGGAGATGATCTCCGAGGTGCTCGATGTCATGGTGGGCCTCGCACAGGACGGGATGACGATGATCTGCGTCACTCACGAGATGGGCTTTGCCCGCCAGGTCGCCGACCGGGTGATCTTCATGGCCGACGGCGAGATCGTCGAAGAGGCCGCCCCCGAAACCTTCTTCACCACTCCGAAACACGAACGCACACAGGCCTTTCTCGGCCAGATACTGGGACACTGACATGACGACGATTGATCTCGACAAGAAGACCACCCACGACGCAGAGCACGATCCGCGCAACGACAATATCCTGATCTACGTCAACGGCGAGCTGAAGCCCAAGGCCGAGGCGGTGGTCTCGGTCTATGACGCCGGTTTCATGCTGGGCGACGGCATGTGGGAGGGCATGCGGCTCTACAACGGCAAATGGGCCTTCTTCGACGAGCACATGGACCGGATGTTCAATTCGCTCAAAGCGGTCTCCATCGACCTCGAGATCGGGCCGGACGACATCCTCGAGATCCTCAACAAGACCGCCGAGGCCAATGGCATGAACACCGACGCGCATTGCCGCCTGATGGTGACTCGCGGCCGCAAGGCCAAGCCGTTCCAGCACCCGGGTCTCAGCCGCTGGGGCGCCACCATCGTCGCGATCATCGAGCATTCGAAGCCGGTGGACCGGCTGCAATCCAAGGGCATCCGCCTGGCCACCGTGCCGCAGGTCCGCGGTTTGCCGATGAGCCAGGACGCGAAGTTCAACAGCCATTCCAAATTGAATTGCGTGATCGCCTGCATCCAGGCGGAACAGGCCGGCGCCGACGAAGGGCTGATGCTTGATCCGCATGGTTTCGTGAACACCACCAACGCCTGCAACTTTTTCATTGTGCGCCGCGGCGAGGTCTGGACCTCGACCGGCGATTACTGCATGAACGGCGTCACCCGGCAGAAGGTGATCGACCTGTGCCGCGACAATGGCATCCCGGTCTTCGAGAAGAACTATTCGCTGTTTGAAGCCTACGGCGCCGAAGAGGCCTTCCTGACGGGCACCTTCGGCGCCCAGACCCCCGTGGCAGAGATCGACGGCAAAGCCATTGGCACCGGCGACCGACCCATTACCAGGCGCATCCGGGAACTTTACAAGGAGCTCGTGGCGCGGAACACCGCCGCATGAACCTGTAGGCGATCAACAAACGCGGCCTTGTCATGATCGGCTCCGACTTATTGAACCTGGCGCTGCTTGCGGGCTGGTTCGCCGCCGGTGTCAGGCGCGAGGCAGTGACAATGAGCGACCCCGCCGCAGGCGCCGGCGGTTCTGGTCATAGACGTCAAGCCGCCGGCGCCGGATCAGCTCATGCCGTCGCTGGCGGAGTATGGCGCCGGCGAGCCCATCATTGTCACTGTCGCGACCGACGCGCCGGTCGGCTATTGCAAGGGGTATTTGGGCGCCGGGATACCGATCGTACGCAACATGCCAAACCTGCCCGCCTCGGTCAGCCACGCGGCGACGGCAATAGTGGCGCAACCGGGGCCAAGGAATTCGTTGGCGCCCGCAAGAAAACGCAGTTGATCGACAATCTGGGCTACCTGCCGGAGATGCGGCGCGGCGACACCTTGCTCGGCAGGCGCCACGACAAATGACGGTGTGTCGCAGGACACAGCCTTCAAAAACTTGCCGAAGTCATGTGAGGATACCGGGACACTTGGCCCTTTCCGGCCGGGTGTCCCCGAAGGGAGAGACCGAAGGACTGCGCGCCCTCCCCGTCACCCAAATGACCAGCGGCCTGCGCCAAGGACCCTCCACCGCCTTCCCGCCCTGAAAGGAATTGCCCCCATGTCCAAACACATCGCCATCATTGGCGGCGGCTACATCGGCGCTGAACTCGCGAAATCGCTCGACAATGCCGCGGAGGTCACCCTGATCGAGCCGCGCAGCCATTTCGTTCATGCACCCGCAATGATCCGCGCCGTCGTCGATCCTGCGCTGCTCGACCGCGCCCTGATCCCCTACGACCGCCTATTGAAGAACGGACGGGTTCTGCGCGCCCGTGCGAACGGCATCGATGCCGACGGCGTGACGCTGGACGACGGCCAAAGAGTCGCAGCCGATTACATCGTCGTCGCCACTGGCTCATCCAATGCCACGCCCTTCAAACCTGTCGGAGACGACATCGACGGGCTGCGGCAGGCCAACCAGCGCGTTCACGACCAGCTGAACGCGGCCCGGAGGATCGGTATCGTCGGCGCGGGGGCCGTCGGCACCGAGCTGGCGGGGGAGATAGCCCATGCCATGCCGGACAAGGAGATCACGCTGATCTCGGATACAGGCCGCCTGTTTCCCACCATGCCGGAGAAGCTCGGCACGGCGTTGGCCAGCAAGCTGCGCGACGCCGGCGTGACCCTGGTACTCGGCAAAAGGGCCGAGAACCTGCAAAGCCTGACCGAGCCTTACGCGGGCCGCCTGAAGCTGTCGGACGGGTCGGAGCTGGAGTTCGACCTGATCTTCCCCGTCCTCGGCTCACGCGCCAGTTCCGAGTTGCTCGACGGCCTGCCGGACACGCAGAAGAGCACCGCGAACCGGGTCAAGGTGGATCGGTGGCTGCGCCCGTCGTCGCTGCCCAACGTCTTGGCCGCCGGAGACCTGGCCGATGCGGGGGACGGCATGACCATCGTCGCGACCAGCCGTCAGCTGCCCTGGCTCAAGGCAACGCTCAAAGGGTTCATTTCGGGCAAGCCGCTCGAACAGATGAAACCCTACAAGCCATGGGGCCCCAAGGCGCCGATCCTTGTGCCGCTCGGGCCGAAGCGCGGCAATTCTTTCCTCGGCCTGTTCACGGCAGGGGACCTTCTGACGCGCAAGATGAAAGGCGAGAACCTGTTCGTGAGAAAATACAGCAAGCTGCTGAACCGGGCGTGAGCGGCCGCGGACAGGGGATGTCCAGACGCGTTCGGCGGCATAGCGCGGGCCTGCGATGGCAGCCACCAACAACGGGTTTGCCTTTGGCTCGCTGCCGTGCCTGTTGCCGTTGCGCCCTTTGCTCGTCGACCGTCACCAGGGTCGCTCAGGTGCGGCCCGTCGTTCCGGGCGTCCGCCGCAATCGCAGAACCGGCGTCGCCGCCAACCCGTTCGTTATCCATGAATGGGGCGAAGGCCGGGTTTGCCACGAATTCGCAGGAACCAGCGTAAGGGCAGCATCCCCCGCAGCGCTGCGGGGGATCCGTGGCAGCGCGATCAGAACGGGCTGTCGGGATAATAGAATTGTTGCGCGTTCTCCGGCGTGATCAGCACCGAACCGATGGTGAAGGTGCCCGAGACCGGCGCGGTCGAGGTCATGCCCACCGCCGTCAGTTCGATTGCAGTGGCGATCATCGACGGCGGATAGGTCACGTCGGCCGGGATCATGGTGTCGCCGTCCATGACGCGCTTGACCATCTCCTTCATGCCGGCGCCGCCCAGCACGAATTGCACGTCGTCGCGGCCCGCCGCATCGATCGCGGCCAGAACGCCCACCGCCATGTCATCATCCGAAGCCCAGACCGCATCGATCTGCTCGTGCTTGGACAGGAAATCCTGCATCACGTTGAAGCTGTCGTCGCGGTTCCAGTTGCCGTGCTCCATGTCGATGATCTCGATGCCCGAGCCTTCGATGGCGCTTTCAAAGCCTGCCACGCGCTCATTGTCGATGGTCGTCGGGATGCCGCGCAGCACGACGATCTTGCCGCCGTCGGGCATTTTCGTGGCCATGTATTCGCCCGAGACCCTGCCAAAGCCCGGATTGTCACCGGCGACATAGAGATCCTCGATCCCCTCGACCGAAAGCCCGCGGTCGACCACCGTCACCCAGGCGCCGCCTTCGGCCACCGCCTGCACCGGCGAGGTCAGCGGCTCGCTCTCGAACGGCAGCACCACCAGCGCGCTGATGTTGCGGGTCGCCACCATGTCCTCGATGTCATTGACCTGCTTGCCCGGATCCGAGGCCGTGGCCAGCACGAAATCAAGCTCGGGATAAACCTCTTCCAGCCGTTTCACCGCCTCCTGCGCGTGAAAGTTCATGCCCCCGGCCCAGCCGTGGGTGGCGGCGGGGATCGAGACGCCGATCACCTTGGCGTCCTGCGCCATGGCCATGCCGGCGGTGACCGCCGCGGCGGCCAGCCCGGTTGCGAAAGTCTTCAAATATGTCATTGCTTTCCTCCCTTGGAACGGCGGGGCTTTCAGCCCTTCGCCTTGGCTTCGCGCTGCAAAATGACAGCGAGAATGATGATGACCCCCTGGATCGCGCCGTTGAGATAGGGCGACACCAGGTCAGTCAGATTGAGAATGTTGTCGATCAGGCTCAGGATCAGCACGCCAATCACCGTGCCCCAGACCCGGCCGAAACCGCCCTTGAGCACGGTGCCGCCGATGATTACCGCGGCAATCGCCTCGAGTTCCCAGAGCACGCCGGTCGAGGCCGAGGCAGAGCCCAGCCGCGGCACATACATGATGGTGGCCACCCCCACCAGCACACCGAGCATGGCATAGGTGGCAAGCCGGGTGCGGTTCACGTTGACGTTGGAATAATGCGCCACGTGCTCGCTCGATCCGGTGGCGGCACAATGCCGGCCGAAACGGGCCCGGCTCATGACCACTTCGCCAATGATCACCACCAGCGCAAAGACGATGATCGGCCAGGACACGCCGAGGATGCCGTCGAAATAGACCGGCCGATAGAAGGTGCGGAGCCCGAAATCGAGGCTCAGCGTGCCGCCGTCGGCCAGCCAGGTGACGAGGCTGCGATAGATGCCCATGGTGCCGAGGGTGACGATGAAGGCCTCGATCCCCAGCGTGGTGATCAGAAAGCCGTTCAAGAGCCCGGCCAGCAGCCCGGCAATCAGCGCCGTCGCCATCCCCAGCAGAATGATCGGCACGCCCACCCCCAGCACCGGCAGCGCGGCGTTCATCACCAGGATCATCAACCCGGCAATAAAGGCCGCCATCGACCCCACCGAGAGATCCAGCCCGCCGGCGGTGATCACGAAGGTCATGCCCACCGCGATGATCCCGATAAAGGCCGAGCGCGCCAGCACGTTGGTGATATTGCCCGCACCGAGGAAATTCGGGTTCATCATCGCCCCGATCGCCACCAGCACCAGAAGCGCGATGACAGGCCCCAGCACCGACATCGACGGCAGTTTGCGCCGACGCTCCGGCATGTTCACGGTCTCGCTTGCCATCAGGCTGCCCTTTCCTTGGGATCGGCGCCGACACCCATGGCGTGGCGCACGATGGCTTCTTCGGTGATCGCCTCTCCGGCAAGTTCCCCGGCGATCCGACCTTGCCGCATCACCAGAACGCGATTGGCCAGGCCGATGATCTCCTGCATCTCGGATGAAATCACGACGATGCCATGGCCCGAAGCCGCAAGATCGCTCAGGAAGGCATAGATCTGTTGCTTGGTGCCGATGTCGATACCGCGGGTCGGCTCGTCAACGATCAGGATCTGCGGCTCGCTCTGCATGACCTTGGCCAGAAGCAGCTTCTGCTGGTTGCCGCCCGAGAGGTTGCCGACCCGCACGTCGCGCCGCCCGGCGCGAATGTCGAATTCGCGAATGGCCCGGGTCAGGGCCGCATCTTCGGCCTTTTGGTCGATCAGCAGGCCGCCAAATCTGGCGAGCGCCTGCAAGGTCAGGTTCTCGCGCATGCCCTTGTCCAGCAGCAGACCCCGCAGCTTGCGATCCTCGGTCAGGTAACACAGCCGGTGCCTGAGCGCATCCGAGGGTTTGCGGATCTGCACGCTTTGCCCTGCGATCTCGGTTCGGTCCGCCCGGGCGATGCGCAGCCCGCAGAGCCCCTCCATCGCCTCGGTCCGGCCCGAGCCGACAAGCCCCGCGATCCCGAGGATTTCGCCGGCGCGCAACGCAAAGCTCACGCCTTCGGCAAAGCCCGGCACATCCAGCCCGTCGACGCGCAGCAGCACCGGAGCATCCGCCGCCACTTCAGCCTTGGCGGGATAGAGATCGGAGACGTCGCGCCCGACCATCGCCGTCGCCATCTGGTCTTCGCTCATGTCACGTACGGGCGCGGCCTGCACCACCATGCCATCGCGCATTACGCTGACCCGGTCGGCGATCTGCTTTACCTCGCCCAGCTTGTGCGAGGTAAAGACGATCGCCGTGCCCGTGGCACGCAGGGCCTCGACCTGTTCGAACAGGATGGCAGCCTCGGCATTGGTCAGCACCGCTGTCGGCTCATCCATGATCAGCACACGGGCGTCGCGGCCCAGCGCCTTGGCGATCTCGACCATCTGCTTGTCGGAATTCGACAATTTCGACACCGGCGTATCCGGGTCCACCCGGCATTTCACCCGTGCCAGGTACTCACGTGAGCGCCGCCGCATCTCGGCCTTGTCGAGCAGGAGCCCCTTGCGCAGCTCGCGCCCCAGGAAAATGTTCTGTTCCACCGTCAGCTGCTCGGCGAGGTTGAATTCCTGGTGGATCAGCACGATCCCCGCCGCCTCGCCCTCATGCAGCGAGGCAAAACTCACCTCTTCCCCGTCGAGAAGAATCCGCCCCGACGAGGCAGGTTGATAACCGGCGAGACATTTCATCGCCGTCGATTTGCCCGCCCCGTTCTCGCCGATCAGCGCCAGCACCTCGCCGGCGCGGATATCCAGATCGACACCGTGCAGAACCTCGACCGGGCCGAAGCTCTTGTGCACGTTGCGCAGCGACAGGACGGGCTCGGTCACAGCGTCACCCAGGCGGTATTGTCCTGCGACGACCGCACGCAGGCGCCGATGAAGGCCATGCCGTCCAGCCCGGCGCCGATCCCCGGCAGCAGCCCAAGCGCTGCGTCACGGTCGGCACCGCTCTGGACCGCACGGATCGCATCGGCGGCGCCGCCGTAGATATTGGCGAAGCCTTCCAGATAGCCTTCGGGGTGGCCCGGCGGCACACGGCTTACCGCATTGGCGGCGTCCGATGCGCCGGCCCCCATCCGCGTGATCCGCCGCGTGGCCTCTCCATGCGGCGTGAACCAGAGCTCGTTGGGGTTTTCCTGCGCCCATTCCAGCCCGCCTTTGGTGCCAAAGACCCTGAGCCGCAGCGCGTTTTCGCAGCCCGGCGCCACCTGCGAACACCACAACATCCCCCGCGCACCGCCATCGAAGCGCAGCATCACATGGGCGTTGTCGTCAAGCTTGCGCCCGGTCCCGAAGCTGTGCAGGTCGGCCGCCAGCTCCGCCCCCTTCAGCCCGGTCACGAAACAGGCGAGGTTGTAGGCATGGGTGCCGATGTCGCCGATCGACCCGCCAGCGCCCGAACGCGCCGGATCGGTGCGCCATTCCGCCTGTTTGACGCCGGCGGCTTCGACCGCATCGGTCATCCAGTCCTGCGGATATTCCGCCTGCACGACGCGGATCTCGCCCAGATCGCCCTGTGCCACCATCTCGCGCGCCTGACGCACCAGCGGATAGCCGGTGTAATTATGCGTCAGCACGAACACCGCCTTGCTGTCGGCCACTGCATGGCGCAGCGCCTCGGCATCCTCTTGCGTCGCGGTCAGCGGCTTGTCGCAGATCACATGGATGCCACGCTCGAGAAACGCCCGGGCGGCGGCGGCATGCACATGGTTCGGTGTGACGATGCTGACCGCCTCGATCCCGTCGTCGCGGCCGGCCTCGCGTTCGGCCATCTCCTCGAAGGTGCCATAAGAGCGATCTTCCGCCAGCCCCAGCGCCGCGCCGCTGGTGCGCGCCTTCTCGGGGGTTGAACTCAAGGCGCCGGCCACCAGTTCGAAGCGGTCGTCAATGCGGCTGGCGATGCGGTGCACCGCGCCGATAAAGGCGTCCGTGCCGCCGCCCACCATGCCCAGTCTGATACGGTCCATCAGTCGATCCCCAATAGCTTGCGGTTCATGTCCTCGTCGGCGCCGCCGGCGAAATCGTCAAAGGCATGCGGCGTGACCCGGATGATGTGATCCTTGACGAAGGCCGCGCCCTCGCGCGCGCCGTCTTCGGGATGTTTCAGGCAGCATTCCCATTCGACCACGGCCCAGCCGTCGAAATCATGTGCCGCCATCTTGGAAAAGATCGCCCCGAAATCAACCTGCCCGTCACCCAGGCTGCGGAACCGCCCGGCCCGCTTTTCCCAGGGCTGGAACCCGCCGTAGACGCCCTTGCGCCCGGTCGGGTTGAACTCGGCATCCTTGACGTGAAACATCTTGATGCGATCGGCGTAGATGTCGATATTATCAAGGTAATCAAGGCATTGCAGAACATAGTGGCTGGGATCGTAGAGCATGTTGCAGCGCGCATGCCCGTCCAGCCTTTCGAGGAACATCTCGAAGGTGTCGCCGTCGTGCAGATCCTCCATCGGGTGAATTTCGTAGCAGACGTCTACGCCGCAGTCGTCGGCATGGTCGAGGATCGGCCGCCAGCGCCGGGCCAACTCGTCAAACGCCGTCTCGACCATGCCTTCGGGGCGCTGGGGAAAGGGATAGACAAACGGCCAGCACAGCCCGCCGGAAAAAGTCACATGCTGCCCGATGCCCAGGTTCCTGGACGCGGTCAGCGCCTTTTTCACCTGTTCAATGGCCCAGTCGGTGCGTTCCTTGGGCTTGCCCTGCACCTCGGGCGCGGCAAAGCCATCGACCCAGGCGTCATAGGCGGGGTGCACCGCCACAAGCTGGCCGATGATATGGGTCGACAAATCCGTCACCTCGACGCCATTGGCGCGCGCCTGGCCGACCCATTCGTCGCAATAGTCCTTCGACGTCGCCAGCTTGTCGAGATCGACCAGCCGCGCGTCCCAGACCGGCACCTGCACCCCCTTGTAACCGCAGTCCGCCGCCCATTTTGTGATGCCGTCCCAGGAATTGAACGGCGCCGCGTCGCCGGCGAATTGCGCCAGGAACAGGCCGGGCCCCTTGATCGTCTTCATTGCAAATACCTCCCTGTCAAACGTAGCGATTGACGATGTTCTCGAGTATCTCCTGCCGCCCGGAAATCGGCTCGGGCGTGATCTCTCCGGCCTCGACCGGGGCCGCTACCGTGGCCAGATCGGCCCCCAGCATGGCCTGGGCCGCCGCGCTCTCCCAGCCGGCGTAGCGCGCCCGCCGGGGCGTCTCCAGGGCGTCATCCTCCAGCATCCGCGCCGCTGCCTTGAGCCCGCGGGCACAGACATCCATCGCCCCGACATGCGCCGCCACCAGATCCACCGGATCGAGCGACTGCCGCCGCAGCTTGGCGTCGAAATTTGTGCCACCCCGGCCCAGCCCGCCGGCCTTGAGGATCTCGTAATAGGCCAGTGCCACCTCGGGCACATTGTTGGGAAACTGGTCGGTGTCCCAGCCCGACTGGTAATCGTTGCGGTTCATGTCGATCGAGCCGAGGATCCCCAACTCGCGCGCCAGAGCCAATTCGTGTTCGAACGAATGCCCGGCCAGGATCGCATGCCCCTGCTCGATATTGACCTTCACGTCCTTTTCGAGCCCGAAGCGCTGCAAGAAACCGTACACCGTCGCCACATCGTAGTCATACTGATGTTTGGTCGGCTCCTGCGGTTTGGGTTCGATCAGGATTTGCCCCTCGAACCCGATCTTGTGCTTGTAGTCCACCACCATGCTCAGGAAGCGGCCCATCCGTTCCATCTCCTGACCGAGATCGGTGTTGAGCAGTGTTTCATAGCCCTCGCGCCCGCCCCAGAGCACATAGTTCTGCCCCTTGAGCCTGTGGGTCGCATCGAGACAGGTCTTTACCGTCGCCGCCGACCAGGCATAGACATCCGGATCGGGGTTGGTCGCCGCGCCGGACATGAAACGGCGATGCGAAAACAGGTTTGCCGTGCCCCAGAGCAGTTTGACCTTCGCGCCCTCCATCTTTTCTTCGAACAGATCGATGATGGCGTCGAAATTCGACCGGCTTTCGGCAAAACTTGCGCCCTCGGGCCGGATATCGGCATCATGCCAGCAGAAATACGGCACCCCGAGCAGGTCGAAGAGTTCGAAGGCCACATCCGCCTTGAGCCGCGCCGCAGCCATTTCGGCGCCGAACCAGGGCCGGTCAAAGGTCTGGCCGCCAAAGGGATCGCCGCCGGGCCAGGCAAAGCTGTGCCAATAGGCGACGGCAAACCGCAGGTGATCCTCCAACCGCTTGCCCATGACCGTCTCGTCAGGATCATAATGTCGAAAGGCCAGCCCCTCGGCCTCGGGGTCGAAACGCACCGGCGCAAGATCGCCAAAGAAATCACTCATGAACGGGGTCTCCAATTTGGGATGCCACTGCCGCCGGGGGCAGGTTTTCACGCAGGTAGATCGCCGGCACGATCGGCGCCGGCGCAGCCAGATCGCGCCGGTCGGCCATCGCGCGCAAACATTCGAGCGCGGTCTGAATTTCATCTTCGGGCCGTTGATCGATCACCACGTCCACCAGACCGGACTCGAGCGCCTGGCGCGAATGCGCCACCAACTCATGCAGCACTACGATCGGCCGGCCTTCGGCGCGCCGCGCCAGCACCCGCACCAGCCCGGCATTGCCCGCGCCGGCGCTGTAGATCGCGGTGATCTCGGGGTCTTCGGCCAGCCGCCGGTGCAATTCGGCCTCGACAATGTCATGCCGGTCGCGGCCTTCGATCAGCGGCGCCGAGGTGACCCGCCCGCCAGCTTCGGCCAGGGTGTCCTGCATGCCGGCCAGCCGCTCGGCGTGGTCATGCGCCGTGGCGACTCCGACAATCGGCAGCACCCGCCCGCCCCGGTCGCCATGCGCCAGCAGCAGCAACCGCCCGGCGGTGCGCCCGGCAATCGTGTTGTCGATCCCGACATAGCCATCCGGTCGGGCGCCCTGGACATCGGCCACCAGCGTCAGCACCGCCACCCCCTGCGCCCGCAGCGCATCGATGGCGGCACAGACCCGGGCATCATCGGTGCCCACCAGCGCGACGCCGTCCACCTTGTCTTCGGCCAGCCGTTCGAGACAACCGACAAGCGCCGCCGCATCAAAGGCCGCGACGCTTTCCACCATCAGCGCGACCCGCGACACCAGCATCTCGGGCCGGGCTGTTTCCAGGATGTTGCGCAACCGCTGAAAGAAACTGTTCGGCCCTTCGGGAATGACAAAGGCAAAGCGATAGGTCCGCTTCTGCGCCAGGTTGGCGGCGGCGACATTGCGCACATAGCCAAGATCTTCGATGGCGGCCCGCACCCGGCGCACCGATTTTTCGGCCACGCCACCACGATTGTTGATCACGCGGTCCGCGGTGGCATAGCTCACCCCAGCCCGGCGCGCCACATCGCTCAAGGTTGGCGTCTGCCTGTCCATCGATTCCTCCCTCGGGCAACAGAGCAGTGAAAAAGATAGACGTCAATCATTTTTTGATAGGCGTCTATCTTTTTGCTCCCGCCCGGAACGGACACACCGAATTTCGCGTTGGTGCGTTGAGGGGATGGAACCAACCAGTAGCCGGATCAGGCATCGCGGCGATGCCTGGCGCGCCGGGTCACAGGGTCCGAAGCCGCATGCGGTCGAGCAGTTCGGTCAGCACGTCCCGCGCATGGCGGCGGTGGTCGCGGTGGACGCGGCGGGCCTTGGCGGGATCACCGGCAAGGATGGCGGCATAAACCTGGCGATGATCTTCGTTCGACTGCACCGGCAGCGGGCGGACAAACAGCGTCGACGCCTTGGCCCGCCGGACCTGATCGCCCATCATCGCGACAATCATCTGGACCCGCGAATTGCCACCCAAACGCACCAGCTCAACGTGAAACCTCTCGTCCGCCTCCGCCCAGGCCTCGAGGTCCTCATCCGCGATGGCCCGGTCCATATCGTCAATCGCCGCAGCCAGTTCCGTGAGCTGCGGCTCCGAATAGCCGGCTTCGGCGGCCCGCTCGGCAGCCAGGCTTTCGAGCTCGGTCAACACATCGTAGATCTCGCGCATGTCCGTGGCCGAAACCGGAAGAATGCGCACACCCTTGCGCGGCCGCATCTCCACCAACCCCTGACTTTCGAGCAGGAGCGCCGCCTCGCGCACCGGCGTGCGCGACATGCCCAGCCGTTCGGCCAGTTCGGTTTCCAGATGATCGGAGCCGGCCGGCAACTCGCCCGAGAAAACCATTTCGCGCAGTTGCTGCACCGCACGTTGAGCGTTGGAGACGGGCTTCGCAGTCTTGCTTGTCACGTCGTTGCTCCGCCAAGCTGAATTTTTTGCCCCGCGGCGGCAGAGGCATAGATGGCCTGTTCGATCTCGATCACCGTCAGATAGTCGCGCGCTGTGTTTTCCAACGCCCCGCCATCCAAAAGACCTGAAATCACGTGGCTCTGCAAGCTATGTACGCAATCGCCGCCGAAGCCGTCCCATCGGTCGGGCGGCAAAAGCACCTCCTGCCCGGTGTCGCCGTGGCGGCGCAGATGCACCGCGCCGTCACCCCGGAGGTCCAGCACCCCTTCGGTGCCCTCGAACAACGCCTCGCCCATGGTGCGGCGCAGGTTGTCGGCGGCATGGTCGAGATGGCGGTTGCCGTCAAACAGCGCCCGAACCCCGCCAGGATGATCGAACAGCACAAAACCCGCATCCTCGCCGCGGATTGCCGAGTTGAGGCGGCGCAGATCGGCGTAGACATGCGAGGGATCGCCGAGCAGCCAGCGAAAGGTGTCAACCCAATGAACGGCGGTTTCATGGATCAGAAAGCGTTCCATCCGCCGAAAATAGGGCTGCCGGTCGAGATAGGCCTGCGGCCCCTGCCCGTCGCCGGGACGCAGGCGAAAGGTGACCTGTTGCAAGGTGCCGACCGCACCCTGGGCCAGCGCCGTTTTCACAGCCCGATACCAGGGCTGGAAACGGAAATTCTCATGCACCACGATCACCGCGCCCCGGGCCTCGGCCTCGGCGGTGACGGCCCGGGCCTCTTCGAGACTGGTGCAGAACGGCTTCTGACAGATCATCCGTGTCACCCCCGCCGCAAGCGCCATCCGGATCGTCGCGGCATGGGCCTCTGGCGGTAGGATGATATCGAGCAGGTCGGGCTTTGCCTCGGCCAGCATCCGCGCCGGATCGTCAAACGCCGGCAATCCGGTGGCGCGGGCTCTGGTGAGATCGCGATCGCAGGCGGCGACAGCGCGGGCGCGCGGCATGCGCGCCCAGCTGCCATAATGGAACTGGCTGAAATAGCCTGCCCCGACGCAGGCCACCCGCAACGGCGCAGCGCTCATGCGGCACGCGCCGTCCGAAGCACCCGCTGCACCGCTCCGGCGGCCGCATCGGTGCCGGCGGTCCCGCCGAGATCGCGGGTCAGGCAATCGCCGCTGGCGATCACCGCCTCGACCGCCTCGCGCAGCCGCACGCCATCGGTGCGCAGCGCGGCGTTGTCATGCTTGAGGCCCAGCCAGTCGAGCATCATCGCCGCCGAGAGGATCATCGCATGCGGATTGGCCACGCCCTGACCGGCGATATCGGGGGCCGAGCCATGGCAGGGTTGGAACACCGCCTGTTTCAGCCCGATGTCGGCCGAAGGCGCGAGGCCAAGCCCGCCCATCAGCCCGGCACCGAGATCGGAGAGAATGTCGCCAAACATGTTTTCCGTCACCAGCACGTCGAAGTCCCAGGGCTTTTGTACCATCCAGAGCGCCGTGGCGTCGACATAGGCATGATCGGCGGCGAGATCGGGGTATTCTGCCGCGATCTCGTCAAAGATGCCGCGGAAAAAAGCGAAGGCGCGAAACACATTGGCCTTGTCGACGCAAGTCACCCGGCCCGGCCCGCGCCCGGCCTGCCTGCGGCTTCGGGCCAAATCGAAGGAGAAGCGGAACAGTTTCTCCGAAATCTCGCGGGTGATGCGCAGGGTCTCGCGCGCCTCGGTCTCGCTGACCACGCCAGTGCCCATGGAATAGAACAGCCCCTCGGTGCTCTCGCGCACCAGCACGAAGTCGATCTCGCGCCCCTCGGGCAGGGTCAGCGGCCCGGCCTGGCCCTGCCGCACGCTCACCGGACGGATGCCGGCAAAGAGGTCGAAGGCCATGCGCAGCTCGATTTGCGGCGAAATTTCGGTGCCGTCGGGATAGCGCACATCCGGCAGGCCCATGGCCGAGAGCAGGATCGCATCCGCCGCCGCGGCGACCCGCAGTGACTCGGCGGGCAAGGATTCGCCGGTCCGGGCGTAATGCCCCGCCCCGGCGGGCAAAGTGACAAATCTCAGGTCATATCCGGTCGAGGCAGCGGCCAGTTGTTTCAACAGGGCAATTGTCGGGGTGGTGATTTCCGGCCCGATACCATCGCCTTCGAATACGGCAATCTCATATGTTTCGGTCATGTCTTGCTTTGCCTTCTCGGTGGTTGCGGGTGCGCCGGGCATTCAGCGAACGGCGTTGACAGCGCGCCTTTTATTGCATACACAAAAAAACGCAATAAGCAACGCAAAACCTTTGGGAGGAATTGGCAGATGAAGATTTCGATCACCAGAACGTTGGCGGCGCTGGCGCTGACCGGCGGGATTGCCGGCGTCGCCGCAGCCCAGGACTATCCCTATCGCGACATCACCACCGCCGTGGTCTGGGGCGCCGGCGGCGGCACCGACACGATCAACCGGATGATCATGGCCGAGATGGAGAAACACCTGCCGGTATCCATCAACGTCATCAACCAGACCGGCGGCGTCGCCGGATCGAACGGTATGGTTTATGCCGCCAACCAGCCGGACGACGGCTATACGCTGGTCGGCCTCTCGGAATCGAATGTCACCGCGGCCGTCCAGGGCGGCTGGGACAAGAAATTCGACTATTGGTATCCTTTCATCGTCGGCGGCTCGCCCGATCTGATCTCGGTGCCGGCCGACAGCCCGCACGACAGCCTGAGCGATCTGATCGAGGCCGCCATGGCCGAACCCGGTTCGATCCCGGCCGCCGCCGGCGGCGCCGGGTCGATCCACCACCTGAATCTCCTGGCCTTGGAACAGGGCTCCGGCGCACGGTTCAAATTCGTGCCATACAAGGGCTCCGCACCCGGCCAGGAAGCGGCGATTGCCGGCGAAGTGGCGTTGGTCGTGACCTCGCTGGCGGAACAGGCCGCGCTGATCGAGGGCGGCCAGCTCAAGCCCCTGGCAATGCTGACACCCGACAGCGTCGAGATCGCCGGCCAGACCGTGCCCTCGGCCTTTGACAGCTATGCCGGCCTGTCCGAGGTGCTGCCGCTGAAACAGGCGATCGGCTTTGCGGTGCACGACTCGGCACCGGAAAACGTCAAGGCGACGCTGGCCGGGGCCTTTGAAAAGGCAATGGCCTCGGATACCGTTGCGACGTGGGCCGAGGTCAACAAATACGACATCGGCGGTCAGTATGGTGAAGCGGCCCAGGCGCTGTTCTCGACCCTGGAGAGCACCTTTGCCTATACGCTCAAGGATCTGGGAGCAGCCAAGGTCATGCCCGAAGACCTCGGCATCGAGAAACCGTAAGACCAGAGCGCCCCGGCCGCACCGGGGCGTTGCATCCGGCGGGTGCCCCGGCACCCGCCCCTGCCGTTGGGAGGCCCGCCTTGGACTATTCACCCGATACCGCGGCACAAGACATTGCCCGCCTGCGTGCCCGTGATTTCTGGAGTGCGCTGGCGCTCATCGTGCTGGCGTTGTTCTTTTTGTGGAAGACGCTCGACATCCCGCTCGGCGGCGGCAACGGCGCGGGCGTGAACAACGCCGACTGGTACACTTCGGCCGCCATCGTGCCGCTGGGCCTCTTCGGCGCGCTGCTGGTGCTGGCTCTGGTGCTACTCGCGATCTCGATCCGCTCGGGCGGCGCGGCGCAGGCGCTGAGCGCCGCCGGCCTCGGCTGGTCGGCCTCCGAGGTCTGGCGCTTTGTCGCCGTGGCACTGATGCTGCTTGCCTATATTGCCGGGCTGGTGCCCAGGGTCGACTTCATCCTCGCTTCGGCGCTGCTGATCACTGCACTGATCGCCAGTTTCCACGGCCGGCCAGAGCCGCGTCCGCTGCTGCCGCTGCTTGCCATCGCCGGCGCCGCACTGGCTGCGCTGACGATGCATTTCCCGCGCGCCGAATGGGCCCGGCACGGCGACGATTGGGTGGCGCTGGCGCTGCTCGTCGCGCTGACGTTCTGGCATCAGGCAACCGGCCCAAGGGGAACCGCGCTGCGGCTTACTCCGGTGCTGGCCATCGGCGTGCCGCTGCTGCTGATCTGTGCCATGGCCTTCGGTTTCCGCCAGAACGTACCGAACCGCGGCGGGCTGATCTTTGCCAAGATCGAATACGGCTATTACGTGCATCTGCGCCCGATCTGGAGGTCCTGAGATGGAATTCATCTTCGGACAACTGGCAGGATTCGGCATGGCCTTCGCCACGCTGGTCAGCGACCCCTGGACCTATGTCTATCTGATCACATCGGTGTTTCTCGGCATCACCTTCGGCGCGCTGCCGGGGCTGACGGCGACGCTGGCGGTGACGATCCTGACCGGCTTTTTCGGCAACAAGATCCCGCTGGATTACGCGCTGATCGCCCTGCTCGGCGCTTATGTCGGTGCGATCTACGGCGGATCCTATCCGTCGATTCTGCTCAACATCCCCGGCACGGCCGCCAGCGCCGCAACCGCGATGGACGGCTATCCGCTGGCCAAACAGGGCCGCGGTGCCGAAGCGCTTGGCCTGACCACCACCGCCAGTTTCATCGGCACGCTGGTGGGCACCGTGGCGTTGCTGATCTTCGTCTGGGTGCTGCTTTTGATTTCCAAGAACATCGCCAGCCCGGAAAAGGCCTTGCTGGCGCTCTTCGGCATCCTGCTGTCAGGCACTTTGATGAGCGCGGATCTCGCGATCAAGGGCTGGATCGCGGGGCTGATCGGCCTGGCACTGGCCATGGTCGGGATGGATCCGATCCTGAGCGAGGCGCGCTACACCTTCGGCTGGTCCTATCTGCTCTCGGGAATCGCCGTGGTGCCGGTGCTGATGGGCGCCTTTGCCGTGCCGCAGATCATCGAAGGCATGCGCCACGTCAGAGCCGGCCGGGTGGCCGAGCTGAACGGTCGCATCCTGCCCAACATGACCGCCATGCGCCGTTACCTGCCCACCATCGGGCGTTCGGGCGTGATCGGCACCGGTGTCGGCGCCTTGCCCGGCGTTGGCGAGGATGTGGCAGGCTGGGTCAGCTACGGTGTCGGCAAGAGCGTCTCCGAAGAGGGCGACAGCTTCGGCAAAGGGTCGCTCGAGGGGCTGCTGTGTTCCGAAACCGCCAACAATGCCTGCATCGGTGGCGCGCTGATCCCTCTGCTGGTGCTGGGCATCCCGGGCTCGCCGCCGGCGGCGGCGCTGATGGGCGCCTTCAAGATCAACAATGTGATCCCCGGCCCCACCATCGACCCCGAGATCATCCTGCGGGTTGTCGCCATCATGGTGCTGGCCAGTTTCACCATGTTTGTCATGGGGCTGTTCACCGCGCGCATCTTCATCAAGGTTCTGCGCATTCCGCAGACCGTCTTTCTGCCGCTGGTCATGGTGCTGACCACAATCGGATCGTTCAGTGTCGGCGGCGGCCTCAACGATCTCTACCTGATGCTGGGCGTGGGGCTGGTGGCCTATGTGATGAACCTGCTGTGCTATCCGATCGCGCCACTGGTGATCGGCGTGATCCTCGGCGGCATGTTCGACGAAACCTTCCGCCGCTCGTTGCTGCTCTCGGACGGGGACCTCTCGGTCTTTGTCTCACGGCCCGGCGCGGCTCTTCTGCTGACCCTGATTATTGCCCTGATCCTCGGCCAGATGCCGGGGGCGAAACGGGCCATCCGACGCCTGAAAGGACGCACAACCTGATGTATGCCGTGACTGTGAGTTTCACCCTGCGCCCCGGTGCGCGGGCCGACTTTCTGCCGCTGATGACCGAAAACGCGCGGCTGTCGCTGCAACGCGAAGCCGGATGCCGGCAGTTCGACGTCTGCACCGACGGGGGCGAGGAGATCTTTCTATACGAGATCTACGACAGTGCCCAGGCGTTCGAGACGCATCTGAAAAGCCCGCATTTCCAAAGCTTCGATGCTGCCGTCGCAGGCATGATCGCCGACAAATCGGTCACCACCTTTGCCGAGGTGCTGCGATGAGCGTCTGGGAGGTTCACGCCGTCAAATACGCAGCGCGCAATGCCCGCAGCCGCGCCGACAGTTTCCTCTTCGACGACAACCACGACGCGCCACATGCCATGGACTATTACATCTGGGTGCTGCGGCGGGGGGACGAGGTGCTTCTCGTCGACACCGGCTATGACGACGCCGAAGCGCAGGCGCGGGGCCGACCGATCGAGCTCGACCCGCGCGCGGCGCTAAAGCCGCTGGGCCTTGCGCCCGAGGCAGTGTCGCAGGTGATTGTCACCCATCTGCACTACGACCATGCCGGCGGGCTTCACCTGTTCCCCAATGCCAAGCTGCACATGCAGGCCGCCGAAATGCAATTCGCCACCGGCCCCTGCATGTGCCACGACACCCTGCGCGCGCCGTTTTCGGCGCCGCATGTCTGCGAGGCGGTGACCCGGCTGTATTCCGGCAAAGTGGTGTTTCACGACGGCGACGCCGAGATCGCCGAAGGCGTCACGGTACATTGCATCGGCGGCCATTCGCGCGGGCTGCAATGCGTCCGGGTGCGCACGGCAGCAGGCTGGATGGTGCTGGCCTCCGACGCGGCGCATTACTACGAGAATGTCTTTGCCCGAAAACCCTTCCCGATCGTCGTCGATCTGCAAGATATGCTCGATGGGTTCACCCGGCTCGAGGCGCTGGCCTCCGATCGCCGGCTGATCGTGCCGGGTCACGATCCGCAGGTGCGGCGGCTTTACCCCCAAGGCGTGGCGCCCCATATCTTCCGGCTCGATCATGGGCCCGAAGGCGATCCGACCGAGAGCGGGTTGCGCCCCTCGTAACACAACGGCGGTCCCGCCGGCGCGGGGCCGAAAGCCCCGCCCTGCGCCCACGGTTGGCCGCCGTGATCAGCGTTTCTTCATCGCATCGAGCAGGGCCGCCCCCAGCGCGCCCTGGCCGCTGTCTTGCGGCTTGGCGGGTTTGGACGTCTTGCGCGCCGGGCCGCCCTGACGGCCCTTGGGTGCCGGACGCTCGCCGCGCTTGCCGCCGCCCTGGGCCGCGCCGCCCTCCTTGCGCATGGTCAGGCCAATGCGCTTGCGCGGGACGTCAACCTCGGTCACCCGCACCCGCACCACATCGCCGGCTTTCACCACCTCATGCGGATCCTTGACGAAACGGTCGGCGAGCTGGCTGACATGCACCAGCCCGTCCTGATGCACGCCGATGTCGACAAAGGCGCCGAAGGCCGCGACGTTGGTGACGGTGCCTTCGAGCGACATGCCGGGCTTGAGATCGGTGATCGACTCGATCCCCTCGGCAAAGCTCGCGGTCTTGAAGCTGGGGCGCGGGTCACGGCCGGGTTTCTGCAATTCGGCGAGGATGTCCTGCACCGTCGGCAGGCCGAAACTGGCGTCGGTAAAATCCTCGGCGCGCAGCCCCTTGAGCAGGCTTTCCTGCCCCATGATCTGGCGGATGTCGCGGCCGCAGGCCTTCACGATACGCCGCGCCACGTCATAGGCCTCGGGATGGACCGAAGAGGCATCGAGCGGCTCGTCGCCACCGTTGATGCGCAGGAAACCCGCAGCTTGTTCGAAGGCCTTGGGCCCGATGCCCGAAACCTTGAGCAGCGCGCGGCGCGAGGCAAAGGCGCCCTGAGCATCGCGATGCGTCACGATGGCCTGCGCCAGCGAAGGGCCAAGTCCGGCGACATGTGCCAGAAGCGGCGCCGAGGCAGTATTGAGATCGACCCCGACAGCGTTCACCGCATCCTCGACCACCGCTTCCAGTGCCTTCGACAGCTGACGCTGGTCGACATCGTGCTGGTACTGGCCGACGCCGATGCTTTCGGGCGTGATCTTGACCAGTTCAGCCAGCGGATCCTGCAAGCGCCGCGCAATCGAGACAGCGCCACGCAGGCTCACGTCCAGCTCGGGAAATTCCCGCGCTGCCAGTTCCGAGGCGGAATAGACCGAAGCGCCGGCCTCGGAGACAACCACCTTGGTGGGGGCCGGTCCCGCCGGCAGCCTCTTGAGCGTTTCGCCGACGAGTTTCTCGGTCTCGCGGCTGGCGGTGCCATTGCCGATGGCGATCAGCTCGATGCCGTGTTTGCGCACAAGATGCAGCAGCGTCTCTTCCGATCCGCGGATGTCACGTTTCGGCGGGAAGGGATAGATCGTGGCGGTGTCCAGAAGCTTGCCGGTGGCGTCCACCACCGCCACCTTGACGCCGGTGCGGATGCCCGGATCAAGGCCCAGCGTGCACTTGGCACCGGCCGGGGCGGCCAGCAGCAGATCCTTGAGATTTCTGGAAAATACCCGGATCGCCTCGTCATGGGCGCGGCGGCGCAGCTCGGTCAGCAAATCCATGTACATCGACAGGCTGAGCTTGACCCGCCACGTCCAGCCCGCTGCCTCGCGCAGCCAGCTGTCGCCGGGCGCATCCCCGGGAATGCCGATGGCGCGGGCGACGATGCCGGTGGCGCGTTCGGTGCCGGTCTCGGGCTCGGGCTCGATGTCGAGGGTCAGGATTCCCTCCTTAGAGGCGCGCAGCACGGCAAGCGCCCGGTGAGCCGGCATGTCGGCCCATTTCTCGACATGGTCGAAATAATCCGAGAACTTAGCGCCGGCCTCTTCCTTGCCGGGCTGGACACGCGCGACCACCCGCGCCTCGGCCTTCATGAATTCGCGGAGCCGGCCCAGCAGGTCGGCATTCTCGGAAAGCTCTTCGGCCAGGATGTCGCGCGCGCCGTCAAGCGCGGCCTTCACCGTCTCGACGTTGTCGCTCATGTACCCTTCCGCCAAAGCCTGGGGCGCAGCGCTGCGATCTTCCTGGATGGCGCGCAGCAGCGGCTCGAGCCCGTTTTCACGCGCGATCATCGCCTTGGTGCGCCGCTTGGGCTTGAACGGCAGATAGATGTCTTCCAGCGTCGCCTTGCTCTCGGCCCCGGCGATCTTTTTCGCCAGCGCATCGGTCAGTTTGCCCTGGCCCTTGATCGTCTCGAGGATGGCGGCGCGCCTGGCCTCCATCTCGCGCAGATAGGTCAGCCGGTCGCCCAGGGTGCGCAGCTGGGTGTCGTCGAGCCCGCCGGTCGCCTCCTTGCGGTAACGGGCGATGAAAGGCACGGTGGCGCCTTCGTCAAGCAGCGCGGTGGCGGCCTCCACCTGCCGCGGGTTGGCTGCGATCTCGCCAGCAATGGTGCGGGCGATGCGTTCGGCGGTCAAAGCGGGAATCTGGCTCAAGGACGGCTCCTGTCGTTCGGGAGCAAAGTCATACCGGCCCCGCCCCCGTCACGCCAGTCAAAAGGATCCGGGCCGCGGCGCCAGGTGACGCCACGGGCGAGAATGCAAATGGCGGTGGTTGAGGAGCCGACAGCCCGGCCCGGGCGGGATGCGGCAACGGCGCGCCGTCCTAGGAGCGGGTGGAGGGAGGAGCCTGCCGGCCCCTCCCGTCCTTGTTCAGCTTCCGGCGCGGGCCTGAAGGAATTCGCCGACCTCGAGCAGGATCAGTTCGTTGTCGTCACGCGCACCAAGCGCGCGGCCGACCGAGAACGGAAAGTTGTTGTCGTTGCCGACGATGATGTGGCTTTCGTCCACCCGGTCAACATCCTCGATGGTGACAAAAGGAAAGGTGAACCGCCCGTCTTCGCGCTGGCCCTGGCGGGCGAGGCCCTCGGGGTCCTGCATGTCGAGCAGATCGATATAGGCCGCCTTCTGCACCGGCTGGCCGGCGTCGACACCGGCGAAATCGATCATGTAGACGCGCTTGAACATCGCGGGTTTCGAGAAACACTCGTCGGTGGCGCCACCCTTGCAGGCCAGTTCCGCATCGCCCTGCCCACCGTCACGTTCGATCACCAGCCCGCGGGTCTCGTCGATCATGTTAAAATCGCCGATCGCGTGGGTCTCGCCTTCCAGCGGGTAGAACCAGGAGGTGCCCGTCCAGTCGCGGGTCGCGGCGTCCATCTCGAGGATGCGCAGCGCGGTGCGGCCGTCTTCGACCGTCTCATAGGCCGCGCCGGTCCAGAGCGGACCTTCGAGCATCGGGTAAAGCGTCGTGCCATCGACCGAGGCCGCGAACCCCTCGTAGCCCCGCGAGCGCTTGGCGGTATGGCCGGGCTTTGCGGCGTCGGGGTTGCCGAGGCGCAGGAAGGGGTTGTCGGGCGACATCACGATCTCGCCGTCGACGAGGGTTTCGTGGAACTCCTTCATCACCCCGGTCTCGCGGTCAAAGACTATGACGAAGGGGCCGAATTCGTCACCGATGACAATGTCATCGCCGACCATCTGAAAACCTTCGATGTCGAAATCCGCGCCGGTCAGGTAGCGGCTCTTGGTGCCTTCCATGGTGATCGGGAAGGGCACGATGCCCTCGGGATCGCTGAGGAAGGTGGTCTTGACCACCTCGACCGCGCCACTGGCGAAATCAGGCCGCACCACCGAAAAGAACAGCATCGCGTCGGGCGAATTGACCTTGGAGCCGAAACCGTTGTCGGTCAGCACGTAGAAGCTGCCGTCGCCCACGGTCTTGATGCCGGAAAAGCCCTGAAGCGGCTGGCCGTTGAAGGGCAGCGCGGCGCCATCGGTCGGCGCGACGTCGGAGCGACGGTTGCCTTCGCCGGTGAACTTGCCCGAGGTTTGCAGCGTGGCCGGGGCGTCGGCGGGCGCGGCGATCAGGGTTTCGGCCGGAAGCACGGCATGGCCGGCGAGCCTGGCGTCGAACTTGACCGCTTCGGCGGTGGCGAATGTGGCGGTGCTGGCGAGAAGACCAGCCAAAAGAATGCGCGTCATGCGGCTCTCCTTGGTGAGTGTACCGCGCTGACCTAAGCGGCCGACATTGCATCCGCATGTCGCTTTGGTTGCAGTTCCGTGACGCTGCCGCCGGTGCCTCAGCCGGCCGGCAGATCCCAGACCCGGATCACCTCGCCGCCCGCGCGCATCGCCGCCAGATCGTCGGCGCTTGGCATAGCCATCGGCGCCTCGGGCGGCGCCTGGCCTTCCAGCCGCCCGGCATAGACCCAGGCGCCGAAACATGCCTCTCCGGGAACGAGCGTCGCGGTCAGCTGCGGCACCCAGCTGCGTGGGACCAGCACATTGGTATTGGGTTCCGGCATCACCACGCGGGGCGCGCGGCGCGTAACACCGGGAAAGGGCGCCGCGACATCGATGATGCAGCTTGCGTCCTGCGCCGTCACCATCCGCGCCATCCGGTCTGTCAGCTCAGGCTGCAACGCCGGCCCCGGCGTCGGGTCATCGCGGCGAAGGGCAAAGCCGCCCTCGACGGTCTGCACATGTCGCGCGGAACTGATCCGGTGGATGCGCAGGTGCCAGGGCGGGCGCGCCAGCAGCCAGGTTTCCACCGCGACCTCGGGCATCGGCGACCAGGCGGAATAAAGCCAGTCCGGCCCGATCCGCGCCATGCTCTCGCGGCAGCGCACCATGGCCAGATCGCCCTCTTCGGAAAACGCCAGCATGTTGTCGAACGGCCCGTTTCGGAACGCGCGTCCCTCGGTTTCCACGCTGAACCCGTAGCGGGTGGAATAGGCGAATTTGTTGTATTTCTCGGCCGTGCGGCCAAAGGTCGGCGAGCGCTGGCCGCCGGCCAGCACGGTCACGTCGCCCCGGTCTTCGAATTTCACCATGCCCGGCTCCGGCAGGCTGACGACCTGCGGGCGCTCTTTCGGCGCGGCCTCTTCCGCGGCCCAGAACGGATGATCGGCGGCCAGCGCCAGCGGCGCAAAGGCCTTCATCGCCCAATAGGGCGAACCGGGAGAATTGTAGCGCTCGGACATGCTAAGCTGAGGGTAGCCGTAGCCGATGCTCAGCGTCCCGCGCGGGTCGCAGATCGGCTTGTCCGACCACCAGCGCAGATTGCGCGCCCAGAAACCGCGGATGTCCCCCCAGGGCAGCGCCTCTTCCCCGGCCAGCGCCAGCGTGCCCCAGAACCCCGCATGGGCAAAGCGGTAGGTCAGCGAGCGGCCAAAGGGCAGCGCCGCGCCATCGGCGGCATACCAATGGGCGATTTGCGGTGCGAAACGCCGCGCCCGTTCCCGGAACCTCTCGCGGCGGGCGCTGTCGCCCTCGGGGCCGTATTGGGCATAGATCAGCCCGTAGAAATGCATGGCGAAGGGGATGTAGTGATCGGCCTGCCGGCTCGATCCGTCGCGATACCAGCCATTGCCCATGTCCCATCGCTCCAGCCGGTCGAGATTGCCCTCGATGATCGTCAGGTCATGGTCGATCCCCACGCAGCGCAGCCCCAGCGACACCAGAACATGAAAGAAATTCCAGTTGTTGGGCGCAGGCGTCTGATGCAGCGAGTTCAGCAGCCAGTCGCGCAGGCAGTCGCGGCCGCGCGGGCTCAGCCCGTCCCAGAACACATCCGGCGCCAGCGCCAGAGCGTAGCCGATGGCGGCGCTTTCGACCATGCGCTGATCGCGGTCGGTGACCGGGCCCCAGTATTCGGGATGCGCCGGATCGGCGCCATTGTTCAGCCCGTCGACAAATTTCTCGATCCCGTAGAACCGCCCGCCGCCCGCCAGAAGCGGCGCCAGCCCCCAGAAGGGCCGCACCAGCCCCTCGAGATCGGCCGCCGCGGCATGAAAATGCGCCCCGGTCGCGCCGAGGGTGACCCGCGCACAGCCGGGCGAAAAGGCCTCGAGCAGCGGCGCGGTGAGATCGACCACCGCCTGTTGCGCGTCGGCGCGGGTGGCAAAGGAATTGCCGGCCATCGGGTTGCCCATGGCCTGGTTCGTGAGGTCTTTCATCATGCCACCAGATGTCGTTTGCGCGGGTCCGGGATCGGCACCGCCGAAATGAGACGTTGGGTATAGGGCGCCTGCGGGGCATCGCAGATCTGCACGGCCGGGCCGGTCTCGACCACGCGGCCCTTGTGCATCACCGCCACACGGTCGCAGAAATAGCGCACCACGCCGATGTCATGGGCGATGAACAGGATCGCCAGGTCGAGCTCGTCGCGCAGGTCGAGCAGCAGATCGAGGATCTGCGCCCGGATCGAGCCGTCGAGCGCCGAGGTCGCCTCGTCGGCGATGATCACCCGCGGATCGAGCGCGATGGCCCGGGCGATGCCGATGCGCTGGCGCTGGCCGCCCGAGAAGGCATGCGGATAGCGCTCCATCGCAGAGGCCGGCAGGCCGACACGTTCCAGCAGTTCCCCCACACGCTTGCGCAACGCCGCGCCCTTGAGCAGCCCGCCCACCAGCAGCGGTTCGCCGATGATCTGTTCGACCGTCATGCGGGGGTTGAGCGAGCCGTATGGATCCTGAAAGATCATCCGCATCTCGCGGTACACCTGCCCGTCGCGAAAGCTCGCCCTGTCGGTCAGATCCCTGGTGCCGCCGTCGCGCAGGTGATAGACCGCCCGGCCCTGTTGCGGCTGAAACCGCCCCATGAGCACCCGCGCCAGCGTGGTCTTGCCGGAACCGCTCTCACCGACGATGCCGAGGATCTCGCCGCGCCGCAGCGCGATCGACACGTCCTCCAGCGCCTGCACCCCGCCGGAAAGCTTGCGTAGCAGCTTCTTCTTGCTTGGAAAGGCCAGTGACAGGCCCTGCGTCTCGATCAGCACCTCGTCCGAGGCCGGGGTGCCGCGCCCGTGGGGGGCCTCGTCGAGCCCCATCGAGGCTTTCAGCAGCTTCCTGGTGTAGGCATGTGCCGGGGCGTGAAACACCTGATCCACCGGCCCGGTCTCGACCACCGCACCATGCAGCATGACGACCACATGATCGGCGATCTCGGCCACCACGCCCATGTCATGGGTGATGAACATCACCGCCATGTCGCGACTATCCTGCAAACCTTTCAGAAGCTTGAGAATCTCCGCCTGGGTTGTCACATCCAGCGCCGTGGTCGGCTCGTCGGCAATCAGGATATCCGGCTCGCAGCCCAGCGCCATGGCGATCATCGCCCGCTGCCGCATGCCGCCGGAATATTCAAAGGGATATTTGTCGATCGCCGCTTCGGGGTCGGCGATCTGCACCGCCCACAGGGCATCGATCGCCTTGTCGCGCGCCTCGGCCGGGGTCACATCCTGATGCAGCAGGATCGCTTCGATGATCTGCTGGCCGATGGTGTGCACCGGGCTGAGCGAGGACATCGGCTCCTGAAAGATCATCGCGATGCGGGCGCCGCGCACGGCGCGGATCTCGGCGCCGTCGGGGTCGAGGCCGGAAAGCTCCACCCGCTGGCCCGCCTTCACGTCGACGAGGTTGATGGCGCCGGATTTGATCACCGCCGGTTCGACAATGTTCAGCACCGCCCGCGCCGTCACCGATTTGCCGGAGCCGGATTCACCGACGAAACAGGTGGTCTCGCCGAGTTTCAGATCGAAACTGACGTCCGAAATCGCCACCGTCTCGCCCTTGCGGTGCGGAAAGGCCACCGAAAGGCCGCGGACTTCGAGAACGGTATCCTTCATGTCTGTCTCCTCACTTGGCATAGGGGTCGGCGGCGTCGCGCAGACCGTCACCGATGAAATTCATCGCCAAGACGGCGATCACGATGGCCGCACCGGGCAGAAGCAGCCAGGGCGCGGTCGCCAGCGTGCGGATATTCTGCGCCTCTTGCAGCAGCACACCCCAGGAAATCACCGGCGCTTGCAGCCCGAGGCCCAGGAAGGAGAGCGCGGTTTCCGCCAGGATCATCGCCGGCACCGCCAGCGAAGCGGCCGTGATGATGTGGCTGGTGAAGGCGGGCACCATGTGGCGGAGGATCACCCGCAGATGCGAACAGCCGTCATAGCGCGCGGCGGCGACGTAATCCTCGCCATTGAGCGCCAGAAAGCGGCCGCGCACCACCCGCGCCAGCTCGGTCCAGCCGAGGAAGGACAGGATCAGGGTAATGGCGAAATAGGTCTGCAAGGGCGACCAGTCCGACGGCATCGCCGCCGCCAGCCCCATCCAGAGCGGAATGGTGGGCAGCGAGCGCAGGAACTCGATGGCGCGTTGCGTGACGGCGTCGAACCAGCCGCCGAAATAGCCCGCCGCGCCGCCGATGACGACCCCCAGCACCAGGCTCATGATCACGCCCACCAGCCCGACCGAGAGCGAGATCTGCGTGCCATAGACCAACCGCGAGAACATGTCGCGGCCCAGCCGGTCGGCCCCGAAGAGATAGAAGGGATCGCGGTTGCGCTCTGGCCCCAGCAGGTGGATGTCGGTCGGGATCAGACCGAACAGCTTGTACTCCCAGCTGCGCTTGAAGAAGCTGAGATAGATCTTCTTGTCCTCGTCGATGACAAAGGTGCGGCGAAGGGCTTCCGGCTCGATCTCCACCGAATAGCCGTAGACATATGGCCGGATCGCCCAGCCGTCGTCTGCGTGATCGATGAAATGCAGCGCCTGCGGCGGCGCATAAGTGTATCGCGCCTTGACGTCGCCGGGATCGTTCGGGGCGACGAAGCCAGCGAACAGGGCAACAAAGACAAAGAGCGCCAACACCCAGAGGCTGATCACCGCCAGCCGGTGCTTGGCGAAACGGCGGCGGATCAGCTGCCACTGGCTTTCGGTGCCGTGGCTGGTGTCGATCCGGGGATCGACCTCGCCTATCGGAGCTTCGGGCGTGTCACTGACCGCGCCGATGCGGGTGTCTGGGGAATTTGCGGGGGTTGTGAGGGTCATCAATTGGCTCCCACCATGCCAAGCCGGATGCGCGGATCGATCCAGGCCAGCAGAAGATCGGAAATCAGGGTGCCCACAAGCGTCAGCAGCCCCATGAACATGATCAGCGCGCCGGCAAGGTACATGTCCTGGCTCAAGAGCGCGCGCAGCAGGATCGGCGAGAGCGTCGGCAGGTTCAGCACGATGGCGGTCACGAAGGACGACGAGATCACCGTCGGCAGCACCCAGCCGATGGTCGAGACCAGCGGATTCATGGCCACACGCACCGGATAGCGCCAGATCAGCCGCCGCCGGGTCAGCCCCTTGGCGCGGGCGGTCAGCACATAGGGTTTGTTCAGCTCGTCGAGTAGGTTGGCGCGCAGCACCCGCACCAGCTGCGCCGCGCCGGCGGTGGAAATCACCAGGATCGGCGCCCAGACATGGCTGGCGAAATCAAGGAAACGGTCAAGCGACCAGCGGGCGTTCATGTACTCCGGGGAAAACAGCCCGGTGATGGTCACGCCGAACCAGTTGTAACAGATGTACATCAAGACCAACGCAAACAGGAAGTTGGGGATGGCGAGGCCGAGAAAGCCAAGCACGGTGGCGACGTAATCGCCCAGAGAATACTGGTTGACCGCGGAATAGATGCCGATCGGGATCGACACCGCCCACATGACCACCACGGCGGTCAGTTCGACGGCCAGCGAAATGCCGATGCGCTGCGAGAAAATCTCGGACACCGGGGTCTGCATCTCGAAGCTGTAGCCGAAATCGCCGTGCAGCATTTCCGAGAACCAGGCCCAGTATTGCACCAGCACCGGCGAATCCAGCTTGTAGCGGTCGCGCAGCGCGGTGATCGTATCCTGATCGACGCTTTCGCCGGCGGCCGAAAGGCTGGCGATGTAGGATGTCACGAAATCGCCCGGCGGCAGTTGGATCACCACGAAGACGACAACCGACAAGGCCAGAAGCGTCAGGATCATCGTCACCAGCCTGCGGGCCAGATAGGTCAACATGCGCGTCTCCTCCCCTGGATATACGCAATGGTTCGGGCGCGGACGGTTGCCCGCGCCCGGATGTGCTTACTTCTTGTAAAAGAGCTGCGCGGTTTCCATCGGACCGGGCTGCGGATACATCCAGGTATAGACCTGACCCTCCGGCACGTTACCAAGCTGCGCGTTGGCCACCACGTAGCCATCAGCCGGAAGCACGGTGCCCATCACATAGAACTGCTCTGCCGCGATTTGCAGGATCTCGTCGAACAGCTCTTTCTGCTTCGCCTTGTCCGCCGTGGCGATCAGCTCGATATAGAGGTCCATCTGCGTCTGGACCGCGGCCGGGGGAGCTTCGGCCAGCTTGCTGCCATCGTTCATGAAATACTGCGCCCATTTCTCGGCGAAGGCGGATTCAAGATTGAAGGGAAAGTAATAGCGCGGGTCGAGCAGCGCGTCGTTCAGCCCGCCATCGCCCCACCAGACATGCATGTCGTGGGTGTTGTTCTGGATCCGCTCGTAGACAAGGCTGCGCTCTGCATTGCGGGCGTCCAGATCGATGCCGATTTCCTTCCAATGCTCGACAATCAGCTGGGCGATGTCGTTGAACTCGATCTGATCCGACGGCGAGAAAAGCTGAATGCGGATCGGTTCGCCGTCAAATCCCAGCCGGGTGCCGTCGCCGTCGCGCTCGGTCAGGCCCAGCCCGTCCAGCAATGCGTTGGCAGCGTCGGGATCGTAGTCGGTGAACTGCTTGGCCAGCGTCTCGTTGTAGAATTGCGAGCTGGGGCGCGGCGCGGCCTGATAGGGCTCGCCCTGGCCGGCAAAGACCACATCGATGATCTCTTCGCGGTCCATCGCCATCGAGAGCGCGGCGCGAAAGTCCTTTTCGTTGTAGAGCTTGCGCTTTTCCGGGTCGTCATGGGTCAGGTTGAGCTGAAAGATTGCGTGGTTCATCCGCGCGTCGGTTGTGGCCTTCAGCGAATAGCCGCCGCCGTCCTGACCGTCATAGATCACCGGCTTGTTGGTCACGGTGGCGAAGTGACGATTGGAGAAATCGATCTCGCCATTGACCACCTTGAGCACGATGTCCTCGACGTTCTCGGTCTGGACCATCTGCACCTTGTCGATATAGGGCAGCTGCTGGCCCTCGGTGTCGACCTTGAAGAAATAGGGATTGCGCTCCCATTCGATCAATTGGTTCAGCCCGTCATAAGGCGTGACCTGCCGCCAGGCAAAGAGCAGCGGGCGGTCTTCGTCGACAAAGTTGAAGAAACAGCTCTGCTCGATGGCCTGGGACCAGCTGTCGAAGCCCGCCGCCTTGGCGGTCTCATTGGCATCGGGGCTGACATCGGGGAAATACTTGCCGCAATAATGCTTGGCCGCGTTGACGATGAACTGCCCCTCGACCGAGGCCATGCGCTCCAGAAACAGCCCGTTGGGATCACTCAAGGTCAGCTTGAAGGTCAGCGGATCGATGACCTCGCCGCGCATCTTGCTCCACTCGAAACCGTTGGCCTTGCGCCCGCCATAAGCCGGGCTCGACATCACATCGACGGCGAATTTCAGGTCTTCGGCGGTGAAGGGTTCGCCATCCGACCACTTGTGGCCCTCGCGCAGGTAGAAGGTAAACTCGGTCGCATCGTCGTTGACCTCGAAGCGTTCGGCCACATTGGGCACGACCTCGGTCCATTCGTAGTCATAGGCCACCAGCGGCTGATACCCCACGGTGCGACGGATCCAGCCGGTGTCATAGGTGCCCTTGAGCGCCGAACGCCAGGTGCCGCCATAGCTGCCGACCTCCTCCATCGGTGTCACCACCATCGGTTTCGCCGGCAGACGATCCTGAACCGGCGCCAGGGTTCCGGCCTCGACCGCCGCCATCAGGTCCGGCGCCTGGCTGTAGTCCTGGCCAAAGGCCGGCCCGGCCAGCGCGACCAGCGCTGCCAGCGATATTCCCGTGAAACTCGTTTTCAGCATGTAACTCTCCTCCCATGGATTGCTGTAATGTCGTCTCAGCCCCCGCCGGGGCTGCAAAGCGCATGCAGGTGCCGGATGTCATCCCGGTACTGCTCCGCCGTGTCCTCGCGCACGAATTCGAGAAAGCCGGTGCGGGGGTGCGGCCAATGCGGCGCCGGCGTCCAGGCGGCAAAAAGCGCGTGCCAGTCGGCGAGGCCCTCGGCCAGCGGCCGGCGCTCCTGGCCGGTTTCGGTCATGATCCAGTGAAAGACGTGCAGATCCCCCAGCCAGGGCTGCAACATCCGCAGCTCCTCGAGCCAGCATGTCCGGCCCCGCCCCGGCACCGGCTGCCAATAGCTGAACAGGTTGTCGTCATCCGCCGCCCGCATCAGGGCGCGCGCATCCTCGGCCTCTTCGGTCAGCGAGTTGCGGTGGTATTCGACGCTGACGGTGATGCCCCGGGCTTCGGCGGCGCGCGCCATCTGGCCAAGGTCTCTCGCCGCGTCGGCAAAGGCCGCCTCCCCGGCCTCGTCCCGCCGTGCGGTTCCGGCCCAGACCCGGATATTGCCGGCGCCCAGGATTTCGGCCGTGGCCAGCACCGCATCGAAATCCTTGCAACACCCCGGTGTTCCGGCCCGCACATAAGAGCCGTAAGAGGCCGGCAGCACGCCGCGTTCCGCGCAGATCGCCCGCACCCGCGCGGCCAGATCGGCATTGCCCGGCGGCACATGTGTGTCGCCACCCCATTCGACTGCCGCGACGCCGGTGCGCGCCGCCAGATCAATCACCGCCTCGGGCGTCAGCGCCCGAAAGGTGACGGAGCAGAGACCGGGGCGGATCATGCCACCCGCTCCCAGTCGGCGATGACCACCTCGTTCTGCATCGGCTCGTCGCGGGTAAACCGGCCGATATCGTCCAGCACCAGTTCGGTCATCGCGCAGACCTCGCAGCCGAAGGAGCCGGCGATATGCGGGGTGATCGTCACATTCGGCATGTCCCAGAGCGGCGAGGTGTCGGGCAGCGGCTCCGGGTCGGTCACGTCGAGCACCGCAAAAAGCCGGCCGCCCGACATCGCCGCCTCGAGCGCATCGCTGTCGATGATCCGCCCGCGCGCGGTATTGATCAGAAGCGCGCCGTCGCGCATCCGGGCAAATTCAGCCGCGCCAAAGCTGCGTTCGGTTGTCGGCAACAACGGCTGGTGCAGGCTGACCACGTCGCTGCGCCGCAACAGCGCCGCCATCTCGACCTTCTGCGCGCCGAAAGAGGCGGCGGTTTCGGCGCTGACAAAGGGATCGTGCAGCAATACCGAGACGCCGTGCCGGCGCAGGTCCTCGGCCACCCGCCGCCCGATGCGCGAGGCGCCGATGATGCCGACGGTGCGGCCGGCATTGCCCAGCGGGCCGCCGAACCGGGTGTTGCGGGTGTCGATCCGAGACCGTTTCTCGCGGTAGAGGCTGCGCCAGTCCGCCACCCGCTTCAGATGCAGCAGGATATGCGCCAGGGTGAATTCCGCCACCGGCTTGGCATTGGCCTCGGCCGCGCTGACGACGCGCAGCCCCGAGCTGGCCACGCCCTGGGTCAGCACGCCTTTCACGGTGCCGGCGAGATGCGCGATCAGCTTGAGCCGTGGCATCCGCTGGCGCAGCTCGGCGTCCACCGGGTGCGATTTCCAGCCGGTCACCAGGATATCGACCTGGGGTAACAGCGCCGCCATCTCGGGGCGGCGCAGATCCGGCACCGGATCCGCCTGCAACAGCTCGGTCAGCCGGCCCAGCCGTGTGCGCGCCTCGGTGCAGCACGGGGCGGGAAAGTGGATGTCGAACTCGGCCGGCGACAGCTGAATTAGAGATGTGAAGCGCATTCGGCTCTCCTTGCGGTTCCTGCCATTGCAAGGATATTTGCACGACTTGCATTATTGCGCAAGTTTTGCGGTCCATCTGCAAGAAATTTGCACAAAACTCGCCGAGCATTGCAACTCTTTGATTTTGTGTCGCTAATTTGCCTCGATTACGGATTCACCGCGGTGCAGCACGACCTGTGTCTGAATTTGCTGGGTCGGTCGAAGCGGCTCCAGGCTCCGCAATGCAAGTATGCGAATCGATTCCGCACCAAGAAATTCCCAGTCCACCGCAAGCGTGCTGAGCAGCGGCGAGGACAGTTCCGCCACCGGCAAACCGTTGAACCCCAGCAGCGAAACCTGCCGCGGCACCTCGATTCCGCGCATCCGCAATTCCTGCATTGCCGTCAGCGCGACATTGTCAGCCGCACAGAAGACCGCCGAATAGGCAAAATCGCCGCTCTCCAGCAGATCGTTCAGGGTGACCCTGGCAGCATGTTCAGTCACATTGGGCAATTCGATGTTGTCGCATTTCAGCCCCGCCACATCCGCGCCGTCGATGCCGGCGCGAAACCCGTCGGTCCGGGCGCTGAGGGTCCAGCGCCGCCGGGTGCCAAGGTGCAGAATGCGGCGATGGCCCATCGAAACCAGATATTGCGCCGCCAGTTGCCCGCCGAAAAAATTGTTCGGCGCAACCTGGTCATGGCGCATCGTCGGATCGAGCCCGTTGACGATAACCGTGGGATGCCCCTTGTTTTTCAGGCGTTCACTTACATTGTGACAGGGATCGACACCGGCAAAGAGCACGCCGGTTTCCGGGCCTCCGAGGATCTTTTCCGGGATCTCTCCATCGTCGCCCAGCAGCGCCAGTTCGATCGGCAGACCGGCTTTCTTCGCGGCTTTCTGAATCCCGGTAATCACGAAATGATAGATCGAGCCGGAGCCGGTGTTGATATCGACCTGATTGAGAAACAGCAGCGCCCGCTGCATCTTGTGGGCCGCAACGGCACTGCCGGGGCCGCCCGTCGGGCCGGTGACAGGCGTGCCAAGATCGGCGGCGGCGCGCATGACCTTTTCCGCCGTCGCCGGGCTGATCCCAGGTGCGCCCGACAACACCCGTGACACGGTGGAAACCGAAACACCCACCGCGCGGGCGATGTCTTCCTGTCTGACCCTGGACTGCCGCACAACCGCTCTCCTGACTGAACTCACGGCGACCCGGTCGCCCTGCCCCGTTTTCTGCCGAAACTTCGGGTGATGCAAGTTTTTTGCAAGCGGTGCAAGTGCGGCCTGCTACGGTCCTAGATGTGCTCGCCGGATGAAGACTTTCCGCCCTGGTGATGAAAATGTTTCGCTCGTCCGAAAGATGCGGTTACAAGCGCCGCATGAAAAAAGTCACCGCCAAGGATGTCGCCGCCCTCGCCGGGGTTTCCGTCTCTGCCGTGTCGCGGGCCTATCGCGCCGATGGCGCGATTGCCGATGACAAGCGCAAGGCGATCTTTGCCGCCGCCGGCAAGCTTGGCTACATCAGCAGCGTCGACAAGGTTCTGGCCACCCAGGCCACCAACACCATCGCCATGGTGGTGAGCGAGATGCACAATCCGTTTTATCCCGTTGCCATCGACGAACTGACCCGGCAGTTGCCCGAACGCGGGCTCAAGGCGATCATGCATGTGGTGCCCTCGGCCGAAGACGTCGACACGGTGATCCGGCAGGTTCTGGATTTCCGCACCGAAGGCGTGATCCTGGCCAGTTCGACCATGACCTCGCGCCTGGCCCGCGCCTGCCGCGAGAACGGCATTCCGGCGGTGCTGCTCAACCGCGTGCAATCCGACAGCAGCATGATGGCGGTCTGTTGCGACAATTACGGCGGCGCCAAGCAGGTTGCCGCGCGTTTTCTGGCCGGCGGGCGCCAGCGCATTGCCTTTATCGGCGGGCGGCGCGACACCTCTACCCATCTCGAACGGATGCGTGGATTTCGCGACCATCTGGAAGAGGCCGGCCGCGAGATCGCCCGTCAATTCGACGGCGGATACGATTATCAACAGGCCTATGCCGCCGCGCAGGACCTTCTGGCGCTGCGCCCCTTGCCTGACGCGGTGTTCTGCGCCAATGACATCATGGCCATCGCGGTGCTGGATGCCGCCCGGATCAAGGGCGTCGCGGTGCCCCAGGAACTGGCGGTGATCGGCTTTGACGACATCCCGATGGCGTCGTGGGAATCCTATCGGCTGACCACCATCCGCCAGCCAGTGAAGCGGATGCTGGGACAGGCGGTCGATATCATCCTGAGCGCCGATGTCGCCAGTGGCGCCGGCGATATCCGAATCCTGCAAGGCGAGCTGCAAAGCCGTGAAAGCGGGTAGTGAAAATTTTTCATTGCACGCGGCAAGAGTTGCGAAGCCGCTGCGATCTGTGCCTTTTCCTCCCGATACGCCCGATTGTTGGGCAGATCATGAATTCTTGGGAGGATTGCAATGAATTTGCATACTTTTGTCACCGGCGCTGCCATGGCGCTTTCCGCTCTGGCCGTTGCGGCTCCGGGGCAGGCCGAAACCCGGCTGGCCTTTGGCGCCACCAACTCGCAAAGCGCGCATTACGCCTATTTTGCCTCGTTGGCGAAGATCGTGAACACCGCCTACCCCGAGACCTATCAGGCCTCGGTGGTGGAAACCGGCGCCACGGTCGACAACCTGAAACGGATGGCGCGCGATCAGCTCGATATCGGCCTGATCACCACCTCGACGCTCTATCACGCCTATAACGGCGTCAAATCCTTTGACGGCCGGCCGGTCGAATCGAAACTGCTTTGGGCCTATTCGCTGGCCCCGCAGAACGTCGTGGTGCGCCGCGATTCCGGCATCACCGAGCTGGCCGCGCTTGCCGGCCAGAAATTCGGCCCCGGCATGCGCGGGTCCTCGACCGAGGCGACGGCGCTCGAGGTCTTCGATCTGCTCGAGATCACCCCCGACTGGGTGCGCGGCACCAACGGCGAGCAGGCCAATGCCATCAAGGACGACCGCTCGGAAGGGTTTGTCAAAAGCGCCGTCGGCACCTCCTTCGACGCGCTGACCACCGACATTGCCGCCTTCACCCCGCTTCAGGTGCTGGGTGTGTCCGACGACTAGGAGGCGAAGATCCGCGAAACCCTGCCCGAGCTTTCGATTGTCGAGATGCCGGGCGGCGAAATGGAGAATTCCGGGCCCTACACTGCCTGGGGCTTCATGATCGGCGTTTCGGCCCGCCCCGGCCTCGACGACCAGACCGCCTATGATCTGACCAAGGCGGTGATGGAGAACATGCCGGAACAGGCCGCCGCCTTTCCGACGGTCAAAGGGCTGAACCTGCCGGAGCTCACACTGCAATATGCAACCAGCCCGCTGCATCCCGGCGCGATCCGCTACTACGAGGAAATCGGCCTGACCGTGCCGGACCACCTCAAGTAAGCAAGACCCCAGAGGTCGGGGCGGCTCTGGCCTTGGTGCCGGGCCGCCCCTTTTTTCGATCTTCAGCGTGAAAGTGCCGGCATGACCCGACCCCTGTTCCTGACCAACATCCGCCAGACCGCCACCGCCGTTCTTGCCGTGCTGCTGGGCGTCTTCGTTTTCTACACCTCGTTCAACGGACCGTTTGAATCGCTGGTGCAGCGCGCGCTCTTTGTGATGACCATCGCGGCGCTCGCGGTGCTGATGCACCCGCTGTTCGACGGCAGCCGCTGGCGCCCGCTGGGCATCCTGATCGACGTCGGAATCGTCGCCATGATTACCGTCTCGGGCGTCTATATCATCGGCAATTACCAGACCATCATGACCGATCTGCCCTGGGCCACGAAATGGGACATGGTGATGGGTTTCGGCACCCTGCTCTGTGTGCTCGAACTGGCGCGGCGCACCTCGAACTGGGTGTTTCCGCTGATCGTTCTGGCCGCTGTGGGCTATGCCTTTTTCGGCTACCTGATCCCCGGGCAATTCGGCCACCGCGGTTTTGACGCCGGCTATCTGACCGAAATCATCTTTCTTTCCGACCGCGGCCTCTGGGGCATGCTGGTCAATGTCGCCTCGACCACGCTGGCCGCCTTCGTGCTCTTTGGTGCAATCCTCCTGCACACCGGCGCGGGCGAGACCTTTTTCGACCTCTCGGCGCGGCTTGGCGGCGCGCGCCCCGGCGGCGCGGCCAAGATCGCGACCTTTGCCTCGGGCTTCTTCGGCGCGATCAACGGCTCGACCGTGGCCAATGTCGCCACCACCGGCAATTTCACCATCCCGCTGATGAAACGGCTGAAATACCCGCCCGCCTATGCCGGCGCGGTCGAGGCCATCGCCTCGACCGGGGGCCAACTGGCGCCGCCGATCATGGGCACCGCCGCCTTTGTCATGGCCGAGCTGGTGGGCGTGAACTACTGGTCGATCGCGCTCGCAGGCGTGGTGCCGGCCCTGCTCTTCTACCTCGGCATCTATGCCACGGTGCATGTGATCGCCCGGCGCCAGAGCTTTCGCCCGGTGCGCCCCGAAGACCTGCCCGACTGGCGCGGCGCGATGAGCTTTGCGCGGCTGGCACCGATTGCCGCCGCCCTCGCCGGACTGGGCTTTGGCGTGATCAATGGCAATTCGGTCGAACTCACCGCCTGCTACGGCATGATCGCCATGCTGGCGGCGGTGCTGGTGGCGCGGATCGCCAATGGCGAAGACCCGCGGGCGGTGTTCGGCATCATCCTGCGCGCGCTCGAGGCCGGCGGCAAGGGTGTCGTCATCGTCGGCATCCTGCTGGTGGGCGCGCAGGTCTTTGTGGCAATGATCAACCTTACCGGTTTCGGCGTCGCCGTGACCTCGGCGGTGCTGGCCATCGGCCAGGGCCAGATCTGGCTCATTGCCGGGCTGATGGCGGTGGTCTGCCTGATCGCCGGCATGGGGCTGCCGACCTCGGCCGCTTATGTCATGGTCGCGGCGGTCTTTGCCCCGGCGCTGATCCAGCAGGGCATCGATCCGCTGGTGGTGCATATGTTCGTGCTCTATTACGCCGCGCTGTCGGTGATCACCCCGCCGGTCTGTCTCGGCGTCTTTGTCGCCGCCACCATTGCCCAGGCGCCCTGGATGAAGGTCGCGGGCGAAACCCTGCGGCTGGGGGCCACCGCCTATGTGCTGCCGATGCTGTTTCTGGCCTATCCCGGCATGCTCGGCGGCGGCGGGGCCGAGGCCATCGCCCGAGCGGTACTGTCGGGCGCGGTCTTTGCGCTTGGCATGGCCCATCTTCTGGGGGGCGCACGGCTGCCCTGGGGCTCTGTCTCGCGGGTGCTTTGGGCGCTGCCGGTGGGGCTGGCGCTGATGCCGCCCTGGGGCGCGGCCCTGGCGGCGGCGGCGCTGCTGGCGGCGCTGGTCATGCTTTCGCGCCGCAGCCTCGCGACCGCGCAGGCCGCCGACGCCCAGCCGGCCTGACATCGGGGGTCGAGACGCCCGGATGCTTCCCCGCAGCCGGCCCTCGTCAGGGTCGGCTGCGGGGTCGGTTCGTTCGGGCCGCGCCCCCGAGTTGAAATTTTTTCAGTTGTATCAGAATTTATTGCATGGCGTGCTGGCTGCGCTAGCAAGCCTGCAAAGTCAGCAAGCAATCGGACAGGAGACCGGTCATGACCATCGAATATCTCAAACGCGGCAAGCCGGAGGCCGACC
>NZ_JARAML010000002.1:0-329194 GCF_028807375.1 Marinovum sp. PR37 | reverse complement strand
ATCCTGATTGTCGCGCTGATCTCACCCTGATTGTCGCGCTATAGTGCTGGGCACGGACCTGACGCAGATCCATGGCCTTGGGCCGTCGCTGGCTTTGAAGCTGGTGGCCGAATGCGGCACGGATTTGCGCGCGTGGAAGAGCGCCAAGCACTTCACGTCGTGGCTCTGTCTGGCTCCGGGCAACAAGATCTCTGGTGGCAAGCTGCTGTCTTCGCGGACACGCCGATCTTCAAGCCGCGCCGCTGCACTTCTGCGTCTTGCAGCCGTCACGATTGGCCGAAGTGACACGGCCCTCGGTGCGTTCTATCGACGCCTCTCGGCCCGGATCGGCAAGCAGAAGGCGGTAACCGCAACGGCGCGCAAGATCGCAGTTCTGTTTTACAACGCTGTGCGGCACGGCATGACTTACCAAGATCAAGGCGCCGCAGCTTATGACGAACGACATCGGCAACGTGTACTGTCAAACCTTCAACGGCGCGCCAAGACCCTCGGATTTGCATTGGCGCCCATCCCGGAGACAGCGGCTGTTTCTTAGGAAGGCCACGGTGTTCTTCGCGGAGAGAAGCAAATGAGGTTTGCCTTCGTGGAAGAACACCGGAACGACATCCCGGTGAACCGGCTGTGCCAGATCATGGATGTCAGCCCGCGTGGCTATCGCGCCTGGCGCAACCGCCCCGTCAGTGCCAGCCAGCGCAAGGACCTCGTCGTGCTGGCCCATATCCGCGAACAGTTCACCCTTTCCCTTGGCAGCTACGGCCGGCCGCGCATGACCGAGGAACTGAGAGAGCTAGGCCTGGATGTCGGGCATCGTCGTGTCGGCCGGCTGATGCGCGAGAACGCCATTTCCGTGAAGAGAAACAAGAAGTTCAAGGCGACTACGGACAGCAACCACAGCTTCAACATCGCGCCGAACTTGCTGGATCGCGATTTCTCAGCCGATCGCCCGAACCAAAAATGGGCCGGTGACATCAGCTATGTCTGGACACAGGAAGGCTGGCTCTACCTTGCCGTGGTCCTCGATCTGCATTCGAGGCGTATCATCGCCCTCTCATGGTTTGCATACGCAAACCACTGCCGGGTAACAGATGGGCGGTCAGCAACCGGATGAAACGCGACTTGGCCATCCGGGCGCTGAAGATGGCCATCGCGCTGCGGCAGCCGCCCAGGGGCTGCATCCACCACACCGACCGCGGCAGCCAATACTGCTCTCACGACTACCAGAAGCTGCTGCGCCAGCATGGCTTCAAAGTATCGATGAGCGGAACCGGGAACTGCTACGACAATGCGGCCGTCGAGACCTTCTTCAAGACGATCAAGGCCGAGCTGCTGTGGCGGCGGTCCTAGCCGACGCGACGCGCGGCCGAGCTGGCGATCTTCGAATACATCAACGGCTTCTACAATCCACGCCGACGGCACTCAGCACTCGGCTGGAAAAGCCCCGATCGTAATCTGCACTTTGTCGCCAACGGTGGTGCGCGTGTGCAGCGTGAAGGTCTTCTTGTTCTTCGGTGTCACCCGCATCACCAGCCCGGTGATCCTGGTGTCTCGGATCTCAATCCGCTTGCCGGACTCATTCTTGAAGCCGCGGACTAAGACATTGGTGAAATCGCGGGGGCCTGTGGCATTGGTGGTTGTCATGGTCGTGCTCCTCGTTGTCAGCGAGGAGGAGGTCGGTCCGAGTGAATCCGCCCGGAAGGAATTTCCTCTGGGGTGGCACTGGGGTGGCGAAATCGCAGCGATGACATGCGATCTCGCGAGGTCGGATGAGGCTGGATGAGACGCAGGGTGCGATGGACATGTTATTGTAAACAGGAAGTATTTCCGTCTTACAGCGTCTCACCCTGTATTATCGAGTAGCGCGCCGTCGAACCGATTTTGCTGCATCATAATCCGCGTGTCGGGGGTTCAAGTCCCTCCTCCGCTACCACAAAACCCCCTACATTTCAGCCTTGCAGCACGGCCCCGCCCCTGACCGGCGGCGCATGCGCATCTTGCCGGCCACCCCCCGGCAATCAGACCGGCCTGTCCGCCCTTGCCGCGTTCTGCCCTCAGGGAAGTTCCCGCCTGCGTTGCCATGTCGCAATCCGGGCATGGGTCCGGAGACCTACGTTACCGGTATCGGGTATCAACGGCAGTCATCGCAGGGTCACGGGTACATGGACACTTTTCTGGGTTTCGACGCGCTGCTTCTGGCGCGGATGCAATTTGCCTTCACGGTTGCGTTCCACTTCATCTTTCCGGCCTTCACCATCGGCCTGGCAAGCTTTCTGGCGGTGCTGAATGCGCTCTGGCTGAAAACACGGCACGAAACCTATCTCCGGCTGTTCGAATACTGGATCAAGGTCTTCGCGATCTCCTTTGCCATGGGGGTCGTCTCGGGGATCGTGATGTCATATCAGTTCGGCACCAACTGGTCGGTCTTTTCGGATCGCGCCGGGCCGGTGATCGGGCCGCTGATGGCCTATGAAATCCTGACCGCCTTCTTTCTCGAGGCGGGCTTTCTCGGCATCATGCTCTTTGGCCGCAATCGGGTCGGCGACGGGCTGCACATGTTCGCCTGCGTCATGGTGGCGGTCGGCACGGCGATCTCGGCCACCTGGATTCTCAGCGTCAACAGCTGGATGCACACGCCCGCGGGCTTTTCGATCTCGAACACCGGGCAATATTTGCCCGAGGACTGGTGGCAGATCATCTTCAACCCCTCCTTCCCCTACCGCCTGGCGCATACGATCACCGCCGCCTATCTGACCACGGCCTTTGTCGTCGGTGGCGTCGGGGCCTGGCATCTGCTGCGCCATCACAGCCACAACAAGGGCGTGCGCACGATGTTCTCGATGGCGATGTGGATGGCCGCGATCGTCGCGCCCTTGCAGATCGTCATCGGCCACGAACAGGGGCTGAACACATATGAGCATCAGCCGACCAAGGTGCTCGCCATGGAAGGCCATTTCGAAAGCTACGACGATGGCGTGCCGCTGATCCTGTTCGGCATTCCCGATCAGGCGGCCGGCGAGATGCGCTATGCACTGTCGCTCCCCAGGATCGGCGGGCCGATCCTGGGCAAGTCCTGGGACGCCGAGATGGACGGGCTGGACACGGTGCCTGACGCGCTCGAGCCGCCGGTGGGGGTGGTGTTCTGGAGCTTTCGCATCATGGTGGGCATCGGCGTCCTGATGGCGGCTGTCGGCCTCTGGTCGCTGGTCTCGCGGCTGCGCGGCCGGCTGCATGACGACCGGTGGCTGCACCGCGTCGCGCTGGTGATGGGCCCTTCGGGGTTGATCGCGGTGACGGCGGGCTGGATCACCACCGAGGTCGGGCGCCAGCCTTTCGTCATCTATGGCGAGTTGCTGACCGCGGATGCCGTGGCCCCGGTCGCCGCCAGCGCCGTCGGAGCCTCGCTGCTTGCCTTTGTCGCCGTCTACTTCGTCGTTTTCGGCGCCGGCGTGGTCTACCTGCTGCATCTGATGGGCAAGGTGCCCCTTCTCGGCGAGACCGGCGTGGAATCCGAGGCCGGGCCGATCCGCACCGCCGGCATGACCTCGGCGCCAGTTGGCACGCGCGAAGCGGCCGAGGAGGCCTGAGCCATGGAAGTCTCGTTTGATCTCACCATTGCCTGGGCCCTGCTTCTGGCCTTCGCCACCTTCGTCTATGTCGTTCTCGACGGGTTCGACCTGGGCATCGGCATCCTCTATCCCTTCTTTCCGGAAAAGTCCGACCGCGATCTGATGATGAATTCGGTCGCCCCGGTCTGGGACGGCAACGAGACCTGGCTGATCCTTGGCGGCGGCGGGCTGTTTGCCGCCTTTCCGCTGGCCTATGCGATCATCCTGCCGGCGGTCTACGTGCCGATCATCGTGATGCTGCTGGCGCTGATTTTTCGCGGCGTGGCCTTCGAGTTCCGCTGGCGCTCGCAGCGCCGCTTCTCGGCCCGGGCCTGGGATATGTCGTTCATCTGCGGCTCCGTCGTCGCCGCGCTGATGCAGGGCATCATCCTCGGCACGCTCTTGCAGGGGATCGAGATCGACGGCCGCGCCTATGGCGGCGGTTGGTGGGATTGGCTGACGCCCTTTACCCTGGTTGTCGGGCTCGGGGTGGTGGCGGGCTATGCGCTGATGGGGGCCTGCTGGCTCAACTGGAAGCTCGAGGGCGCGGTGCAGCAACGGGTGAAGAAGGCCGCACAACTGTCGGGCTTGCTCTCGCTTGGCTTCATCGCGCTGGTCAGCGCGCTGACGCCGACACTGGAGGCGGCCTACTGGATGCGCTGGCTGTCGTTTCCACAGATCCTCTTTGTTGTGCCGGTGCCGCTGCTGACCGGGCTGATCGGCTATGTCCTGGCGCGGTCGCTGTACAAGGGCGGGCACGACTGGTTGCCGATGCTGATGGTGGTGCTGCTGTTCCTGCTGTGCTTCGTCGGCCTCGGCATTTCGATCTGGCCCTATATCATTCCGACCGAAGTCACGATCTGGCAGGCGGCGAGCCCCTACAAGAGCCAGCTTTTCATGTTTGTCGGCGCCATCGTGCTGGTGCCGATCATCCTGGCTTATACCGGTTTTGCCTATTGGGTGTTCCGCGGCAAGCTCGACCCCGAAGACGGATATCACTGATGTGGAGGAAACTGGGCTGGTTCGTGGCGCTCTGGCTGGCCGGCGTGCTCACCGTTGCGAGCGTCGCCTATCTGTTGCGGCTGGTGCTCTTGTAGGCGGCCGCTGCTGCGCCGGAGGCGCAAAGGGGCTTGGACAGGTCGGGCCCGCTGCCCCGGCCGCGCAAGTTCGGATCAAGCCCGCCAAGTGCTGGGTCCGGACGGCCGCGCGCCGTTCCTTTCACGGCGATTATATCCGAAATCGGAATTCTGAAGCCAGAAATCCCCGGATTTATCAATTTCGAGCGAGGTGTAGATAGAAGGCCAGCCCTTCATCAACAGGAGTTCACCGATGAAAGCCATGACCCTCACCGCCTATGGTCCCGACGCCCCCTTTGAAGCCGTCGAGCGCGCGCACCCCGCCGTCACCCCGGGCCACGTGGTGCTTCGCGTCCATGCCACCAGCGTCAACACCATCGACACGATGATCAAGGCCATGGGCACCGATCTGCCGGTGTCGCCCGCCCTGCCCGCGGTGCTGGGCATGGATTTCGCCGGCGTCATCGAAGAGGTCGGCGCCGGCGTGACCGGCTTTGCCGTGGGCGACGAAATCTATGGCTGCGCCGGAGGTCTGGGCGAATTGCAGGGCGCGCTGGCCGAATACATGCTGGCCGATGCCCGCCTGATCGCGCACAAGCCAAAGACGCTTTCGATGCGCGAGGCCGCGGCGCTGCCGCTGGTCGGGATCACGGCCTATGAAGGCGTGCAACGCGCAGGCGTCAGAGCCGGGCAAAAGGTTCTGGTGCAAGGCGGCGCCGGTGGCGTCGGCCATCTGGTGATCCAGTTGGCCCGACACCTCGGCGCCGAGGTTTCGGCCACCGGAACCGGCGCGGCGCAGTTGGCGGCGATCGAGGGATTTGGCGCGACGCCGATCGACTTCATGCAAGAGAAAGTCGCCGACTACGTCGCGGCCCGGACCGGCGGTGCCGGCTTCGACGTGATCTTTGACGCAGTCGGCGGCGCGAACATGACAAACTCTTTCGAAGCGGCGGCGCTGAACGCGCAGGTGGTGTCGACCGTGGCCCTGCTGGAAATCGACCTGACGCCGGCGCACTTCAAGGGGCTGTCGCTGCACATCATCTTCATGCTGCTGCCGATGCTGCACGACACGGGCCGCGAGGTGCATGGCGAGGTGCTGGCGAAACTGGCCGAGATCGTCGATGCCGGCGCCCTGACCCCGCAGCTGGACAGCGAGCGTTTCGGGCTTGAAGAAGTCGGCGCCGCTTACGCCCGGCTGACCGGCGGCGCGGCCATCGGCAAGGTCGTTGTCGAGGTCTGATCCCGCCTTGCAATGACCAGAGGCGCCGGGGCCAATTCGGTTCCGGCGCTCCTTTTCCGCTTTTGCGCCGGGCTCGGCAGCGCCGGACAGAGAGCAGCGCCGCCCGATGTATCAGCCGGACCAATCCGGCTGACCGCCCAGCTTTCCGATCAGAAAATCCATGAAAATCCGCGTCTTGGGTGTCAGCACATTTGAACGGGGATAGACCAGCCAGAGCACGGATCGATCGTTCATCTTCCATTCGGGCAGCACCCGGACAAGCCGCCCGGCGGCAATCTCATGCGCGACGCTCCAGAGCGAGTTGATCGACAGACCGGCACCCGTCACCGTCGCCTCGCGTTGGGCATCGCCATCGTCGACGATGGCCCGGCAGACCATCCCCGCCGGGTCGAGGGCGGCGGTATCGCCGGCCCGGTTGATCAGCTCCCGCGGTTCCAGATTGCTCCAGGCGATGAACCTGTGGCCTGCCAGGTCGGCCGGCGTCGCCGGCGTGCCCTGCGCCGCAAGATAGCCGGGCGATGCACAGAGAATGCGGGCGTCATCGGCAAGCTTGCGGCCCTTCAGGCTGCTGTCAGTCAGCGGCGCGCTGCGCAGGGCAAGATCGAAACTGCCCTCGATGGCATCGAACCGCGTGTCAGACAGGCGCAGATCCAGCGTGAGATCGGGATAGGCCGCGTGGAACGCCGGCAGCAGCGGCATGATGTGCAATTGCGCGAAACTGCTTGGCGCGGCAAAGCGAAGGGTGCCTTTCGGCCCCGCCCCGCTGCCGCCAAGGACCGCCTTTGCGGCCTCGGCCTGCGCCAGGATCTCGCGCGCGTAGGGCAGGAAATCCGACCCCTCCAGAGACAGCGACACCTTGCGGGTGGTGCGGCGCAGGAGCTCGGCCCCGAGCTCCTGTTCCAGCTTGGCCAGACGCGCGCTCGCCACCGCCGGGGCCAGGCCCAGCTCGCGCCCCGCGGCCGAGATGTTGAGCCGTTCGGCCGCCATGACAAAGAGGCGCAGATTGTCGGTGTCCATGGTGATTATATCCGCATTCCGAAAAATGAAATCCGAGATCTGCCGGTTTTACGGAATTTCGCAAGAGTTAAATTGGCAACACGGGGCACAGGCGGGCAAGTCCACCATCTCACGGCGCCACGCCTCGACGATCGCATCAAGGAGACCTGACATGGCACATTATTCCGTTCTCGAAGTGACCCCCTCGAACGAGGCTTGGATACCCGACTACCTGCCCACCGCGACCCGGATCATGGCCAGACACGGCGGCAAATATCTGGCGCGCACCACCAGCCACGAGCAACTGGAAGGCGCCCCGCGCAATGCCGCGCTGCGCATCGTGATCGAATGGCCCTCGGAACAGGCCGCCAAGGATTTCATGGCCGACCCGGATTACCGCCCGCACCTGGACAACCGCCATGCCGGATCGACCAGCCTGCACTGGCTGATCGCCGGTCAGGACGACCTCGCCTGAGGGGCCCCGCGCGGCCCCGCCTGCCCGGGCCGCCCCTGCCGAAGGAGCAAACCATGCTGGACCAAACCACGACAACCGCCTTTCCGCGCCTCAACCGCGCCTATAACACCGTGTTTCGCCCCGGTCGGCTGAGCCTTGGCCTTGTTGTCCCGCTCGAGACCTATGCGGATAGCGCGGTGCCGAACATGGCGTGCCATATCGAACGGGCGCAACTGGCCGATGCGCTGGGCTTTTCGGCGCTCTGGCTGCGCGATGTGCCGTTCAACGTGCCTTCTTTCGGGGATGCCGGGCAGGTCTTTGACCCCTTTGTCTATCTCGGCGCCCTGGCCACCGCGACCCGCGACATCGCGCTTGGCGTGGCCAGCATCGTCCTGCCGCTGCGCCACCCCGCGCATGTGGCCAAGGCGGCGGCCTCGGCGGATGTTCTCTCCGGCGGACGGCTGCTTCTTGGCGTGGCCTCCGGCGACCGTCCCGAGGAATATCCGGCGCTGAACAAGAGCTTTCCCGACCGCAGCATGCGGTTTCGCGACAGCGTCGATTACATAAGGGCCATGACCGAGAGCTATCCGCACCGCGACACCGATCACGGTACACTGTCCGGCGGGATCGACATGCTGCCCAAGCCCGCAGGCGGCCAACTGCCGCTGCTGATCACCGGGGGCAGCCAGCAATCGCCGGACTGGGTGGCGCGCAACGGCGACGGCTGGATGACCTATCCGCGCGATCCGGTGGCCCAGGGCCGCGTGGTGGCCGAGTATCGCCAGCGGATCGCCGCCGCGGGACTGCCCGACCGGCCGGTGATGCAGTCGCTTTATGTCGATCTTGTCGCGAACGCCGGGGCGCCGCCGAGCCCGATCCACCTCGGCTTTCGCTCCGGCACCGGCTATCTGCGGCAGTATCTGTCAGAGGTACAGAGCCTTGGAATCAATCACGTCGCGCTGAACCTGCGGTTCAACGGCGCCGACGTCGAGGACACGATGCAGACGCTGGCGCAAGAGGTCCTGCCCGCCTTTGCCGATGCGGAGCGGGGCTCTCCCGGTACGCCCTCTTGATATAAACATATATATGTTTTACCAGAAGGCAGATATCCTCTCCGGCGCCCCGCGCGCGCATCTTGAAAGGTAAGTGGCCATGCCCCTTTATGCTCTTGGCGAACTCGTGCCCCAAACGCCGGGCCCTGGCAGTTTCTGGATTGCGCCGGGGGCGCGTGTGATCGGCGATGTGCGATTGGGCCGGGATGTCGGCATCTGGTTCGGCGCGGTGTTGCGCGGCGACAAGGAACCGCTGACCATCGGCGATGGCAGCAATATCCAGGAACATGTGATGATCCACGCCGATCCGGGCTTTCCGGTGAGGATCGGCGCCGGCGTGACGGTCGGGCACCGAGCCATCGTTCACGGCTGCACCATCGGCGATGGCACATTGATCGGCATGGGCGCGACAGTGTTGAACGGGGCCAGGATCGGCAGCAACTGCCTGATCGGTGCCGGCGCATTGGTGACCGAAGACAAGGACATCCCCGATGGCGCGCTGGTCATGGGCAGCCCGGCCAAGGTGGTGCGAATGCTCGGCGACGAGGGCCGCGCCGGTCTGCGCCGGCCGGCCGAGGCCTACGTCCAGAACTGGCGGCGGTTTGCCCGCGAGCTCAGAGTGATCGACTGAACCGCGCTCGCGATCTCGCGGGGCGCGAGGGACGCATGGAAACTCTGGAGATGAGGGATCATCACAGGCCCTCCGGGGGTTGCCGAAGCTTGGAACATAGACTTATATAGGTTTCTAAGTTTCGACGATTTCGAGAGGTCAGAGCCCATGTCCCTGCAAACCATGCGTCGGGCCAATGTGCCCCTGCACGTCGAGGTGGCCTCGCTGCTGCGCAGCCGGATCCTCAGCGGTGATCTGAAAAGCGGCGAACGCCTGCCCTCGCTGGCCGAACTGGCCAAGGTCTTTGGCGTGACCAGCCTGACCGTGCGCCAGGCGATGAACACGCTGGACGACGAGGGGCTGATCGAACGCGCCTCGGGCCGGGGCACCTTTGTGAAAGAGGTGGAAATCAAGCCGCGGCGGGTCTTCTCCGTCAAATCCGACCTGTCGCAGCTTTTGGGCGGGGACATGCCGCTCGAGGTCGTGCTGAGCACCGACACCAGTTTTGACGAGGATGTGGTGATCGATGGCGTCGCCTTCAAACGACTGAAACGGCGGCACGAGTTGGGCGGCCAGCCGTTCTGCATGCTGGACGTGCATCTGAGAAAGGACATCTATCAGGATGCGCCGGAGAAATTCGACCGCGAGCTGATCGTCTCGGCCTTCAAGGAACTCGGCATTGCGCTGGGCTCGGCCACCCAGACGGTGGCGCTGGCCTCGGCCGATCTCGAGATGGCCGAGGGTTTGCAGGTCGAGGTCAATTCGCCGGTGTTCAAGGTGGTCCGCAAGGTCAAGGACGACGCCGACCGGCTGATCTATTTCGGCGACCTGATCTATCCCGGCGACGCGCTGGAGTTCCGCATCGATTTTCTGGCCTGACCGGCCTCAGGACACCGTCATCCCGCCGTCGATCACGATGGTCTGGCCGGTGATCATCGGCGCACCGGTCAGCAGGTAGATGATGGTCTGCGCCACGTCCTCGGCTTGTACGTGCCGCTTGATCAGCATCTTGTCGAGCGCCGCCTGCTTGCGCGCCTGCGGCCAGTTCGCCGTCCAGGGCGTGGCGACCTGCCCCGGCGCCACCGCGTTGACCCGCACATCCGGCGCCAGCCCCCGCGCCAGCGAGCGGGTCACGCTGACCACACCTGATTTGCTGGCCGCATACGGCGTGCTGCTGCCTTGCAGCCCCATCCCGGCGGTCGAGGCGGTGTTGACGATGGCCCCGCCCGAGGCGCGCAGAGCCGGCGCCGCGGCCTTGGCACAACGGAAGACGCCAATCAGGTTGGTGTTCAGCAGGGCCATCCACAGGTCTTCGTCGATCTGCTCCAGCGCCGTTGCCGGGATCGGATCTCGGGTGCCGGAAATGCCGGCATTGTTCACCAGGTAATCGAGCCCGCCAAGCGCGGCAATCGCGGCCTCCACCATGCGCTCGGCACCGCCGGGAACCGAGACATTGCCCGGCGCCGCAATCACGTCGAGGCCCTGCGCACGCAGCCGCGCCACCTGCTCCGGGCCCTGCGCATCCTCTTCGAGGTGGTTCATCGCGACCCGGACGCCCTGTTGCGCAAGCTGTGTCACACAGGCCAGCCCGATGCCCGAGCCCCCCCCGGTCACCAGGGCCGTCCGGGCGGTGTCAGTCCGATTTTCCATCATTTGCTCCAATGTTCAAAGCGCGCGGCCCCAAACGGGGCGCGTCACGCCGGCTGTCTGCCATGTTTGACAAACATTAAAACATATAGTAGTTTATAACAATAGAAATTTTGAACTCTTCGAAACCACGTCGAATCGCGACGCGAGGAAAGGACCCGACCCTTGGCCAAAAAAACCATCATGACCTGCGCCGTGACCGGAAACGGAACCATGCCGGCGCAGAACCAGAACCTGCCCGTGACCCCGGCCGAGATCGCGCAGGCCGCCGTGGAGGCCGGCCGGGCCGGCGCCGCCATCGCGCATATGCATGTGCGCGACCCCGACACCGCCAAGGGATCGATGGACCTCGACCTCTATCGCGAGGTGGTCGACCGGATCCGCGAGGCCGGCTCGGATATCGTGATCAACCTGACCACGGGCGAAGGCCAGCGCTTCGTGCCAAGCGAGGACGATCCCAGCGTCGCCGGCCCCGGCACCACGCTGTGCCATCCGGCCCGGCGCGCGGCGCATGTGAAGGCGCTGAGACCCGAGATCTGCACGCTGGATTTCAACACCATGGTCAACAAGACCTGGACAGTGATCAACACGCCCCCCACCCTGAAGATCATGGCCGACATCGCCAATGCGGCCGGCACCAAGCCCGAGATCGAGATCTTCGATTCCGGCGATCTCAACATGGCCAAGGATTTCCTGGCCAGGGGCATTCTCAGGGCGCCGCCGATGTTCCAGTTTGTCATGGGCATCAATTTCGGCGCTGCCGCGAATTACCAGACACTGGCCTACCTGATCTCGCAGTTGCCCGAGGCCAGCGAATGGGCGGCCTTCGGCATCGGCAAGAACGCCTTTCGCATGTTGGCGCTGTCCTACCTGATGGGCGGGCATGTGCGCATCGGGATGGAAGACACGGTCTATATCGACCGGGGCGAATTGTGCAAAAGCAACGCGCAACTTGTAGAAAAGGGCGTCAGCATCGTGGAATCTCTGGGCGGCAGCATGGCCACGCCGGCCGAGGCGCGCGAGATTCTCGGGCTGCCACAGCTTTGAGCCGCGCGGGCCCAGACATGACAGCTTCGGGAGATCGCATGGACGCGGATTTCATCATTGTCGGTGCGGGGTCTTCCGGCTGCGTTCTGGCCAACCGGCTCAGCGCCGACCCACGCAACCGGGTGCTCTTGATCGAGGCCGGCGGTCGCGACAGATACCCCTGGATCCACGTGCCTGCCGGGTATTTCAAGACCATGAACAACCCCGGCTATGACTGGTGTTACAAGACCGAGCCGGTGCCCGGGCTCAATCGCAAGGTGGTCAACTGGCCGCGCGGCAAGGTGCTGGGCGGATCCTCGGCGCTGAACGGGCTGCTCTATGTGCGCGGCCAGCCGCAGGATTACGACCGCTGGCGGCAGATGGGCAATCCCGGCTGGGGCTGGGACGATGTCCTGCCGTATTTCAAGCGCTCCGAAGGCAATGAACGCGGCGAAGACGCGCTGCACGGGGCGACCGGGCCGCTGGGGGTCTCGGACCCGCGCTACCTTCATCCGATCTGTGACGCCTGGATCAGCGCGGCGCGTCAGGCAGGCTATCCGGCGAATGACGACATCAACGGCGCGACGCAGGAAGGCGTGGGCTATTATCAGCTTACCACCCGCAATGGCCGCCGGTGCAGCACCGCCGTGGCCTATCTCAAACCGGTGAAGCACCGGCCCAACCTGCGCATCCTGACGCGCGCGCAGGTGCGCAAGGTGGTGCTGGAGGGCAATCGCGCGGTGGGGGTCGAGATCACCGACAAGGCCGGCGAGACCCGCATTCTCAGGGCCCGGCGCGAGGTCATCCTGTCCTCGGGCGCCATCGGCTCGCCGCAGATCCTGATGCTGTCGGGCATCGGCGACGGCGCCGAACTGCGCAAGGCGGGCGTGGCGCCGAACCACGATCTGCCGGGGGTGGGCAAGAACCTTCAGGATCACCTTCAGGCCCGCACCACCTTCAAGACCCGCACCACCACGGTGAACGACGAGGTGCGCAGCCTGTATGCCAAGGCCAGGACGGCGGTGCGCTACGGCCTGGGTCGCAATGGCCCGATGACCATGGGCGCCAGCATGGTGGCCGGCTTCCTGCGCAGTGCGCCGGAGGAGGCCACCCCCGACATCCAGTTCCACATCAACCCCTGGTCCGCCGACAGCCCGGCCGAGGGGGTGCATCCGTTTTCGGCCTTTACCGCGACGGTCTGCGTGCTGCGCCCGACCAGCAGGGGCGAGATCGCGCTGGCCGGGCCGGACCCGATGCAGGCGCCGAGGATTCAGCCCAACTACCTTGCCACCGAAGACGATTGCCGCCGCACCGTGGCGGGCGTGCGCATCTCGCGCAGGATTGCGCGGCAGCGCGCGCTGGCGGCGGATATCTCCGAGGAATTCCGCCCGCCCTTCGATCTCGACCTGAGCGATGACACCGCGGCGCTTGCCTGGGTGCGGGACAATTCGACGACGGTTTACCATCCCGCCGGAACATGCAGGATGGGCACCGACAGGGGGGCGGTAGTCGATGCGCGGCTGCGCGTGCAAGGCATCGCGGGCCTGCGCATCGTCGATTGTTCGATCATGCCCGAGATCGTGTCGGGCAACACCAATGCGCCGGCGGTGATGATCGGAGAAAAGGCCAGCGACATGATCCTGAAAGACGCGCGCGGCGCATGAGGGACGGACAAGAGATGACCGATATGACAACCAAGGACATGCGCCTGAACCTGACCGCCATCGAGGCGCGACTGGTGCGGACGCCGATTTCCACGCCGGTGCGCACCTCGTTTGGCGTGATGCACGACCGCCCGACGCTTCTTGTCCGGGTCACGGATGCGGCCGGCGTGCAGGGTTACGGCGAGGTCTGGTGCAACTTTCCGGTCTGTGGCGCCGAGCACCGCCTCCGGCTGATCGAGACCGAGATCGCACCACGGATCACCGGCACTGATTTCGCCAGCCCGCAGGCCTGTTACGCGGCGATGACCGAGCGGCTGCGCATCCTGCGGCTGCAAACCGGCGAGCCGGGGCCGATCGCGCAGGCCATCGCCGGGGTCGACATCGCCATCTGGGACATGATCGGCAAACGCCTGGGGGCGCCGCTGCATGCGCTCCTGGGGGCCGAGCGGTCGCGCATCCCGGCCTATGCCAGCGGCATCAACCCGGTCGGCGTCCTCGAAACGGTCACCCGCGCCCGCGCCGCCGGGCACCGGCATTTCAAGGTCAAGGTCGGCTTCGGCGACGTGACCGACCAAGCCAATGTCGCGGCGGTGGCCGGCGATCTGCGGCCGGGCGAAAGCTTTCTGCTCGACGCCAACCAGGGCTGGTCGCCGGAAGAGGCCGGCCGCGCCCTGCGCTGGATCGAAGGTCACGCGCCGCGCTGGATCGAAGAGCCGATGCCGGTGGATGTGCCGCCGGCGGCCTGGCACATGCTCAAGTCCGAGACCTCGGTGCCGATTGCCGGTGGCGAGAATTTCCTGAGCCGCAAGGAATATGACGATGCCACACGCGGCAAATGGCTGGATTTCGTGCAGCCCGACATTGCCAAATGGGGCGGCTTTACCGAAGGCCTGCCGGTGGCGCGGGCGGTGGTGGCCAACGGCCTGACCTATTGCCCGCATTCGCTGGGCGGCGGCATCGCGCTGGCGGCCTCGGCGCATCTTCTGGCGGCGGCGGGCGGGCCGGGATTGCTTGAATGCGACGCCAACGAGAACGCCTTTCGCGACGCGGTCTTCCCGCTCGCGCTCCGCGATGGCTGGGTCACGCTGGCCGACACGCCCGGCCTCGGGGTCGATGTCGCGGCGCTGGACGCGGCCTTCGGATAAACCGGTCAGCCGGCCCCGCCCGCCGGCTGCACCGCGCGCCGGAGCTGGCGCAGGAACGCCAGTTCGAGGCTCGATCTCGGATGCGAGGCGCGCTGGACGATGCCGATCGGGCGCTGAAAGGCGGTGCTGTCGAGCGGCAGGAACTCGATTGCGTCATTGTGGCCGGACAGCACCGTCGGCAGCCGCGGCATCACGGTGATCAGATCGGATTTGGCAACCGCCTTGTAGGCGGTTTCGGTCGAATCCGTGTCCAGCGCGATGTCGAAAGAGCTGACCCCGAACTTGGCCAGCCCGTCTTCGGTCTGCATCCTGAGATAGCTGCCGCGGGAATGCGCCACCCAGCGCTGCGCTTCGAGATCGCGCGGCAGGATCTCGGCCTGCCGGGTCAGCGCATGGCCCTTGCGGCAGACAATCCCCAGCATGTCATCGGCCAGCGTTTCGGTCTCGAGCTGCAAATCGGCCGACAGCGGACGCGCCGGCCCGATCACGAGGTTGACCTGCCCGGTGGACAATTGCGTTTCGAGCTCGGCCAGGAGACCGACCCGAAGCTCGACCCGACAGCCGACATGGCTGGCCAGGAAATCGCTGAGGATCGGCGCCAACAGATTGTCGGCCAGCGAAGGGGCCGTTCCGATCAGCAGGCTGCCCGCCTGCCCGGTGGACAGATGTTGCGCATAGGCGCGGGCCTGATCTTCGGCGGCCAGCATCATCAGCCCGAAGCGCGCGAAGGTGGTGCCCAAGTCGGTGGCCACCGACTGCCGCCCGATGCGCTCGAATATCGGCGCGCCGAGACGTTCCTCGAGCTTTTTCATGCTTTTGCTCAGCGCCGGCTGTGCGACGTTCAGCTTGGCCGCCGCCGCGCCGAAAGAGCCGCATTGCACGATGGTGGCCAGCTGGATGAGGTGTCGGGGGTCGATCTGCATGGGCGGGTCCGGGTTGCGGCTTGGGCTGGGATGCCGCGTCACGCTACACCGCCCGGCGCCGGGCGTCATCCTCTGCCGGGCCGCGCGGCCTGGTGGCCCCCTGACCGTGTTGCCTGACGCGCCTTGATCCGGGCCTGCACCAGCGGCCAGAGCGCCAGCACCAGCGTCAGCAGGATAAAGAACAGCGAGATCGGCCGCGTCACCAGCGGCATCAGGCTGCCGTCATAGAGCATCAGGCCCGAGCGCAGCTCTTTCTCGGCCAGCGGCGCGAGGATATAGCCCAGCACGAACGGCCCCACCGGAAAGCCGCCGCGGCGGAACAGGAAGCCCAGCACGCCAAAAACCATCATCACCCAGACGCTCGACATGGAGTTCGACAGCGAATAGACGCCGATCACACAGCAGACGATGATCGTCGGAAAGAGATAGGCCCGCGAGATCGTGGCGATCCGCGCGATCGGCCGGACGCCGGCAAACATCAGCGCCGCCATCAGGAAATTGGCCACCAGCGCCGCCGCGATCACGCCGTAGGCGATTTCGGGCGAGTTGGTGAAGAGAAGCGGGCCGGGTTGCAGATTGTGGATCACCAGCGCACCGATCAGGATCGCGTCGATGACGCTGCCCGGAATGCCCAGCGTGATCAGCGGGATCAGCGCACCGTTGACCGAGGCGTTATTGGAGGCCTCTGCCGCCACGATCCCGGCCTCTTCGCCGGTGCCGAAGGTCTCGGGGTGTTTCGAAAAGCTCTTGGTCGTGGTGTAGGCGACAATCGCGGCGATGGCGCTTCCGACGCCGGGCAGCACGCCGATCCAGGTGCCGATCAGCGAGGAACGGACGGCGTTGGGGCCATGTTTTCTGACGTCGCCTGCCGAGGGCATGAATTCGGTCAGCCTGCCGCCCTGCTGCTGGATCGGCAGTTCCTTTTTCAGCACGTCTTCGATGATCTGGCTGATGACAAACACGCCAAGCAGCACCGGCAGCAGGGAAAAGCCGCCGGCAAAGCTGTCGACGCCGAAGGTCAGCCGCATCACGCCCGACGAGGCATCCGGCCCGACCATCGCCACCGCCATGCCGAACAACGCGATCAGCAGGCCCTTGACCAGCGTGCCTTCGGCCACCGTGGCAATCAGCACCAGCGCCATGAGGACCAAGGTAAAGAGTTCGTAGGGCCCGAATTTCAGCGCGAAATCCGCCAGCGGCGGCGAGAGCAGCGCCAGGAAGAGCCACGACACGATGCCGCCCACGAAGGACGCCATGATGCCCAGCGACAGCGCGCGGCCTGCCCGGCCCTGCTGCGCCATCGGATGGCCGTCGAGCACCGTCATCACCGCCGAGGGCGTGCCGGGCATCTTGAGCATGATCGCGGTGATCAGCCCGCCGCTGACCGAACCGACGTAGATCGACACCAGCAGCATCAGCGCCAGCACCGAGTCCATATAGAAGGTGACCGGCAGCAGAAGCGCGATCAGCATCGCGCCGCCAAGTCCGGGGATGGCGCCGACGACAATGCCCAGGAGCACGCCGAGGAAGATGAAGAACATCGGCGCCGGGGCGAGGACGTTCACAAAAGCATCAAGCAGGGGCATCAGGTGGCTCCTATTCCGGCAGGACCACCGACAGCACGTCGGTGAAGGTGTAGGTCAGGGCAAAGCTCATGACGGCGGCAATGACGCCCACGATGATCAGCTTGCGCGCGGAGAGATCGCTCATCGCCGCGCCCAGCGCCGCGAGGAAGGCCAATGTCAGCCAGGTGAAGGACAGCCCCCCAACGGTCAGCGCCGTCAGGTAGGCCAGCGTGATCAGCGCCACCAGGGCGAAACGGAGCCTCTGCGGCCCTTCGCCCGTGCCGGCGCCCGCAGGCCGGCGCGCCTCCGGGCTTGCGGCATCCGCTTCGGCGGCTGGTGCCGCCCGGCTTTCGCGGAACAGCGACACCAGACGCAGCGCCAGCAAGACCAGCAGCAGATATCCCACGTAGCGTGGCAGGCCGGCCGGCCCCAGCGGGTCGAACATCGGCTCTGGCAGCGCCGCCGCCCCGACCAGCAGGGCGACGCCGGTCGCCAGCAACAGCAGCAGGCAAATCGCCTCGCCGCCGCGGTCTTTTGTCAGGAAATTCATTTTCGCTCCTCCCTCGCGACGGTCTCTAGGCCCGACAGGTCGGCAGAGGCGCGCGGTCTTGCAGGTTGATCATCTCGACAACCATGTTGTGCACCAGCCGGGCCTGCTCTGCGGCATATTCCGGCTGTCCCCAAAGGTTTGTCACCTCGTCGGGATCGTTCTTCAGGTCGTACATCTCGTCCCAGTCTTCGCCATAGCGCAGGGTAATGCGCCAGTCCTTTTCGACATAGGTGCGGATTCGCTGCGGCCGTTCGAAGGCCGCCATCCGGCGCTGGCTGTCCTCTTCCACGATCAGCCCCTGCCGCGCGACCGGCTCGAGCGCATTGACCCCCTGGCAGCCGTTGAATGGCTGGATGCCGGCGCGCTCAAGGATGGTCGGGCCGATGTCGATGGCGCTGCGCAGCGCGTCGTCGCCGCGGGCCTCGGGATCGCGCGGATCGGCCCAGATGAACGGCACGCGGATCAGTCCCTGGTAATGCATCAGTAGCTTCAGCATCAGGCCGTGATCGCCCATGTAATCGCCATGGTCGGACGTGAAGACAACGATGGTATCCTCGGCCAGCCCCTGCTCTTCCAATACCTTCAGGATGCGGCCCACCGCGTCGTCGATCATGGTGATCGCACCATAGGTCAGCGCAATGATCTCGCGAGCTTCGCGTTCGGTGACGGCAAAGGGGTCCTGGCCCACCCGCGTCTCGGGCGCTTCGGCCAACTGCCGGCGCAGGTTGTGGATCGGCGGGATATCCCCCTTGCCGAAGGAGCTGGGCAGCTCGATCTCGTCGGGATCATACATGTCCCAGTATTTGCCCGGCGGGGTGAACGGATGGTGCGGATCGGGAAAGGACATCATCAGGAAGAACGGATCCTCCTCGCCCGCGCGCTCCTTGATGTATCGCTCGCATTCACCAGCGATCCAGGAGGTGGGATACAGCTCTTCCGGCACCTGCGTCCGCCAGGCCTGCGGCGCGCAATAGCGGTCGTCGGGCTGCGCGTTTTCCTTGCCGCGCAGGGCCGCGATCTCGGGGTGATTTTTCTTCAACCAGGCCTCGTAGTCGCCAGTCACCTGATCGGCGTGATCATTGGCAATCTGCACATGGTCGAAGCCGTAAAACGGCGTGCGGACCTGATGCGCGGGATCGTCCCGCCAGCGCGTTGCGGTTTCCTGTTCGTAAGGCTCCCCCGCACGCTGGCGCCGGATGGCCTCGCGCAGTTCCTCCGAGGCCTCCTCGAGCCCGGGCTTGACCTGACGTTTGGCGGTGGCGGGCAGACCGGTCATGCCCTGAAGATGCGATTTGCCGATCAGCGCGGTGCTGTACCCCTTGTCGCGCAGGAGATCGACGAAGGTCGTCGCATCGAGCGACAACGGGATGCCGTTGTGCCGCCCGCCGTGCAGGCTCGGCATCCGCGAAGTCAGGATGCTGGCGCGGTTGCACATGCAGATCGGATTGGCGACGTAGAACCGGTCGAACCGTGTGCCGCGGTCTGCCAGGCCGTCGATGTTGGGCGTCCTGACCACCGGGTTGCCATAGCATCCAAGATGATCGGCGCGGTGCTGATCGGTCACGATAAACAGGTAGTTGGGCTTCCGGGTCATGGTCTCTTCCGGCAAATAGGAGGCGGGCGCGGCCCCGGGGGGCCACGCAGGCAGAGGGGCCTGCCGATCCCGGACCGGCAGGCATTGGCAAAGGGGTTACCTGAGGCTGTCGGCGACGGCGGAGAGATCCTCGTAGATGGCTGCCAGATGCGCGTCGAGCGCCTCACCGGCGAGGAATTTCACCTCGTCGCCCTTGGCCTCGATGGTGGTCGCGAACTGCGGGTCGCTGGTCACCTGCTCGAAGGCGCCGGCTAGGGTTTCGACCACCTCATCGGGGGTGCCCGCCGGCGCATACCAGATGTTGTCGAGGCAGGAGACGACATCATGGCCCAGCTCTTTCGCGGTCGGCACATCGGGAAGATCGCCATGGCGCGCCTCGCCGTAATAGACCAGCCCCTTGAGCTTGGGATTGCGGGTCACCGGCGTCGGCACCACGACAGCGGTCTTGGTGTGATTGCCGAGGATCGAGGCGATGCGGTCCGCCCCGCCGCCGGCGTTCACATAGCCCACCTTCATGTCGGCGGCATTGGCAAACATCTCGGTGGTGAAATGCGCGATGCTACCCACCAAGGTGGCCTCCTTGACGCCGCCGGGCGCGGCCCTCGTCTGGTCGATCCAGTCCTGGACGTCGGCTATCCCCGAACCTTCGGCGGTCGCCGTCATCAGGCAGGAAAAGTTGGTCTCGGCCACCGGCACCATCTCGCTGTATTTGAAATCCAGCGTGCCCATCAGCTCGGCGGTCATCATCGTCTGGTGGATATAAAGCAGCGTATAGCCATCGGGATCGGCATCCCTGGCCTGGCGGATGCCGATAGTGGCGGCGCCGCCGGGCACGTTGACGACAACCATCGGCTGTTCCAGCAGGTCCATTTCCTCGATCCGCTGGATCACCAGACGCGCCTTCACGTCGCCCTGGCCGCCAGCGGCAAAGGGCACGATGACCTTGATCGGCTTTTCCGGGTAGGCTTGGGCGGCGGCGGGGCCGGCCGCCGAAACCGACAGCGCAAGCGCGGTGGCGGCGGTGGTGAAGAGACCTTTGATCATACGAAATTCCTCCCTTGCGTATATCTCGGCTTGCCACCGTTCTAAGCGGTCAATACTTGCCGATCCAATAACATCTGGGCGGAATACATATCCAACGGGAATGTATCTGCGATCTCCATCCCGCAACATGGGCGCACGAGACCTGTCCTCGACCCGGTTGGGGAGCGGGCGGCCGAGAACAGGGCCGCGGCGGGCGATCAGGCCTTGATCGCGCCGTCGACGACGAATTCATGGCCGCTGCAATAGCTGGAATCGTCCGACGCCAGAAACAGCACGACCCGCGCCACTTCGATCACCTCGGCGGTGCGGCCCATCGGCACCCTGGCGATGAGCTCTTCGCGCGGGACGCCGTGACCATCCAGCATCGGCGTATCGATGAAGCCCGGATGCACCGAGTTCACCCGGACGTTGGACGGCCCAAGTTCGACCGCCGCCGCCTTGGACATGCCCCGCACCGCCCATTTCGTTGCGCAATAGGCATGCGCTTTGGCCGAGGTCAGCCCGGCAATCGACGAGATATTGACGATGCTGCCCGCCTTCTGCCGCTTCATCGCCGGGGCCACCGCCCGCATGCCCAGAAACACGCCGGTCTGGTTGATCGCCACGGTCTGATCCCAGGCCCGGAGATCGGTGTCCTCAAGCGTCAGCACCCGGAAGATGCCGGCGTTGTTGACCAGCACGTCGATCCGGCCGTGCAGGTCGAGCGTGGTCTGCACCACGCGGGCCCAATCCTCTTCCGAGCTGACATCATGCTGCACGAAGGTGCAGCGCGGGCCGAGCCGGTCGGCGGTGGCGGCGCCCGCCCCGTCATTGATATCGGTGATGACGACACTGGCGCCGGCTTCGATGAACAGTTCGGCTTCGATCGCCCCCTGCCCGTTTGCCCCGCCGGTGATGAGGGCGACCTTGGTGTCGAGGCGGTTCATGTGCTGTTCCTTTGCTGGATTGCCGCAGTCGCGGCCTGGCGCTGCGCGGCTTTCGCGGATGGTACGATTTTCGCGCGCGGTGCGATCAATTGACCCCGTGCCGCGCGCGGCTTAGGCCGGGCCAGTCGATACATGGGCGTGACGAGGTGTGTGATGGCGCGGAAATACGATTGGCGAACCGGCAGCAATGTCGAGGCGACGCTCAGCGTCATTGGCGGCCGCTGGAAGCCGGTGATCCTGTGCAACCTGCTGGTCGGGCGGCTGCGTTTCGGCGAGCTGTGCCGCAACATGCCCAACGCGACCCAGCGGATGGTGACCCTGCAACTGCGCGAGCTCGAGGCCGACGGGGTAATCAGGCGGCATGTCTATGCCGAGGTTCCGCCGCGGGTGGAATACGAGCTGACCGAGTTCGGGCGGTCCCTGGAGCCGGTGCTTTCGGTGATGCGGGAATGGGGCATTGCCTTCAAGGCCCGCAAACTGTCCGAAGAGGCGCAGGCCCACCCCGACGACGCGGCCTGATCGGCGCCAGCCCCGCGGCCGCAGGGCTGGCACGGTGATCATTGGCCGGTAAAGCTGGCGCGTTCGGCCGCGATCTCGGCATTGGCGCGGTCTACCGCGGCCTGCACGAGGTCGTAATATTCGCTGCTGTATTTATCGACGAACCAGTCGATCACCGGCTGCTGGCCCGGCAGGAAGGTGGCCTTTTCCTCTTCGGAGGGGATATGCACCTCGCCGCCGGAGTCGACGAACTTCTGGTATTTTTCGAGATAAAGAGCACCGGGCAAGCCATTGCAGGTCTTGGTCAATTCGTGGAAGCCATCGGCCACGACCGCTTGCAGGTCTGCCGGCAGCGATTGCAGCCAGGTGTCGGACATCCACCAGAAGATCAGGTTGTGGGTGTGGTGGTCGGCGACCGCATATTTGACATAGTCGTTGAGGCTGGTATCGACCACGTCGGACAGCGCGTTCTTGGTCCCGTTGACCACGCCGGTCGCCAGCGAGGTGTAGAGCTCGGGCCAGGGCACCGGCGTCGGATTCATGCCGAGCGCGCTTGCAAATTCCATCGACACCGGCGATTCCACCGTGCGCATCTTGATGCCTTGCAGATCGGCCGCGGTCTTCACCGGCACATTGGTGAAAAAGTCGCGCCAGCCGACGCCGCCGGTCATTCCCATCAGCCGCACCGAACCGGTCGCTTCCAGCACATCGGCGCGCAGCCTCTCGGTCAGCTCGCGATCGGCCATGACCTTGTCCATCACCTGATCGTTGGCAAAAAGGTAGGGGATATCAAAAGCCTGAATTGGGCCAAAGAAATTGGCAATGCCGCCGCCCGACGTCAGGGTCATTTCCAACGTGCCGAATTGCACCGCCTCGACGTTTTCGCGGAAGTTGCCGAGTTGCCCGGCCGGATAATGCTGGACCTCGATGCGGCCGCCGGAGTAGCGCTCGACGTGCGATTTCATCACTTCGGCGCAGGTCGACAGCGGTTGGGTGACGGCGGAGACATGCCCGATTTTTAACGTGTATTCCGCGGCTTGCGCGGCGGATGCCAGCGCGATGGCGCTGCTTAACCCGATCGCGGCATTTGTGAGTTTCGATGTGACAGACATGATAGGTCCTCCCTTTTGTCTGGTGGGGCCGGCTCAGAGAAAGCCGAAGAGTTTCGGAATGGTCAGCGTCAGTGCCGGGATCATCGAGATCAGGACGATCACCAGGAAATGCACGGCGAGATAGGGCCAGAGTTCGCGCGAGATGACCTCGATGCCGGTGCGGGTCAGACCGGAGGCAACAAAGAGGATCATGCCCATCGGCGGCGTCACCAGGCCCACGGTGACGTTGACGCACATGATGATGGCAAAATGCACCGGATCGACGCCCACTTGGGCCAGCGCCGGGGCAAAGATCGGTCCGAGGATCAGGATCGCGGGCACGGCATCGAGGAACATGCCGATGAACAGAAGCAGGATATTGACCAGGAGCAGCAGCAGGAACGGATTTTCGGTGATGGTAAAGAGCATCTTGCCCAGCGCCTGCGGCACGCCCGACACGGTGGCCGCCCAGCCAAAGATCGTGGCCGAACCGACGATCAGCAGGATCGAGGAGGACACCAGCCCGGTGCGGTAGAAGATGCCCACCAGATCCGCCGGCTTGACGGTGCGGGTGATCAGCATCGACAGCACCAGCGCATAGAACACCGCCGCCCCCGCCGCCTCGGTCGGCGTGACGATACCCGAGACGATGCCGCCGAGAATGATGGCCGGGGTCAGCAGCGGCAGGAAGGCCGGTTTGAACGCGGTCCAGACCTCGCCCGTGGTGGCGCGGCGATGGGCCTTGGGGTAGTCGCGGCGCTTGCCGATGATCGCGGTGACGATCATCAGGCCCGCGCCCACCATGACCCCGGGCACGATGCCGGCCAGAAATAGCGCCGCGACCGAGACGTTCATGACATAGGCATAGATCACCATGATGATCGAAGGCGGGATGATCGGCCCGATGACCGAGCTGGCGGCGGTGACGGCGGCGGCGAAGGGGCGGGAATAGCCGTCCTTCTCCATCGCCGGAATGAAGATCGACCCCAGCGCCGAAGTGTCGGCCACGGCCGAGCCCGAGAGGCCCGCGAACATGATCGAGGCCACGATATTGGCCTGTGCCAGCCCGGCCCGAACATGGCCGATCAGCACATTGGCGAAATGCACCAGGCTCTTGGTGATGCCCGAGACATTCATCACCTCGCCGGCCAGAATGAACAGCGGGATGGCGAGGATCGGGAATTGCGCGATCCCCCCGAACATGCGCTGCGGCAGCATCTTCATGAAGGTCGCCTGATCGGCCAGCAGGAAGCCCGCCAGCGGCCCGGCCGCCAGGGCAAAGACAATCGGTATCCCGGCAGCCATGAGGACCAGAAAGACCCAGAAGAACGTCAAAGGCATGGTGCAAGTCTCCTCCCAAGAGCCCGCAGTGGCTGCGGTCTTGCGTACGTCAAACGGCGCTGTGCCGCCTCACGTCAGTGAATTGTCGATCATGTTGCCCGGCTCGAGGTCGACCGCGTCGGGCCTGAAGATCCCGTGCAGGGCCTTCAGCAGAAACTCGAGCGATATCAGAGCCATAATCGCGCTCCCGAAGGGGATGGCGAAATAGATCCAGAAAAACGACAGCTCGAAGGACGAAGGCTGTTGCTTGCGCGCGATCCAGGCAATGGAATAGCCCTGCCAGACAAAGACACACATCAGCCCGAAAACCACCGCATAGATGATCAGGTAGTTCAGGTTCCGCAGCCGCGGCGGCAGCAGGTTCGGCAGGATATCGAGCGCGATCTGGCCGCGGTTTTTCAGCACGATCGGCGCCGCTACGAAGACCAGCCAGAACATCATGTATTTGCCGGCCTCCTCGTACCAGGGCAGCGAGCTGTTCAACACGTAGCGCCAGAAGACACCGGCAAAGACATTCAGGGTGATCGCCGCCATCAGGAAAATGGTCAGCCATCGCAACAGCTTGCAGATCATCCTGTTGATCCGGTCGAGACCGCGTGTCAGAGCTGTCATCCTGTCCTCCCACGGGCCCCGCCCGGTATCGAGACGCCCCGCAAGGCTCACAGCGGCCGCCGCGCGAGCGAAAAGCTCTGACCGGTTGGCCCGCCGATTGGCCGCGTCGCCATGTAAAGTGCCAGTTCGCCGACCTCATCGGGATGCTTCAGCCGTTCCCATTCCGGGAATCCCGGCGGCAGGGCCTCGGCAAACCGCTCCAGCACCTCCTCCGGCGGGGTGCGCCGGTCGCCGGGCTTGTCCTTGTTGAGCATGCTGGTCGCCACCGGCCCGGGAATCAGGTTGTTGACGTCGATCCGGCGCGGCCAGAGCTCGTTTGCCAGGGCATCGGTGAACATGTTCATCGCCGCCTTGGACACGTGATAAGCGCTGTTGGCATTGCCCGCGCGCTTGCCCATGCCCGAGGTCACATTGATGATCTTGGCGCCATCCGACATCCCCGGCAGAAGGAAGCGCGTCACCATGTAGGGGCCCCGCAGATTGATCTCGATGGTCTTCCACCAGTTCGCCGGATCGGACTCTTCGATGCGCCCGGTTTCCACTTCGGCTCCGGCGTTGTTGACCAGCAGGTCAACGCAGCCGAACCCGGCAATGACCTGATCGCAGAACGCCGCTGTGACCTCCTGATCCGAAAGATCGACGGCTCCGAGGAGGCACCGCACGCCACAGGCCTCGACCTCGGCTTTCACCGCTTCAAGCTCGGCCAGTGTGCGCGAGCAAATCGCCAGATCCGCCCCGGCGCGGGCGAAATAGAGCGCAATCGACCGGCCGAGCCCTCGGCCCGCCCCCGTCACCACAGCGGTTCTCCCGGCGAGCGGCTTGTCTTCGGACATCGGTTCCTCCCTTTCGCCATCTTCGGCCGCGCGACATGGCGGACCCTGGCAGTGCCGCCGCGCGCGGCGGGCAATCGTTTCCTTCGGCGAGTTTTCCGCGCCGGGTGCAAAAAACTCAAGTACCCACATTTTTGTAAGTATCGAGCGTCAGGCTCCGGTGACTCGCCGCCTTGCAGATACAATAAAACATATATACCTTTATATCAATAGAAATCTCACCCACCAAGCCACGCCCGCCCGGCGGCAGGCCCGGGACGGGATTTCTTCTGAGTGGCCCGTGCCTGAAACAAGACCGGCCACGCCCTTTCGGACATGGCCGCTCTTCGACTGGTAGCTTTGGTCACAGATACGGTTTCAGCGCGATGGATTTCGGCACAAGGTAATGTTCCAGGCTCTCGGGGCCGCTCTCGACGCCATAGCCGCTTTCCTTGACGCCGCCAAAGGGGGTTTCCGGGCTGGCGACGCCGACGGTATTGATGCCCACCATGCCGGCGGCAAGCACCTCTCCGATCCGGCTCGCCCGCTCCAGCGAATTGGTGACCGCGTAAGAGGCCAGCCCCAGGTCCAGTGCATTGGCGCGTTCGGCCACCTCCTCGATCGTAGCAAAGCGGGTCATCGGGGCCATCGGGCCAAAGGGTTCCTCGGTCATGACCAGGCTGTCGTCGGGGGCGTCCTTGATGACGGTGGGGCCATAGAAATAGCCCCGGTTGCCAATCCGCTCGCCGCCGGTGGTGACGGTTGCGCCGCGTGTGCGGGCGTCGTCGACAAAGCCGTCCATCGCGGCCAGCCGCCGGGCATTGGCGAGCGGGCCCATCATGGTGCCCGCCGCCATCCCGTCGCCCACCTTGATCGCCGCCGCACGTGTGGTGAAGGCCGCGACAAAATCGTCGTAGATCGCATCCTGTACAAAGAACCGCGTAGGCGAGATGCAGATCTGGCCGGCGTTGCGGAACTTGCCCGGCACCAGAAGATCGACAGCCCTGGCGATATCGACGTCGTCGAACACCACCACCGGCGCATGCCCGCCCAGCTCCATGGTCAGGCGCTGCATCCGTTCGGCCGCGAGAACCGCCAGCTGTTTGCCGACCGGCACCGAGCCGGTCAGCGAGACCTTGCGGACGATGTCGGAGGCCATCAGGTGGCGCGTCACCTGCGCCGAGGGCCCGAAGACCAGCGTCACCACCCCCTCGGGCAGGCCGGCGTCGATCAGCGCCTGCACCAGCAGGACGGCCGCGGCCGGAGTTTCGTTCGAGGCCTTGAGGATCACCGAACACCCCGCCCCCAGCGCCGCACCGATTTTCTTGGCCACGGTGTTGATCGGAAAGTTCCAGGGGGTGATCGCCAGGCAAACGCCGACCGGCTCCTTGACCACGTGATGCCGGACACCGGCGGCGCGGCCTTCGACGATGCGGCCATGCAGGCGCTTGCCCTCTTCGGCGCTGAATTCGAGGATATCGACAACTGTACCGATCTCCATCCTGGCCTCGGCCAGCGGCTTGCCGTTCTCGAGCGTGACGGCGACGGCGATTGTCTCGACCCGCTCACGGATCAGCTGTGCCGCGCGGGTCATGATGGCGGCGCGGTCATATGACGACATGGCGCGCCAGGTGGCAAACCCGCGCGCGGCCGAGTGCAACGCCGCGTCGAGATCCTCGGGCGCGGCCGAGGGCAGCACGCCAAGCACCTCTTCCGTGGCAGGGTTGATGACCTCCTGCGCGGCCCCGGCGGCACCCGCCCTCCAGGCGCCATCGATCAACAGGTTCAGCTCTGGATAGGCGTTCATTATCTCTGTCCTTTTCGTGGGGAGTTCAACCGCCGGCGGCGGGCCCGTCGCGGCGCCACATGCGCGCGTTGCCAAGGCCGCCATTTCAATTGCCATGACCCAGCGAGCCTGAGCGGCACCGCAGGTTGATCAAAACATATATACTTTTAAATGTTTATGCAATACGCGAGATTTTCACCGCATGGCTACGCCGCCGGACCGAAATCCGCGATGGCGCTGAAGTTCTTCAGGTAAGGGCCGCCCGGCCGCAAGCCCTACCCCTCGCACACATCCTCGATCTGGCGCAGGATGCCCATGGTCCGCCCATGTGCGCCCTGCCGGAGTTCATTCTGCGCGCGACGGGCCGCACCGGCGGTCGACGCGGGGCTGAAGACGTCCGGCGTATCTCCTCCACGGCGGCGGAGTGTCAGATACGCCAGGTGTTTGTCGCTCGCGCCGTACTGATATTTGTACGGTTCGTTGCCGTGGCCCAGCTCGTAGCTGGTCAACGCCATGCGGATGGCGGCCTCGATACAGAACGCGTTCAGCAACAAGCCGATGCAGGGCAATGCGTCTTGGTGATCGCGGGCGGCGATCATGCCGGTCATCGTCTTTTTCCGACGGTCGATCAGCCGGGCCAGAACGCCGATCGGATGCCGATCCCGCCAAAGCACCGGCATGAAGAGGGTGCCCATGTCCTGGCATCTTTCGAGCAGCAAACGCTGCTTCTTTTGATAGCTCCGCATCACCTGCGGCGACAGCGTGTCGCTCCAGCGGGCACGCCACAGATGCTGGAGCGCGTCGGCATTCCGGGCGAAGGTTTCCGGCGTGGTCAGCGTGATGCGGTAAGGGCCGTCGTCCAGATACCTGCGACGAAAGCGGCGGATCTTGCCGCGAATGCTCTTGCTCACCGTCTCATTCAAATAGGCCTCGAAGCTCCCGGGCAAGGCAACGGTCGGCACCCGGAGCTTGTCGGTGCGGCCGGCGTTGTCTGTATAGGGCGGCCAATGGATGCGAAACCGCTCGGGGTCAAAGGCATCGGCGAAGCGCCGGGCCCGATGTGGGGCGGCGACATAGCGCAGGGAGAGGCGCTTCCACGGCATCTCTGAAAGGCACTGCGCCAAGGCCGCAAGGGCGGCGTCTTCACGGTCGGGGTGGCAGAGAAAGCCGGTCGCGTCGCTGAGGCCAAAACGACCGGCCGCATCGTAGCGGGTCTGACAGGCTTCGCTGCTTTCGCTCCAGTGGAAGGAATGGCGCAACGGCAGGATGGCGGCAATCTCCTGCGGATCAGAGCCATCGCGCACGACCAGCACGTGCCAGCTTCCGGGATTGTCGGCGAGCAGGGTTTTCATCCACTCCCAGGAGAGGAAAAATCCCGCATGGGGATCGATCCCGGCAAGCCGCTCCCACCCGCGGCGCAATTTGTTCAGCTCTTCGAGGCGATCGATCACCACGGTGCGAAGATCGCATCGGGGCGCGGACTCAAGCGCAGCGGTCGCGTTCACGGGGCACCTCTTTCCATGTCTCCGGCGTGACCCTATCAGCCAATTGCGGTACGAATGTGCCGGAATCGCAAAGGCCGCAGGCGGATCTGGCGGTCCCCGTCAGCCCTCCGGCGCAGACATCCCCTCGGACACCAGCGCCTCGATCCGCGCGGCGAGCATGTCGGAAAATTCGCGTGCGATCTTGGAGGCCGGCCGGTCCAGCGGACGCAGCAGATAGATCGTCTGCCAGACCGTCGGCACGAAGCCGACGATATCCAGTTCGTCCCGGTAACGGCTTGCCGTGATGGCATCGATCAGCCCGGCGCCGAAGCCACGCCGCACGAAACCGCAGACCGACTCGAAGGTCTGCGTCTCGACCGCCGTGCCGGGATACCCGACGCCACGCTGGTCAAAGCGCTCGGACAGCTGGATGGCGCTCGGGTGGCCGGCGCTCACGCTGATCAGCGGTTGCGATTGCAGGTCGATGGGCTCCAGCGCCAGCCGGCCCGGCGGCGCCTGCCCGCGCGGAAATGCGATCATGCAGGGCACCGCGAATTCCCGCACATCAAGGTTGCGTGCCTCGGCCAGCCGGGTCGATATCGCCAGATCGAAATCATGGGTCTGCAACAGCCCGGTCATCATTTCGGAGCGCCGCGCCTGAAGGTGGACCCGAACCGATGGCCGGTCGGCCAGAAAGTCGCTCAGCGCCTCGGGCAGAAAATCTATGGCGATGTCGGGATAGGACACCACGACCAGATCGCCCCGGCGATTGTCGCGGATCTGCCGCGCCCGGTGTTCGGTCAGCTCGACGCTTTCCAGGGTGCGCTGCACGTCCGGCATCAACACTTTCGCCTCGGGCGTCGCCACCAGCCGCCCCTTGACCCGTTCGAACAGTTTGAATCCCAGCGCATGTTCGAGGTTGGCGATCAGGCTGCTTGCCGAAGGCTGCGCTATGCCCAGCGATTCCGCCGCCTGAGTCATGTTTCCGCTCATCATCACGGCACGCAGGCATTCAAGCTGACGAATATTGATCACAGTTAAAGTCCATAGTTTTTACCTATGAGTGGCGCAAAATTTAGTATTATCTTCTATTGAAGACCCTGTCTACGCTTTCTGCAAGCGGTCGTTCCCGCGACTCGCAAGATGCGTAACAAGGATCTGGGAAAACCATGTCAGGATTGTCGGAACTCACCAATCGCGGCAGCTATGCGCTGGCCCCCGAACTCGTGCTGACGCCCGAGGGCGCGCTGAGCGACATGGTGGTACAAGTCCGCGACGGTGAGATCGTGCAGGTCGGGCCGCGCGGTCTGGTTGCAGCCGGCACCCCCGTCGTCGATCTGCCCGAACGCGCCATCGTGCCGGGCTTTATCGATGCGCACACCCATCTGGGCCAGGCCTTCGGCAAGGCGATCACCGGCGGCGAACCGGCGCAGATCTGGCGCCGCATCTGGACGCCGATGGAAGGCAGTTATGACGCCGAGACGGTCTATGTCTCGGCCAAGTGGATGTTTCTCGAGGCGCTGCGTGGCGGCTTTACCGGCATCGTCAATTTCGCGGTGCTCGATGGCGAAAAGGCCGCTGCGCTGCATCAGGCCGCGACCGACGTGGGCATCCGGCTGGTCTCTGCCACCGGCGCGGCGCTGCCGGTCGACGGCACGAGACAGCCCTCGCACTGCGACATTGCCAAGGCCATCGACGGGGCGCTCAAACGGGCCGAGGCGCATATCGCCACCTGCAAGGGCCAGCCGCTGATCACCCCCTCGCTCTGCGTTCCCGCGGTGCAGAGCGCGCCGGGCGAAATGCTGCGCGCCCTGTCGGACTACGCCGCAGCGCAAGGCGTGATGTTCCAGATCCACACCAACGAACACCATGTCGAAGTGCACTGGAGTGTCTGCACCCATGGCAAGCGCCCATTGGAATATTTCGCCGACCACGGTGCCGTCGGTCCGCACACGCTCCACCATCATTGCACCCTGGTCACCGACCGCGAGATCGAGATCCTGCGCGAGACCGGTTCGGCGGTCAGCTACAACCCGCTGGCCAGCGCCTGGAAAGGCGACCGTATCGCCCCGGCGCTGGGCTTCGCCGCGCGCGGCGTGCGCTTTGGCATCGGCACCGACAGCACCCGCTCGGACGCGCTGCGCCTGCTGGAATCGGCCGAGACTGCGCAGCGGTTTTCACAAGGCATGCAGAACGCCGATTTCTCCTGCGGCGCGGCCTGGACCTGGATCGACGCTGCCACCCGCGGCAGCGCCGATGCCGCCGGCCTTGGCGAGGTGACCGGGCAGATCGCCCCGGGCCAGCGCGCCGATTTCCTTGTGCTCGACCGGCGCCAGCCCGAAGTCACCCCGTCCTGGGATTTCGAATGGGAGCTGGTGCGGCTCTACAACCGCGACCAGATCGAGGCCGTCGTCGTCGACGGCCGCTGCGTGATGGCGCAATCCCGCCCGGTGGGCTGGGACGCCGAAGACTTTCTGAAGACCAACCGGAAACGCGCGCGCGACGCCGTCGGCGCCGCGCCGATCATCCGGTGTCATGGCCGTTCGGCCGATTTCCGGAACAGATGAAAGGGCATCGCGATGGAAACTCACCTCAAGAAATACGGCCAGCTCGCCGTCTCGCTTTCCGGCGTGATCGCGGTCTGGTGGATCGTCTCGGGCTTCGGGCTCGTCAACCAGAACCTCTTTCCGACCCCACCACAGGTATTGGCCGCCGCGGTCGAGCTCTACCGTGACGGGGTACTGATCTCCGACCTTCAGATCTCGCTCAAACGCGCCGCCATCGGTTTCACCATCGGCTCGACGCTGGGGGTGCTGATCGGGCTGCTCACCGCGCGGGTCTTTGCCTTCTCGGTGGCGCTGGAACCCTTCCTGACGCTGCTCAGGCCGATCCCCGCCATTGCATTGGTGCCGATCGCCATCGTCTGGTTCGGCATCGGCGAGGGATCAAAGTACTTCGTGATCTCCTACACAGTGTTCCTGGCCGTCTGGCTCAACACTCACGCCGGCGCCTCCTCCGTCGCCGGAACCTATATCCGCGCCGCGAGGTCGCTGGGCGCCAACCGGTTCCGCGAGTTCTTCGAGGTCGTCGTGCCCGCCGCCGCGCCGCATATCGTGGTGGGTCTCCGCCTCGGCGCCGCCCTGGCCTTTCTCAGCCTCGTCGCGGCGGAACTCAGCGGCGCATCCTCCGGCATCGGCTTCCGCCTTCAGGACGCCCGCCAATTCATCCAGACCGACCGGATGTTCGTGGGGCTCATCGAGCTCGGCATCCTGGGCGCCCTGCTCGACTCGGTCTTTGTCCTCATCAGCCGCCGGCTGGTCCATTGGGAGAGCGCATGATGCAGAATGCAGCACTGAAAATCGTCGAGGAACCTCAGACCATGACCAACACCGAGGTCGGCAGAATTGACGTCGAGAACGCCGCCGTCACCTTCAAGGGCCCCAAGGGCAAGAAGATCGAAGCCCTCGCCCCCACCGACCTGGTGATCGACCCCGGTTCCTTCGTCTCGCTGATCGGCCCGTCGGGCTGCGGCAAGTCGACCTTGCTGAACGCCGTCGGTGGCTTCGTGCCGCTCTCGGGCGGGGTCATCAAGCTCGATGGCGAGCCGGTGACCGGCATCAACCCCGACGTCGGCGTGGTCTTTCAACAATACGCCCTGTTCCCCTGGTTCACAGCGCTCGGCAACGTGATGTTCGCGCTGAAACGCTTTCCGATCTCGAAGCAGGAGCGCCGCGATCGCGCCATGGCAGCACTGAAGGAAGTCGGGCTGGAAGGCCGCGAGGCCAATTATCCCGGCCAGCTTTCCGGCGGCATGCGGCAGCGGGTGGCGCTGGCGCGGACCTTCGTGACCTCGCCCAAGGTGCTCTTGATGGACGAACCCTTCGGCGCGCTGGATGCGCAGACCCGAGTGGTGATGCACGAGATCCTTCTTCGCGTCTGGGAGGCACACATGGCCACGGTGATCTTTGTCACCCATGACGTGGATGAGGCGCTGATCCTGTCCGACCGCGCCCACATCATGAGCGCCGGGCCGGGGCGCATCATCGAAACCATGGAAATCACCGACGAGCGCCCGCGCCGCGCCCATGAGGTGACCGAAAGCTTCCTGAAGAACCGCAACCACATCATCGGCCTTCTGCGTCAGCCCGGCGCCGAGGATCATTGAACAAGACACAAACCAACAGGAGGAAACAATGAACCATACTCTGAAATCCACCTTTATTGCCGGCAGCCTCGCCATCCTGGCGACCGGGGCCACCGCGCAGAACTCCGAAATCACCTTCGGCGGCGGCGCCTATCTCGACATTCCGCAGCTGTCCGTGGCGATGGATCACGACCTTTTCGCCAAACACGGGCTTGACGTGAATGTCATCCCCTTCCAGTCCGGCCGCGCCGCCTTTGAGGCGCTGCTTGGCGGTCAGCTCGATGTCGCGGTCATGGCCGAGTTTCCCGCCGTCATCGGCGCCATGCGCGAACAGGACTTCAAGGTCATCGCCGGCTTGTCGCAATATCGGGCGACGCGCATCATCCACACCGGCGGCCCCGAGATCGACAGCGTGGCCGATCTGGCCGGCAAGCCGATTGGCGTGACCGCCGGCACCAATGTGCATTTCTGGCTTGAAAACGAATTGAAGGACGCCGCGATCGAGGCCGAGATCGTTTCGGTCGGCCCGCCCGATATCGTGCCGGCCCTGTCACGCGGCGACATCTTTGCCGGCGCCATGTTCCCGTCTTTCTACGGCGGCGCCAAGGAGACCCTCGGCGAGAAATATCGGGAAATCCCGATCTCCAGCTACAACACCCATTTCATCCTTGTCGCCACGCAAGAGCTGATCGACGACGACCCGGCGGCGGTCTCTGCCGTTCTGACCGCATTGCTCGAGGCCGAACAGGTCGTCACCTCTGACCCCGCAGCCTCGCATGAAGCGGTCTCGCGTGTTCTGGGCGGCACGTTGAAGCCCGACGAAGTGGCCGAGGCCTCGGCCAATTATGCCTTCGAAATCGGGCTGGATGATGCGTTGATCGATCTGATGGTCGAGGAAGGCGTCTGGATCAACGCACGCGGTTCGATCAAGGGCGAGGTTCCGACCCGCGAGTCGATCGGCGCCTATGTCGACGGCAGCTTCCTGTCCGACATCGATACCGGTCGGGTCGCGATGAACTGATCTCGCCACGGCTCCCCTTCTGGCCGGGTCACCGCGGTGATCCGGCCCTTTTCATGGACTTGCCTCATGGATCCTGCGCTTCTGACATTGCTCGGCCTCGCGGTTTTTGGCGCCGCCACGCTTCAGGCGGCCACCGGGATCGGCTATGGCGTCATCGCCGGTCCGATCTTTCTGGTCGCGCTGAACGGCGCCGAGGCGATCCAGATCAGCGCCCTGCACAACCTCGCCATCGCACTCATCCTGGCCCCGATGCTGCGCGGCGGCGTGGAAAAGCGGGTTCTGCTCTGGTTGATGGCCGGCAGCAGTGCCGGGATCGCCTTTGGCCTCGGCCTGCAAAGCCTTTTGAACGTTGCCGCGTTGAAGCTGGTTGCGGCTGCCATGGTGGCATTTGTCGCCTTCACGCTTGTCGCCGACATGCGCCGGACAGCCGGGCGGGCAAAACCGCCGCCGGCCGCCGTGGAAACCGCCTCCATCGGAACGCTGGCGGGGATCATGGGCGGGATGCTGGCCATGCCGGGGCCATTGGCCGCCACCTGGATGTCGCTGCGCGCCTTCGACAAGACTTCGGTGCGCGCGACCATTCTCGCCTTTTTTGTTTTCGCCTATGGCGCAAACGTGCTGACCTATACGCTTGTGTCGGGCTTCGGCACCGAGACATTGAAGCTGGCCGCGTGGCTTGCGCCGGCGCTGATACTGGGCATCGCCGCCGGGTCCGGCGTGTCCCGGAAACTGTCCGAGGCGCTGTTTCGCAAGGTTCTGCTGGTGGTGCTGACGGCGACCACGGCCATGCTGCTGCTCAGCCTCTGACCGAAAGGCGCAGGGCGCGGTTGCATCCTCGGGCCGGGCAACAGCCTGTGTTGCGCCGCTGTTGCGCCTGCAACATGCCGCAGCGCAGAGCGCATTTTCCCCGGCCCGAACCGCAGGCTTTGATGGATCGGCAGCGGGCGGCACCGCGATACTCCTCGCACATCCACGTGCATCAGGAGGAGGAACACGATGCTCGATTCAACGGTGACACACCGCACCCAGCTGGTCCTGGACAGTCTCAACGCCGCCCTGGAGGAGGGCGACGTCAGGCGTGCCAGCGATCTCTTTGCCACCGACAGCTACTGGCGCGATCTGGTGGCGGTGAGCTGGAACCTCAAGACCGTCGAAGGCCCATCGGGCGTCGCCGAGATGCTGACCCGTCAGCTGGCGCATACCTGCCCCGGCAATTTTCAGATCCAATCCGCCGAACTGCCGGCCGAAGACGGCGGCGTCATCACCGCCTGGATCACCTTCGAGACCAGGGCGGGCCGCGGCTGGGGGCTTCTGCGGCTCAGGGACGACCGGATCTGGACGCTGCTGACGGCGCTGACCGAGCTGAAAGGCTTTGAGGAAAACCGCGGCACGCGACGGCCGATCGGGGCCGAGCACGGCGCGAAAAAGAACCGCGCGAGCTGGAAGGAAAAGCGCGAGGCCGAGGCGGCCGAGCTGGGGTATGACAAACAGCCCTATACGGTGATCATCGGCGGCGGTCAGGGCGGCATCGCGCTGGGTGCGCGGCTGCGCCAGCTCGGCGTGCCGACCATCGTGCTCGACAAGCACAACCGCCCCGGCGACCAATGGCGCAACCGCTACAAGTCGCTCTGTCTGCATGACCCGGTGTGGTACGACCACCTGCCCTATATCAAGTTCCCCGACAACTGGCCGGTGTTCACCCCCAAGGACAAGGTCGGCGACTGGCTCGAGATGTACACCAAGGTCATGGAGCTGAACTACTGGACCCGCTCGGAGGTGCAGCAGGCCAGCTATGACGAGGACACCGGAAGCTGGACCGTGACGGTGAACCGCGACGGCGAAATGGTCACTCTGCGCCCCACCCAGCTTGTGCTGGCCACCGGCATGTCGGGCAAACCGAACCTGCCCGACTTCCCCGGCATGGAAACCTTCAAGGGCGAGGTCCAGCATTCCTCGCAGCATGACGGCCCCGACGCCTGGACCGGCAAGAAGGTCGTTGTGGTCGGCTCCAACAATTCCGCCCATGACATCTGCGCCGCGCTCTGGGAGGCGGATGCCGATGTGACCATGGTGCAGCGCTCCTCGACACATATCGTGCGCTCGGAGACGCTGATGGATATCGGTCTCGGCGGGCTTTACTCCGAAGAGGCCGTGGCCAACGGGGTGACCACCGAAAAGGCCGACATGATCTTTGCCTCCCTGCCCTACAAGATCATGCATGACTTCCAGATCCCGCTTTACGATCAGATGCGCGAACGCGATGCCGAGTTTTACGCCGGGCTGGAGAAGGCCGGTCTCGAGCTCGACTGGGGCGACGATGGCTCGGGGCTGTTCATGAAATACCTGCGCCGCGGCTCGGGCTATTACATCGATGTCGGCGCCAGCCAGCTGATTATCGATGGAGAGGTCAAGCTGGTGAAAGGCCAGGTCGATCATTTCGAGGAAGATGCCGTTGTTCTGGCAGACGGCACCCGGCTCGAGGCCGATCTGGTGGTGATGGCAACGGGCTATGGCAGCATGAACGGCTGGGCCGCCGATCTGATCAGCCAAGAGGTGGCCGACAAGGTCGGCAAGGTCTGGGGCCTCGGCTCGGACACCACCAAGGACCCCGGCCCTTGGGAGGGCGAACAGCGCAACATGTGGAAACCCACCCAGCAGGAAAATCTCTGGTTCCACGGCGGCAACCTGCACCAGTCGCGGCATTATTCGCTCTATCTCGCGCTGCAACTGAAGGCCCGGATGGAGGGCCTCGATACCCCTGTCTACGGGTTGCAGGAGGTGCATCACCTGTCGTGATGCCCGGGCGCCCGGGCCCGTTCCCGGCCCGGGCGCATTTTCCCCCTCACGGCAGAGACCTGGCGCTCATGACGTGCCGAGGAACCACAATCCGCCCAGGAAGAACCCCGCCAGGATCAGCGTCTCGCAGATCACCAGCGCAAAGGCTTGCCCGCCGACGTCCTGCACCTGTTTCAACGCGGTCTTCATGCCCACCGCCGAGACCGCCGTGAGCAGCAGCCATTCCGAGGCGTCGCCGATCGTCCGCGTCAGGCCCTCGGGCATCGGTGCCACCGAATTGATCATCGCAAAGCCCAGGAAGGCCAGGACGAAGCCCGGCAGCAGCGGCGCCTTTTGCCGGGTGGCGCCGGACCTGCGTGCGGCGAGCGCGATCAGGAAGACCACCGGCGCCAGCAGCGACACGCGCATCAGCTTGACCACCGTCGAGACGTCGCCGGTTTCTTCTGACATGGTGTAACCCGCGCCCACCACCTGGGCGACATCGTGGATCGTGCCGCCGAGAAACAGGCCGGCGGCGCGCGCGTCAAAGCCGAGCAGGGTCATCAGCATCGGATAGACGACCATCGCCACCGTGCTGAGCAGGGTCACGCTGATCACGGTAAAGACGAGGTTGCGTTCGGAATTCTCATTCCTGGGCAGGACCGCCGCAAGGGCCATGGCCGCCGACGCGCCGCAGATCGCCACGGAGCCGCCGGTCAGCAGGCCGAAGGACCGGCTGCGGCGCAGAAGCCGCGCGCCGAGCAGCCCGACACCCATGGTCAGCACCAGACCGGCCACCACCAGCAGCACCGTCTCCGGCCCGAGCCCGGCGAGGAGCTGCCAACTCACCCGGAAGCCCAACAAGGCGACCCCTGCCCTGAGCAGGCCCCGGGCGGCAAATTCGATGCCGGGCTGACAGGCCGGGGTTTCGTGCAGGAAGTGGAAGCCGATGCCGAGCAGCAGCGCCATCAGCATGGCCGGCGCGCCGTAGTGATCCGACAAGAACCGCGCCGCTAGAGCGATGACGATGGCGGCGCAGACTCCCTTGGTCAGCGGCAGCACGCGCGCCAGAAGGGAGGCGGCCGCCGGCGAGGGCAGCCCGCTGTGAGTGGTCATGCTTGTCTTTCCGGGTCAGGGGGCGGAAGACGGCGAACGCCGTCAGTGGTCGAGGATCTTCGACAGGAAATCCTGCGCGCGTTCGCTTTCGGGATTGTCGAAGAACGCCGCCGTCGGCCGGTCCTCGATGATCTTGCCGGCATCCATGAAGACCACCCGGTCTGCCACTTTGCGGGCAAAGCCCATCTCGTGGGTGACCACCATCATGGTCATGCCCTCCTGCGCCAGTTCGACCATGACGTCGAGCACCTCCTTGATCATCTCGGGATCGAGCGCCGAAGTCGGCTCGTCGAACAGCATGGCGATCGGGTCCATCGCCAACGAACGGGCGATCGCGATCCGCTGTTGCTGCCCACCGGAGAGCTGGCCGGGATATTTCTGCGCATGGGCCGACATGCCGACCCGGTCGAGCAGCTTTTCCGCCCGCGAGACGGCCTCGTCGCGGCTGCGTTTCAGCACCTTTTCCTGCGCGAGGCAGAGGTTGTCGAGCACGTTCATATGCGGGTAGAGCTCGAAATGCTGAAACACCATGCCGATGCGCGAGCGCAGCGCGGTGAGCTTGGCGCGCTTGGCGGTGACCTCGCTGCCATCGACAAAGATCGCGCCCTGCTGGACCGGCTCTAGACCGTTGACGCATTTGATCAGCGTCGACTTGCCCGAGCCGGACGGGCCGCAAACCACCACGACCTCGCCTTTGGACACCTGGGTCGTGCAGTCGGTCAGGACCTGAAAGTCCACGTACCATTTCGACACGTTTGAAAGTTCGATCATGCTGTTTTCCCGGACTTGAGGCGTTTCACCAGCAGCGAGCCGGAGAAGCAGATTGCGAAATAGACAAGGGCGGCAAAGAGATACATCTCGACCAGCCGGCCTTCGGTGCGCGCGACGATGGACGAGGCCGTCATGAAGTCGCGCAGGCTGACCACAAAGACCAGCGAGGTATCCTGGAACAGAATGATGCCCTGGGTGACGAGGATCGGCACCATGTTGCGAAAGGCCTGCGGCAGCACGACATAACGCTGCACCTGCCAGTAGCCGAGACCGGAGGCCTGCCCGGCCTGGACCTGCCCGCGCTTCACGCTCTGGATGCCGGCGCGCATGATCTCGGAGTAATAGGCGGCCTCGAAGAGGACAAAGGCGATCAGCGCCGAATAGAAGCCGCCGATCGGCCGACCCAGCGCCAGCGGCACCAAGAAGTAGAACCAGAAGATCACCAGGATCAGCGGCACCGAGCGGATCAGGTTGACGTAAGTCGCGGCCAGGAGCGACAGCGGAAGGATGCCGGACAGCCGGGCCAGCGCCAGGAGCGTGCCGAGGACGATGCCGCCGATGATGGCGAGGAGCGTCAGCAGCAGGCTGAGTTGCAAGCCTTGCCACAGGAAGGGCAGCGACGACCAGATGACCTGAAAATCAAAATCGGCCATGGCTCAGCCTTCCTTTCCGACAAAGCCCGGAATGCGGGTGTACTTCTCGAGGAGCTGCATCAGCACCGTGGCGACCAACGCGATGCAGACATAGATGACGGTGGCAGCGGTGAAGGCCTCGAAGCCCTGAAAGGTGAATTCGGCGATCTGCTGGCTTTGCGCGGTGAGCTCCAACAGGCCGATTGTCAGTGCCAGCGAGGAGTTTTTGAACACGGTGAGAAATTCCGAGGTCAGCGGCGGCACAATCATGCGAAACGAGATCGGCAGAAGCACGTAGCGGTAGGTCTGTGCGATGCTGAGACCATGGGCTGTAGCCGCCGCCGACAGGCCGGGCGGCACGGTCTCGATCCCGGCGCGCACCTGTTCGGCAATGCGCGAGGCAGTGTAGAGCCCCAGCGCCACCACGGCGGTGACAAACTCGGGGTTGGGCATGTCGCGCTTCATCCAGCGGCCCAGATCCTCGGGCACCAGCTCGGGCACCGCGAAATACCAGATGAACATCTGGACCAGCAGCGGCACGTTGCGAAAGATCTCGACATAGGTGGCGCAGATGCCGCGGATCAGCCGGTTCGGCATGGTCTTGCCCACACCCACCAGCGCGCCGATCACCAGCGCCAGGCACCAGGCGGTGAGCGCGACACTCACGGTCCATCCAAAGCCGCTGATCAGCCAGTGCAGATAGGGCTCTTCGAACAGCACGCCCCAGTTCCAGTTGTAGTTCATCGGCCCGTCCCTGTGTCCGCCTTCGCATCTTCGTTGGCCCCGGCAGCGCAAACCGCCGGGGCCGGGTCTGGTTCATTCAGGCAGGGCACCGAGCTGGAACGAGGCTTTCAGCAGGGGGTCGAGCGTCACGCCCATCGGGCCGAACCACTTTTCATAGATCGTCTCGATCTCGCCGCTGCGGAACATCTCGGCCAGGGCCTTCTTGCCCACCAGTTCAAAGGCGCTGTCATCGCGGCGCACCATGATGGCGTAGGGATCAAAGGACAAGAAGTCGCCGACTACCGCCAGCTCGTCCGGCGATTTGGATTTCGAGATCAGCCCGTGCAGCAGGATGTGGTCGGTGGCATAGGCATCCACCCGGTCGGTCTCGAGCGCCAGCAGCCCTTCGGCGTGATCGCGCACAGGCAGGATCTTGACGTCCATGCCGGCCTCTTCCACCGCCGCGGTGATGACGCGTTCGTTGGTGGTGCCCTGCGCCAGCGCAATCGCCTTGCCGTCGAGATCGGCCACCGAAGCAATATCGCCGTCCTTGCGGGCAAGGATCTTGGTGCCGGTGACAAAGGTTGTGGGCAGGTATTCCACTTGCTGTTGGCGGGTCAGATTGTTGGTGGTCGATCCGCATTCGAGATCGATGGTGCCATTGGCCATCAGGGCGATCCGGGTCTTGGGATTGACCGGCACGTATCTGACGGTGAGCTCCTGCCCCAGCTCGGCCGAGACCTGATCGACGATCTTGTGGCAGAGGTCGAGCGAATAGCCCACCGGCTTCTGGTTCTCGTCGAGATAGGCAAAGGGCACCGAGCTTTCGCGGTGGCCGATCACGATCTCGCCGCTCTCGGCGATCTTGGCGAGGGTGCCGGTCAGCTCCTGGCCGGTGGCGCCTGTCACGGGCAGAGCGAGCGCCATCGCGGCAGCGATTGCAACGTTTTTCAGTGTCATGTTGTACTTCCCTGTTGTTGAGATTTTCAGTCGGTGTAGCCGGGCAGATCGAAGCAGTCGGCATAGCCAAACAGCGCCGCGCTGCCGCCGGTGTGCAGAAAGACGACGTTCTCCATGCCGTCGAAATAGCCCTTGCGAACCTGGTCGATCAGCCCGTCGAGCCCCTTGCCGGAATAGACCGGATCAAAGAGCAGCCCTTCGGTCCGGGCGAGCAGCTTGACGCCGGTCTTCATCCCCTCGGTCGGCAGGCCATAGCCCGGCCCGACGTAGTCGCAATTCGCCCGAACCTGCGCGCGGTCGATGCGCAGCCCGGTGCCGAGGTGCCCGGCGGTGCGCTGCGCCAGGTCAAAGACCATCTGCTCCTGCTTGTCCTGCGGCGCGCGCACGCCGATGCCCAGCAGGTGAATATCGCTCTCGATCGCCGCCAGCCCGGTGACCAGCCCCGCCTGGGTGCCCGAGCTGCCGGTGGCATGCACCAGCGCATCGATCTTCAACCCCATGTCGTCGGCCTGTTCGGTTAGTTCCCGGGCGCAGTTGACATAGCCCAATGCCCCGATCTCGTTCGAGCCGCCGCCGGGGATGACATAAGGCGCCTGCCCCGCCTCTCGCAGCGTGTCGGCCAGTGCCGCCATCTCGGCGTTCATGTCGGCGCCACCGGGGCGTTTCGACACGCTGGCGCCATGCAGCCGATCCAGCAGCACGTTGCCGTTCAGGATGTAGTCTGGATCGTTCGAGCCGGTGCGATCCTCGAGCAGGATATGGCAGGACATGCCGACCTTCGCCGCCGCCGCGGCCGTCTGGCGGGCGTGGTTCGATTGGGTCGCGCCCTGGGTGATGATGGTGTCGGCGCCCTTGGTCTGGGCATCGGCAACCAGGTATTCCAGCTTGCGCGTCTTGTTGCCGCCGGACGACAGGCCCGTGCAATCGTCGCGCTTCACCCAGAGCCGCGGCCCGCCCAGTTTCTCGCTCAACCGGTCCATCGGTTCGAGCGGCGTCGGCAGATGGCCGAGGCGCAGGCGGGGGAATGTGGCAAGGGTGATCGCCAGCTCCTTGCACAGGGTCAACCGGTGTTGATCGTCCAGTTCCGACCTGTCCAGGCTAGCGTGGTCTGCTGCGGGCATCGAGAGTTCCTTTCATCGCGTTGCCCAACACATTTCCGAGTCTGAGGCAAAAATATAATGCTTTTTTCTACGTCCACCCATACACATCGTATGACCAAACGGAGATGGCGATGGATTTGCAATGGCTCGAAGACGTTCTGGTGCTGCTCGAGGAACAGAACCTCACCCGTGCGGCGGGCCGGCGCAACATCACCCAGCCGGCGTTTTCCCGGCGCATCCGCAGCTTCGAGGACTGGCTCGGTACGCCGGTGCTCTCCCGCGAGGTCAACCGCATTTCGGTCAGCCCGGCACTGAGCGAGCACGAGCAGGAAATCCGCGCCCTGACCTCCCGCATTCGCGAGCTGCGCGGCAATATCGCCAACCACCAGCCATCCAGCATCACCGTCACGATCACCGCGCAACATGCGCCGATCCATTCGAAATTTCCCGACCTTGCCATCGAGGCGCGGCGGCAGTTTCCAATGGTCCGCTTTCGCCTTCGGGCCGGCAATCAGCGCGACTGCATCGGCCTCTTCCTGCGGGGCGATGCCAGCATCTTTCTCAGTTACGAAGCGCGCGGCGTGCCGCCTCTGCTGTTTGGCGACAGCGTCAAGCGGGCGGCCTGCGGCCGTGACCGGCTGGTGCCGGTGATCGGCGGCCGGCTCCGCTACCGGTTCAATCGCGACCAGCGGCTACCCGAGGATTTTCCCTGCGTCACCTACCCGGAAGACAGCCATTTCGGCGAGATCCTCGCGCGCGCCGGCCGCCCCTTCGGCACCCGGCAGATGTCGCGCAACTCGCTGTGCGAAACCGCGCTTTCGAGCGGCATCAAGGAGCTGGTGCTGAAAGGCCTGGGCTTGGGCTGGCTGCCGCTGAGCATGTGTTACCGCGAGCTGGAAAGCGGCGACATCCTCTCGACCGCGCATCACCTCGGACATGAGGACATCGAGATGGTGCTTTATGCCAATACAGAAAGCAAGACCGCCATCGCGCTGATCGACCATTGGCAGAAGGTGTTCGCGCTGCGACCGGCCGAGCTGGACGGACCCCCGTGATCCTTGGGCCTGCGGGCAATTGTCTCGACACCGCCGCACAGCGAGGATAGCTGTTGCAGAAACTGCGGACGAGCCAGATGGTACCTTTGGAAACTCTCTTCAACCGCGCGCTTGACGCGGTGGTCGGCATGGACGAATCCGGGCACGTCACCGCGTGGAACGGCTCTGCCGAAGAGATCTTCGGCTGGTCCCGGGAGGAAGCCCTGGGCGCCTTGATGGGCGATCTGATCGTTCCTCCGCAATATCGTGAGGCCCACGCCCGGGGCCTGGCGCATTACAACCGCACGGGCGAAGGCCCGGTTCTCGAACAACGTATCCAGATCACTGCCATGCACCGCGACGGGCATGAGTTTCCCGTCGAACTGTCGATCTTTCCGATGCGCGAGGAGCGCTGCTTTTACGCCTTTATCCGCAGCATGGTCGCCGAAGAGGCCGCCCGCCGCGAGCAGGAATTCCGCGCGCGCGAGGCCGACGCGCTCCTGGCGGTGGCGCAGAAGCTTCTGGACGATGTCTCGCTCGACGAGTTCACCCAGTTCTGCCTCGACACCGTCTGCTCGGTCTCGGGCATGAAGGCGGGGCATTTCCACGTGGTGCGCGGCACCGGCCGCCAGGCCCGCCTGCATCCGACGGGCATCTGGCACCTCGCCGATCCGCGTCTCGCCCCCGTTGTCGAGGTCACCGCCCCGCTGCGCTTTCGCCGGGGCGAGGGGCTTCCCGGCCGGGCCTGGCAATCCGGCCAGCTCGAGGCGCTGGAGAACCTCTCCGCCTCCGATCAGTTCGTCCGGCGCGACACCTTTTCGCAGGTCGGCCTCACCCGGGCGGTTGCCCTGCCGGTGTCGCAGGGCGGCCAGGTGCATGGCGTGCTGGAGTTCTTCGGCACCGAAGAGGCTCGGCTCGACAGCGAGCTGCTGCGCATGTTGCAGACCATCGGCAGCCAGATCGGTGTCGCCATCCGACGCAAGGAAAGCGCCGAGCACCGCGAGACCCTGCGCCGCGAGATGAGCCACCGGGTGGGCAACAGCCTGACCGTCCTGGCCTCGATCTACCGCAGCTGCTCGAAAGTGGCCAAGGACAAGGCAGAGCTCGACGAGGCCTTTCTGGGCCGGCTGATGGCCGTCGGACGGGCCAATCGCATCGCCGTCGAGGACGGCGGCCAAGGCCTCGCGCTGCCGGCCCTGATCCGGGCCGCGATCGGGATCCTGCCCGACCATGGCAGCATCACGATCGAAACGCCCGAACTTGTCGTCGGTGGCGAGACGGTCATGCCGCTGGCGCTGGTGCTCAACGAATTGGCGACCAACACGCTGAAACACAACGCGGCCTATGAAGACGCGCGCCTGTCGATCTGCGGCCGTTACGACACGACGCAGGGCCATCTCGTGCTCGAATGGCGCGAAACCCGCAACGCGCCGCTTGCCTCGACCCCAAGCGATCCTGAACGCATCGGCTTTGGCACCCAGCTCATTCAGCTCATGGTCGAAGGGCGGTTGGACGGCACCTGCGAGCGAAAGCTGGACGAAACCGGCTTCCTCTGCACCCTGCGCCTGCCAACGGATCGTATCGCCGCTCCGGCGGACCCGGCGCCGCCGGGCTAGACCGGTCAAGACCGCCTCCGGCGCGCTCGGCCTGGTCCTCCGGCCGGTGGTCCGCATCGTGGCGATCCAAACCGGTTTCTTCACCCCCTACCGATGTGGGCGCGCTCAGCCCAAGTCCCGGCTTTGGGGGGTCGACCACCAGATCAAGGTGGGCCGATTGTTCGACGCCCGCCCCGCGCCTTTGTTCAGAAATCCCCGGGCGCGCATTGCAGACAAACAAGCCCTTCGGCCCGCCAGGCGTCGACGACGGAGCTTCGGTCATCGATGATCAGCCAGGGAACAAGCCCGTCCGCCTTCATCTCGGCCAGCGCGCGGCGTTTGACGTCGGGGTCGCTGGCCGCGTCCTGGTCTTCCCCCCGCAGGTAAAGCCCGTCGAACGGCAGATCGTGCTTGTGCAGCCAGGCAATCGTGTGGTCGGCCCAGCCCCGCGGCCGGCCCGAGCAGATCACGATGGTTTCGCCGCTTTCCTTCAGCCGCTGCATCAATCTGGCGATCGGCGCGATCAGCGGAGCATCGGCCATGGCGAGGTGAAACTCCTCCCATTGCTTTTCGATCCCATGCACCAGATGCCCCAGTTTGCCGGCATCGAACTCGGCCAGGGTTCCATCGACGTCAAACACCACGCAGGGGGTGGCAACGGCATCTTTCATAGCTCTTTCTCCTCGAATTGGCCGTCGGATCGCTGAAACAGGATCGGGACGGCATTGGCGGGCCGCGCTCCGACGCCGCCGCCGGTCCAGAGCATCCGGGCGGCGCGGATCACGCCGGAATGGCAAACCAGAACGGGCAAGGCGGCGCCGGATGCGGCACAGATTTCACAAATCGCCTGATGCACCCGCGCTTGCATCCCGGGCCAGCACTCACCGGCCTCCGGGGTGTCCTCGCGGCGGGGCTGGTCGGCCAGGGGGCGGCCTTCGAACACCCCCCAGTCGCGCTCGCGCAGCCCGTCGTGGCAGGTGAAGGCCAGACCGGGAAAGCCCAGTTCGCAGGTCTCCCGCGCGCGCGACAGCGGGCTGGAATACAGGGCGATCCGCATGGGCCAGGCACGGTCGGCCAGGGCACGGGCCTGCGCGCGGCCGCGCTCGGTCAGCGCCACATCGGTGCGCCCGGCAATGCAGCCATCGGCATTGGCCGTGGTCTCGCCATGGCGGATCAGGCAGAAGCTGCGGGGCGGCGGCGCGACGTCGGTCACAGCCGCACCGGATCGTGCAGGAAAATCTCCACTCCGAGATCCTCGATCAAGTAGTCCTCGGGCTGAGCGCAGAACGCCGGGGCAAACCGTTTCGCGCCGAGCCGTTCGAGCATCCTGACCTGATCGCGAAACGGCGGATGCACGTTCCAGCGCTGAAAATATCCGCCCGGCACGCGGCAGATAGCCCGCGCATGGGCGGTCATGTGACCGGTAAAAACCACATGCGCATCACGGCCCAGACGCCCGCTTTCATGCCAGGCCCGGACATAGCCCCAGGCCGCGCCGCCATCGGCATTCGGCGTGTCGCAGACCAGAAAGCGCGCCTGATCCATCGGCCCGCGCGACAGCAGCGGTGCGATCTCCTGCACCGCCGGGCCTAGCGCGGCGCTGGCCAGGGCGGCGCGCAGGGTTGCCTGGCATTCGGGATCGAACATGACGCTCTCGACCCCGTAGCGCCGGATCAGGTGCAACGCCATTTCGCCGGCGCGTCCCGAGGGCGGCACCGGCAAAAGCACCTGGCCTTCCAGCCCGTCGAGCAGCGCATCCAGCGCCGCAAAGCGCTCTGATTGCGGCACGTCGTCGAGATGGTAAGAGCAATCGAGAATGGCGGTGGCCGCCGTTGGGGGCGGATCAAAGGGGAACCAGTCGGATTCCTCGGACCAGTCGCCGGAATAGAACACCCCCTCTCCCAGCGCGAAATGCATCCAGACCCCGCCCAAGGCATGGCCGTTGCGCCCGGTGGTCAGGCGCACGCTGTCGATAACGGTTTCGCCCTGTTCGGGCAGCAGATGCACCTCGGCCGCGGGCGGCAGGGCGCGGGCGGTCTGGGCGGTGGCAAAGATCGGCAGGCCGGCCTCCACCGCATGCGAGGCGCCGCCGATATGATCGATGTGGTCATGGGTGATGAACACCGCATCCGCACCGTGGAGCCAGGCAGGGTCGAAATGGGCATGGGCCTCGGGGCCGAAGCCGCAATCCAGCAGCCAGCGCCGGTCGCCGAGGTTAAGTTGCATGCAGGCGGGGCCTTTGTCGCCGATGCCGGAAAGGAGTCTTACGCTTTGCATTCAGTCCTCGGAAAACGCCCATGGGGTGGTGATGGTCAGGCCGAGTTGGGCGCCGACATCGAATTTTGCCCGCGTCTCGGCGAGCAGCCGGGTGCCGCAGTCGGCCACGGTTTCCAGCAGGTATTTCCCGCCCAGATAGGTGACCCGCGCGACCCTGGCCCTGAGATCGCCGGTCTCGGTGATGGTCAGGTTCTCCGGGCGCAGGCAGACGTGGTCGATGCCGCCGCCGTTCCGGCCGCTCTGCACCGCGATCCGCGCGCCCAGCACCTGGGCATGGACCGCGCTATCGGTCGCTTCGACCGCCTGCACCGGAACCACCGTGCCACGGCCGACGAATTCGGCCACAAACCGGTTGCGCGGGCGCTCATAAAGCGTCTGGGGCGTGTCGAATTGCTGGATCGTGCCACGATCCATCACCGCGATCCGGTCGGCCATGGCCATGGCTTCGGCCTGGTCGTGGGTGACATAGACCATGGTCGCGCCAGTGCGCCGGTGGAAATCGGTGAACACCCCCTGCATCGAGGCCCGAAGCGCCACATCCAGGTTGGCCAGCGGCTCATCCAGCAGCACGGCGTCGGGATCGGACACCAGACAGCGCGCCAGCGCCACCCGTTGCCGCTGCCCGCCGGAGAGTTCCGACGGCATGCGGCCGGCGTAGGCGCCAAGCCCGGTGGCGGCCAGCGCCGCCTCGGTCTGCTCGGCAATCTGCGCCCGGGCCAGCCGGCGAATTTCCAGCGGATACGCGATGTTGCGGCGCACGGACATATGCGGCCAGAGCGCATAGGATTGGAACACGAAGCCGATGTTGCGACGCTCTGGCGGCACCATCGCGCCGCTGCCGGCATCGGCCATGGTGCGCCGGCCAATGCCGATCTGCCCGGCGCTCGGCATCTCGAAGCCGGCCAGAAGCCGCAGAAGCGTGGTCTTGCCGCAGCCCGACGGCCCCAGCAGCGCAATGAATTCCCCGTCTTCGAAGCGGGTGGTGATGTCGGACAAGGCGGGGGCGCCCGCAAATGTCTTGCCGACCGACGACAGGCTTATGTCTGCCATGGAACAACTCCTTTCGGAAAACGGCGCGAGAACAGCTCGATCAGGGCCATCAGCGCCATGACCACAAACACGATGGTCATCGCCAGGGCACTGGCCATCGCGGTTTCGCCGCTGTCATCGAGATTGAAGATCACCACGCCCAGGGTCTCGGTGCCCGACGACCACAACAACGCCGAGACGGTCAGCTCATTGAACGCGGTGAGGAACACCAGGATCGCGCCGGCGGCGGCGGCGGGAGCGGAAAGCGGCAGGATCACGTCGCGCAACCGCTGGAACAGCGAGGCGCCGACCGATTGCGCCGCTTCGCCCATCGCCGGGTCGAGCTGTTTGAGGCTGGCCTGCACCGGGCGGAACATGACGGCGAAGAACCGTGCCAGATAGGCCAGGAAAATGATCCAGATCGTGCCGTAGAGCGTGGCCTCGGTAAATGGCAGCTTGATCAACAGCAGGATCATCGCGATCGACAGCACCACGCCGGGCAGCGCATAAGGCAGGTCGAGCAGGCTGTCGAAGAGCCGCGACAACCGGGTCGGATTGCGCTCCATCAGCCAGGCCAGCGGCAGGCAGAGCGCCATCAGCACCAGGGCCGCCCCGAGGGCGAGGCCAAAGGAATTCGCAAAGGCCCGGGCCGTCACCGGCTGACGCAACAGCACCTCGGACCACGACGCCAGGGTCACCGTATCGAGGCGCAGCGGCACGCCGTAGGCCGGCACCAGCGAGGTCGCCAGCAGGCCGAACATCGGCAGCACCAAGATCGCGCAGACCACGGCCCAGAGCAGGATCTCAACCGGCAGCCGCGCCGCGCCCAGCGGAATGGCAAGCGGCCGCGAGGTCGCGCCGACCAGATGGACCTTTTGCCGCGACTGGAAGAACCGCTGTACCAGAATGCCTGCCACCGCCACCGTCCCGATCAGCATGGCCAGCACCGAAACCTCGGCCAGCACGCTGGTGCCCATGCCGGCGAGTTTCTGATAGACCAGCGTCGGCAGCGTCGCATAACCCGCCGGAATGCCCAGCATGGCCGGAATGCCGAAATTGCCGAGCGCGGTGACAAAGGTGATCGCGGTGCCGGCGGCCAGGCTCGGCAGGGTCAGCGGCATCACCACCTGCCACCAGGTGCGCAACCCCCGCGCGCCGCTGATCCGCGCCGCTTCGACCACCTCCTGCGGGATCGCCCGCAGCCCGGCACGCAGGGTCAGGAAGATGATCGACATGTGCTGAATGCCCAGCAGCAGGATGATGCCCTCGGCGGAATACAGTGGCTGCGGCGCGCCCAGCGGCGGCGCCAGGCCCAGCGTCTTGAGCAGCACCGACGACGGCCCCATGATCTGGGTCCAGGACAGCGCGGTGATCTGCGGCGGGATCATCATCGGGATCATCAGGCAGAAGACCAGCGCCGCCTTGGCCCGCAGATCGGTCAGCGCCACCAGAAAGGCAAATCCCGCGCCCAACACCAGAGACACCAGGGTGCCAAAGCCCGCTGTGATCAGCGAATGTTTCAGCGCGCTGAGCGTCGCGGGCTGCGACAGGACCCCGCCCATCAGCGCCAGACCGGGTGTCCCCTGATCGGTCACTCCTTCGACAAACAGCCGCAGGACCGGCGCCAGCGTAAGGCAGATCGCCACCACCAGAATGGCAGAGAGCAGCCGGCCTTCCGACCGGCTGCCTCCCGATTTCGTCGCCAGACCCATTATTCGGCGCCGAACAGCTCTGCGAATTTCGCCTTGTTGGCTTCGGCGTTCTCCAGCGCGACCGCCGGGTCGAAGGCCATCAGCGCGATGTCTTCCCGCGCCGGAAAGCCCGCGGGCACGCCCATGCCGTCGCGCGCCGGAATATAGCCCATGTCGAGCACCAGCTCCTGACCGGCTTCACCGAGCAGGAAATCGACGAATTTTTGGGCGCCTTCGACGTTCTTGGCCGAGGACATGATCGCCACCGGCTCTGTCACGTAAGACACGCCCTCTTCGGGAAAGACGAACTCGACCGGCGAGCCATCGGCCTTGTTGCGGATGGCGAGGAAGTCGACGACCATGCCATAGGGTTTTTCGCCTGCGGCCACCGCCTTGAAGGTGCCGCCGTTGCCGCCCTGGGCGCGGGCATCGTTGGCGGCCAGCGCACCGTAGTAATCCCAGCCGAGGCTTTCGTCGCCCGTCAGGGTGGCAAGATGGATCAGCGCCGCACCGGAATAGAGCGGCGACGGCATTGCGATCTGGCCCTTGAGCGCGGCATCGGACAGGTCGGCCCAGGAGTCTGGCGCCGTCTCGACGCCGGTGTTGTAGACGATGCCGGTGGTGATCAGCTTGGTCGAGTGATAGTACCCCTCGGCCGAATAGAGCGCGGCGTCGTAATTGGCGGCCTCGGGCGATTGATAGGCGGTCAGAAGCCCCTCTTGCGCCATGCCTTCCAGCGTCACGGTATCGGCGATCAGCAGAACGTCGGGCTGCGGGTTGCCGGCTTCGATCTCGGCGCGCAGACGGGCCATCAACTTGGTCGTGCCGTCACGGACCCATTCCACTTCGGTGCCCGGATTGGCCGCTTCGAAAGCATCGACGGTCTGTTGCGCATCGGCGTTCGGCTGGGAGGTATAAAGCGTGATCGTGTCTGCCATGGCGGTGCTGGCCATGAGGGCAAAGGCGGTCGTGGTGAGGAAGATCTTCATGGGGCTCTCCTGGAGATGCAGCTTTCGTTCGAAAGTAGTTCACGAGTGCCTTATTCCCGCCGGAGGCAACGATTTTGTGACAGAAACGTAAACTTTTTAATGATATTGCGCCGAATTTCGTTCCCGCCTAACCTTGCCGTAACCTGCGGTTGTTTTCGAAGGAAAGTCATGAAGCGATTGGACCTGGCAGCGCGCCGTGACCGCATCATCGCGCTCCTGTCGGAGGAAGGCGAGCTGTCGGCGGCCGAGTTGTCCGGCCGTCTTGCGGTGTCGGTTCAGACCATCCGGGCGGATTTGCGTGATCTCGATGACGCCGCCCTGGTGCAGCGCCGCAATGGCGCGGCGCGCCTGCGCCAGCAAAGCGAGAACATCGGCTATCTCCCGCGCGAGAGCGTCTCGCGCCAGGAAAAGCGGCGCATCGCCCTGGCTGTGAAGAACCTGATCCCCGACGGCGCGCGCGTCGCGCTTGGCACCGGCACCACGGTCGAGCAATGCGCGCGTCTTCTGGCCGCGCGCGAGAACCTGTTTGTCGCAACCAACAGCATTCATGCGGTCTGCGCCTTGCAAAACGCCCCGGGCGCCGTGGTCGAACTGGCGGGCGGGTCGGTGCGGATGCGCGATCTCGACATGATCGGCATTGCCGCGCATGCGTTCTTTGCCAATTTCCGGGTGGATTACGCGGTGTTCAGCTGCGGCGGCCTGTCGCCCGACGGCGCGGTGATGGATTACAATTCCGACGAGATTTCGGCCCGCAAGGCGATCGCCGGCTGTGCCAACACCACGATTCTGGTCGCCGACACCGAAAAGGCCGGGCTGGACCTGGCCTGCCGGCACGCGCATCTGTGGGATTACGACGTGATCGTCACCGGCGCGCAATTGCCTGCCGATGTGCGGCGCGCCTGCGCGCAGCGGTCTTGCCGCCTGCTTCGGGTCTGAGCCGTTTCCCCGCGCGGCGACTGTCGCCGATGTCGGGTTTGAACAGCGACCCGTCCGATCCCGACCTCGCAAACACAGGCGGATGCAGGCATCTTGGTGTCGCAAATGAGCGAGGTCGCGATGAAGTACTCTGGTCTGCGTGTCATCAAGGAAGCCCTGACCGGCCACAGGGGCTGGGGCCCGGCGTGGCGCGATCCCGAGCCGCAGAAAAGCTATGACTACGTGATCATCGGCGGCGGCGGACACGGGCTGGCAACCGCCTATTACCTGGCCAAACATTTCGGCAAGAAACGCATTGCGGTGCTGGAGAAAGGCTGGATCGGCGGCGGCAACGTCGGGCGGAACACCACGATCATCCGGTCGAACTACCTTCTGGATGGCAATGAGCCGTTTTACGAATATTCGCTCAAGCTGTGGGAGGGTCTGGAGCAGGAGCTGAACTACAACGCGATGGTCAGCCAGCGCGGCATTCTCAATCTCTATCACAGCGACGGCCAGCGCGACGCCTTTGTCCGCCGGGGCAATGCCATGATCCTGAACGGCGCCGATGCCGAGCTTCTGGACGTCGATCAGATCCGCGCGCGCTATCCGTTTCTCGATTTCGAGAATGCGCGTTTCCCGATCAAGGGCGGGCTGGCCCAGCATCGCGGCGGCACCGTGCGCCACGACGCGGTGGCCTGGGGCTACGCGCGCGGCGCCGACAGCCATGGCGTCGACATCCTCCAGAACTGCGAGGTCACCGGTTTGCGCATCGAGGCCGGCGCCATCCGGGGCGTCGAGACTTCGCGCGGCTATATCGGCGCCGGGAAAGTCGCCTCCTGCGTTGCCGGATCGTCGAGCCGTGTCATGGCACTGGCCGACATACGCCTGCCGATCGAGAGTCACGTCTTGCAGGCCTTTGTCTCCGAGGGGCTGAAACCGGTGCTGCCGGGGGTGATCACCTTTGGCGCCGGGCATTTCTATTGCAGCCAGTCGGACAAGGGCGGGCTGGTCTTTGGCGGCGATATCGACGGCTACAATTCCTATGCCCAGCGCGGCAATCTGCCCACGGTCGAGGACGTCTGTGAAAGCGGCATGGCGCTGATCCCGGCGCTGGGCCGGGCGCGGCTCCTGCGGATGTGGGGCGGCGTCATGGACATGTCGATGGACGGCTCGCCGATCATCGACCGCACCCATATCGACGGGCTCTATTTCAATGGCGGCTGGTGTTACGGCGGCTTCAAGGCGACGCCGGCCTCGGGCATGTGCTATGCGCATCTGCTGGCCACCGACACCCCGCATGAAACCGCCACCGCCTATCGCCTCGACCGGTTCCGCCGCGGGCGGATGATCGACGAAAAGGGCGTGGGCGCGCAACCCAACCTGCATTGACCATGCGTTTCCCGGAAAACGTGAGAACCGGCTTTGCGGTTCGAGATGCGCACAAAGGATCTGACAGATGATGATCGACCATCCCCTCCTCGGCCCGCGTGACGCGCAGGAGTTCACCTATCTCGGCGATGCGTCGCTAATCGACCGCCCCGACTGGCAGGCCGAGGATGCCGTGGATCAATTCCACGACTACCTCTACCTGCGCGACAACCCGGCGGGCGAACATCGCGAGCTGTGGTTCCACGAGGTGGGCGACCGCAGCTGGCTGGTGGTGACGCGCAATACGCTGACCCATCAGATCACATCGGTCGAACTGGCCCGCGACGTGGCCCGCAGCCGGGGGCGCAGCAAATGAGCCAGAAAAACCGACTTCCGGGCGGCCAGATCGACCGCAGCCAGAACCTCGACTTCACGTTCGACGGCAAGCGTTTCACGGGCCACCCCGGCGACACGCTGGCCTCGGCGCTGATGGCCAACGGCGTGCGGCTGATGGGCCGGTCGTTCAAGTATCACCGCCCGCGCGGGGTGCTGACCTCGGGCAGCGAAGAGCCCAATGCGCTGGTCGAACTGCGCTCCGGCGCGCGGCAGGAGCCCAACACCCGCGCCACCACCGCCGAACTCTTCGACGGGCTCGAGGCCAGAAGCCAGAACCGCTGGCCCTCGCTCACCTTTGACGCCATGGCAGTCAACGACCGGTTCTCGAACTTCCTGACCGCCGGGTTCTACTACAAGACCTTCATGTGGCCCGCCGCCTTCTGGGAAAAGCTTTACGAGCCGATCATCCGCAAGGCCGCCGGGCTGGGCTCCCTGTCGCTGGAGGAAGACCCGGATTCCTACGACAAAGGCTACCTGCATTGCGATCTTCTGATCGTGGGCGCGGGCCCGGCGGGGTTGTCGGCGGCCCTGACGGCAGGCCGCTCCGGTGCGCGGGTGATCCTGGCCGACGAAGATTTTGCCATGGGCGGGCGGCTCAATGCCGAGACCTTTGCCATCGATGACACCGCCGGGGCCGAATGGGCCGCCGCCGCCGTGGCCGAGCTGCACGGCATGAACAACGTCCGGCTCATGCCGCGCACCACGGTGATCGGCGGTTTCGATCATGGCATCTACGGCGCGGTCGAGCGGGTCTCGGACCATCTGCCGACGCCTGCGCCCGGCAAACCGCGCCAGATCCTCTGGCGCGTCTACACCAAGCGCGCCCTGCTCTGCGCCGGGGCCATCGAGCGGCCGATCGTCTTTGCCAACAACGACCGCCCCGGCATCCTGTTGGCCGGGGCCATGCGCGCCTATGCCAATCGCTGGGCGGCGACGCCGGCGCAAAAGGTCGCGGTCTTCACCAACAACGACGACGGCCACCGCACCGCCCGCGATCTGATGGCCAAGGGCGTGAGGGTCGCCGCCGTGATCGACGTTCGCCCCGACGCCCCGCGTATCGCCGATTGCGAGCTGCTGGCCGGCGCGCAGGTGATCGACACCTCCGGCCGGCTCGGCCTCAGCTTTGTCAAGCTGCGTCAGGCCGACGGCTCCGAACGCATCATCGAATGCGGCGCGCTCGGTGTCTCGGGCGGCTGGAACCCCAACGTGCATCTGACCTGCCATCAGCGCGGCCGCCCGGCCTGGAACCCCGCCATCTCTGCCTTCGTTCCCGGCACGGATCTGCCGCAGGGCCAAAGCGTGGCCGGGGCGGCGGCTGGGGCCTTTTCCACCCATGCCGCGCTCCGCTCGGGGGCCGAACAGGCCGCCGCAATTCTCGGCGATCTCGGGATCAAACCCGACAAGGCCCGCCTGCCCCGCGCCGAAGATGCGCCGGTCAACATCCAGCCCTTCTGGCATGTCACCGAAGGCCGCGGCCGCGCCTGGCTGGATCAGCAGAACGACGTCACCGTCAAGGACGTGAAACTGGCGCATCAGGAGAACTTCCGTTCGGTCGAGCACCTCAAGCGCTACACCACGCTAGGCATGGCCACCGATCAGGGCAAGACCTCGAACATGGGCGGGCTGGCGATCATGGCCGAGCTGGCCGGCAAATCGATCCCCGGCGTCGGCACCACCATCTTTCGCCCGCCCTACACACCCGTCGCCATGGGCACGCTGGGCGGCCGGGCGCGCGGGGCGCATTTCCACCCGGTGCGTGAGACGCCCAGCCACATCTGGGCCCGCGAACAGGGCGCCGTTTTCGTCGAAGCCGGCAACTGGCTGCGCGCACAGTGGTTTCCGCGTCCCGGCGAGACCCACTGGCGCCAGAGCGTCGACCGCGAGGTGCGGGCGGTGCGCGGCTCGGTCGGGGTCTGTGATGTGACCACGCTGGGCAAGATCGACGTGCAGGGCACCGACGCGGCGGCCTTCCTCAACAAGGTCTATGCCAATGGCTTTGCCAAGCTGGCGGTCGGCAAGACCCGCTATGGGCTGATGCTGCGCGAGGATGGCATCGTCATGGACGACGGCACCACTGCGCGGCTGGCCGAGGATCACTTCGTGATGACCACCACGACGGCCAATGCCGTGCCGGTCTATCGCCACTTGGAATTCGTCCGCCAGTGCCTGTTCCCGGACATGGACGTGCAACTGATCTCGACCACCGAGGCCTGGGCGCAATATGCCGTGGCCGGGCCCAACGCCCGCAAACTGCTGCAAAAGATCGTCGACCCCGGGTTCGATATCTCGAACGAGGCTTTTCCCTTCATGGCCTGCGGCGCGGTCACGATCTGCGGCGGGCTGCGGGCGCGGCTGTTCCGCATCTCCTTCTCCGGCGAACTGGCCTATGAGATCGCGGTGCCGACGCGTTATGGCGACGCGCTGATCCGCAGGCTGATGGCGGCAGGCGAGGAATTCGACGTGACCCCTTACGGCACGGAAGCCTTGGGCGTCCTGCGGATAGAAAAGGGCCATGCGGCGGGCAATGAGCTGAACGGCACCACCACCGCGCTCAACCTCGGCATGGGGCGGATGGTGTCGAAGAAGAAGGACGCCATTGGTTCGACCCTGTCGGAACGCGCGGGGCTGAACACGCCGGATGCGCTGGCGCTGGTGGGCTTTCTGCCGAAGCTGCCCGAGGAGAAGGTCACCGCCGGCGGGCATCTGATGAACCGCGAGGGCCCCGTCGATGCAAAGCATGACCAGGGCTATGTCACATCGGCCTGCTATTCGCCGATCCTGAACAGCCATATCGGCATCGGCTATCTGAAATCCGGGTCAGAACGCATGGGCGAGCGCCTGCGCCTGGTCAGCCCGTTGACCGGGCAGAACATCGAGGTCGAGGTGGTCTCGGCCCAATTCGTCGATCCAGAGGGAGACCGTCTCCGTGCATGACTTGACCGCAACGACCGCGCTTGGCGGCACCACCGCCGAGGTCCGCGATTTCGAGGGCTTGCGCATTTCGGAATGCCCGGACTGGGCGCTGGCCTCGCTGGCGTCGAGACTGGGCCGCGAGGACGAGGTCGCCGCAGCGGCGCAGGCCCTTCTGGGCGCGGCCCTGCCGGGGGTCGGAGCCTGTGCCGGGGACGGGCCGGTCACGGCCTTCTGGATCGGCCCGGAACAATGGATGCTCGAGGCGCCGCACGGCAGCCACGAAGACCTTGCCGCGCGGATCAAGGCGGCCATGGGGGACGCCGGTTCGGTCACCGAACAGACCGATGGCTGGGTGCGCTTCGACCTGGAGGGCGCTGGCTGTCACCAGGTGCTGGAGCTCCTGTGCAACGCCGACACGCGGCGAATGGACAGCCCGGCCGCAACCCGCACCGCAATCGCGCACCAAAGCTGTTTCCTGATCCGCCGGGCCGAAAGGCATTTCAGCGTGATCGGGCCACGCTCGTCGGCCCAGAGCCTGCATCACGCGCTGATCGAGGCGGCGCACAGCGCGCTCTGACATCGCCGCCCCGCGCCCCGGCCCTGCGCCGGGGCCTCTCGGCCAGTGGGGGAGACGAGGCCCCGACGCGAGGACCGGACGGGTTCAGGACGGGATCGGCCGGTTCCGTTCCACCCGGAACAGGTTGATCTTCTGCCGGTCCTGCTGCGGCGTCGCGCCAAAGGCCCGGCGGTACTGCCGCACCAGCGGCGCGGTGGCGCCATAGCCCACCGCCGCGGCAATGCGCGCCATGCTGTCGTTGGAATACAGCACCAGCTGGCGCGCGGCGTTCATTCGCAGGTTGCGGTAATAGCGCGACGGGCTCTGGCCGGTGGCGGTCTTGAAGTTGCGTTCCAGCTGGCGCGGCGACAGCCCCACCAGCTGCGCCACGTCGTCCACGTTCACCGGATCCTCGATGTGATCACCAAAGATGCGGATCGCCTCGGCGACCGAGGGCGGCAACATGTCCGAGGTGCTTTCGCGGCGCAGGGTCGGCACCTTTTGCCGCACCCCCTGCCCGCGCATCAGCGGATGCTGGAACCAGCAGGCCACTTCGGTGGTCACCTCCTCGCCCAGCCTAGCATCGATCAGGCCCAGCATCAGGTCAAAGACGGCGGCCGCCCCGGACACCGTCAGCCGGTCGCGGTCGATGATGATGACGTCGTCTTCGACCGGGAGATCGGGAAATTCGGCCGCGAAGGCCGCGGCATAACACCAGTGCACGCTGCATCGGTGCCCCGCCAGAAGCCCGGAGCGCGCCAGCGGAAAGACCCCGCCGCTGACCCCGCCGACACGAACGCCGTGACGGCTCAGGCTGCGCAGCCGGCCGTTTGACGGTCGCGGCGTCTCGAACCTGGCCAAAGGGCCGGAAAGCAGAAAGAGATAGTCGAGCTCCAAGTCGTCGGCCAGCGCCCGATCCGGGTCGAACCAGATATGCGCGCTGGATTCCACCCGCGCGCCGGTTTCGCCGATCAGCTTCCAGTCAAAGGCCGCCTGCCCCGAGATCTCGTTGGCCGCGCGCAGGGGCTCTATCGCCGAGGTCAGGCAGGACATTGGAAACCCGGGGAAGATCAGAAATCCCAAAGTGGTTGTACTTTCACCTCTGGTCATTGCAATATTCCTGATAGGAAACTTGTCGCGGGTCAAGTGGCTTTCCGGCGCTGGAATTTTCCGGTGGTGAAAATTAGGAAGGTGCGATGATACAGCAAAAACCGGACGCCGCAATGAACGCCAAGGCCCTGTCACAGGATCCGCATCGGGTCGGCGAAGACCGCGAAAAGGTTCTCGAGGTCGCCATCGGCCGCGAGGTCCGCGCCTTCCGCAAACAGCAGAACATGACCGTGGCCGATCTGGCCAAGGCCTCTGGCCTGTCGATCGGCATGTTGTCAAAGATCGAGAATGGCAACACCTCGCCGTCGCTCAACACCTTGCAAACGCTGTCGCATGTGCTGAGCGTGCCGCTGACCGCCTTCCTGCGCCGGTTCGAAGAAAAGCGCTCGGCGGTGCACACCAAGGCCGGGCACGGTGTCGAGATGGAGCGCGACGGCACCCGGGCCGGCCATCAGTACAACCTGCTCGGTCACATCGGCTCGAATTCCAGCGGCGTGATGGTCGAACCCTATCTGATCACACTGTCCGAGACCTCTGACATCTTCCCCACCTTCCAGCACGAGGGGATCGAGACGATCTACATGCTCGAAGGCGCGGTCGATTATCGCCACGGCACCGAGGTCTTCCGGCTGGAACCGGGCGATACGCTGTTCTTTGACGCCGATGCGCCGCATGGGCCGGAGGTGCTGGTGCGCCTGCCGATCCGCTACCTGTCGATCATCTCGTATCCACAGGCCAACTAGCCGCGGCCGCCCGCCCGGCACCACCGCTCCTGATCCCGGATTGCCCGCAAAGCAGGCAGACCGCCGAATTCGGCGGCATGTGGCTCGCTGTGTGCATGGCCCGATATTCTTTACAGGAAAAATTGTTTCTTGAAAGTTGATGCGCCCGGCTCTACCCGATAGGCTTCGAGTCAACCACAGGAGAGGGTCTGCGCCATGTGCGGAATCGTTGGATTATTTCTCAAGGACAGGTCGCTCGAGCCTCGGCTCGGCGCGCTTCTGACCGACATGCTTGTCACCATGACCGATCGGGGCCCGGACAGTGCCGGCATCGCGATCTATGGCGGCGAGGCGGCCGGCAGCGCCAAGCTGACGGTGCAATCCGACGACCCGCAGGCGGATTTCGCAACCCTGGCCGAGGAACTGGGCAGCGTCATCGACGCCGCGGTGAGCGGCGCGGTCAAAGACAGCCATATCGTGCTGACCCTGCCGGCCGACAAGGTGGCCGCGGCGCGCCAGGCGCTGCCGGAGCTGCGGCAGGGCGTGCGGGTCATGAGCACCGGCGCGGCGATGGAGATCTACAAGGAAGTCGGCCTGCCCCGCGACGTGGCTGCCCGGTTTGCCGTCTCGCAGATGAGCGGCAGCCATGGCATCGGCCACACCCGCATGGCCACCGAATCCGCCGTCACCACGCTCGGCGCGCATCCGTTCTCGACCGGCCTCGACCAATGCCTGGTTCACAATGGCTCGTTGTCGAATCACAACGCCCTGCGCCGCAAGCTGCGCCGCGAAGGCATCCATATCGAGACCGAGAATGACACCGAAGTGGGCGCCGCCTACCTGACCTGGAAGATGCAAACCGGATCGAGCCTGGGCGAGGCGCTGAAAAGCAGCCTGGAGGCTCTCGACGGCTTCTTCACCTTTGTCGTCGGCACCAAGGACGGCTTTGGCGTGGTGCGCGACCCGATCGCCTGCAAACCCGCCGTGATGGCCGAGACCGATCAATATGTCGCCTTCGGCAGCGAATACCGCGCGCTGGTCAACCTGCCGGGGATCGAGACCGCCCGCGTCTGGGAGCCTGAACCCGCAACCGTTTATTTCTGGAACCACTGAGATGCAGACATTCGATTTGGAAGCGCAAGACCTCCGCGCCCTGAACACGGCGCTGCACGCGCAGGCCGAGACCCTCAGCCAGGCCAACTGGGAAGTCGTGAACGCCAAGGGCAGCCACGCCATTGCCGTCGGCCTTGACGCGCCCATCGAGGTGACCGTGAAGGGCTCCACCGGCTATTACTGCGCCGGGATGAACAGCCAGGCCAAGGTGCACGTCCACGGCTCGGCCGGGCCGGGCGTGGCCGAGAACATGATGTCGGGCACGGTCATCGTCGAGGGCGACGCCAGCCAGTACGCCGGGGCCACCGGCCACGGCGGGCTCTTGGTGATCAAGGGCAATGCAAGCTCGCGCTGCGGAATCTCGATGAAAGGGATCGACATCGTGGTGCATGGCAACATCGGCCACATGTCGGCCTTCATGGCGCAATCCGGCAATCTCGTGGTGCTGGGGGATGCCGGTGACGCGCTGGGGGATTCACTCTACGAGGCGCGGCTCTTCGTGCGCGGCGGAGTCAAGAGCCTCGGCGCCGATTGCATCGAGAAGGAGATGCGCCCCGAGCATCTGCAAATCCTGGCCGACCTGCTGGAACGCGCCGGAGCCGACGCCAAACCGGAAGAGTTCAAACGCTATGGCTCGGCCCGCAAGCTCTACAATTTCGACGTCGACAACGCGTCCGCGTATTGAGGAGATGGACATGAAAGATCAGACAATCGACACCCTCCCGCGGACCGAGCCGATCCAGTCGGCGACCTTCTCGAATTCGGTCAACGCCGAGATCCGCCGCGCCGCGCATACCGGCATCTACGACATCCGCGGCGGCGGCGCGAAGCGGCGGGTGCCGCATTTCGACGACCTGCTGTTCCTCGGAGCCTCGATCTCGCGCTACCCGCTCGAAGGCTACCGCGAGACCTGCGAAACCAGGGTGACGCTGGGCACCCGGTTCGCCAAGACCCCCATCGAGCTGGACATTCCGGTGACCATCGCCGGCATGAGTTTCGGCGCGCTCTCCGGCCCCGCCAAGGAAGCGCTCGGCCGGGGCGCCAGCGCCGCCGGCACCTCGACCACCACCGGCGACGGCGGCATGACCGAGGAAGAGCGCGGCCATTCCAGCAAGCTTGTCTATCAGTACCTGCCCTCGCGCTACGGCATGAACCCGCGCGACCTGCGCCGGGCCGACGCCATCGAGATCGTCGTGGGCCAGGGCGCCAAGCCCGGTGGCGGCGGCATGCTGCTCGGTCAGAAGATCTCCGACCGCGTGGCCGGCATGCGCAACCTGCCCACGGGCATCGACCAGCGTTCGGCCTGCCGACACCCGGATTGGACCGGGCCGGATGACCTGGAGATCAAGATCCTCGAGATCCGCGAGATTACCGGCTGGAAGGTGCCGATCTACGTCAAGATCGGCGGCACGCGGCCCTATTATGACACCACCCTGGCGATCAAGGCAGGTGCCGATGTGGTTGTGCTCGACGGCATGCAGGGCGGCACCGCCGCGACCCAGGACGTGTTTATCGAACATGTCGGCCTGCCGACGCTGGCCTGCATCCGCCCGGCCGTTCAGGCGCTTCAGGATCAGGGGCTGCACCGCGAGGTGCAGCTGGTGGTTTCGGGCGGTATCCGCACCGGCGCCGATGTGGCCAAGGCCATTGCGCTGGGGGCCGATGCGGTCGCCATCGGCACCGCCGCGCTGGTGGCCCTGGGCGACAACGACCCGAAATGGGAGGCCGAATACCAGAAGATGGGCACCACCACCGGCGCCTATGACGACTGGCACGAAGGCCGCGACCCGGCCGGCATCACCACCCAGGACCCCGAGCTGATGGCGCGGTTTGACCCGATCGAGGGCGGCCGGCGGCTGAAGAACTATCTCAAGGTACTGACCCTGGAGGCCCAGACCATCGCCCGGGCCTGCGGCCACAACCATCTGCACAACCTGGAACCGGAAGACCTCTGCGCGCTGACCATGGAGGCGGCGGCCATGGCCAGGGTGCCACTGGCCGGCACCGATTGGTGGCCCGGCAAGGCGGGGTTCTGACATACGACGGCGCGGCTCCCGACGGGGCCGCGCCGTTTCGCAAGAGGATGCAGGGGGAGACCCCCGCGCCACATACCGACAGAGAGGAACACGACCACATGCCCAGAGATCAAGTGGCGCCCGACGCCCGGACCGACCTTGCCGCCTTTGCTGCCGCGCGCGACATCAAGTATTTCATGATTTCCTTCACCGATCTGTTCGGCGGCCAACGGGCCAAGCTGGTGCCCGCCGCGGCGATTGCCGACATGCAGCAGGACGGCGCAGGCTTCGCCGGCTTTGCCACCCATCTCGACATGACGCCGGCCCACCCCGACATGCTGGCGGTGCCGGACCCCGCATCGGTGATCCAGCTTCCGTGGAAACCCGAGGTCGCCTGGGTCGCCGCCAATTGCGTGATGGAAGGCCAGGACGTGGCCCAGGCGCCGCGCAACGTGCTGCGCCGGCTGATTGCCGAGGCCGCCGACGCGGGCCTGCACGTCAAGACCGGCATCGAGGCCGAGTTCTTCCTGCTGACCCCGGACGGCGCCCAGATCAGCGACGAGTACGACACCGCCGACAAGCCCTGTTATGACCAGCAGGCGGTGATGCGGCGCTATGACGTGGTGCGCGAAATCTGCGATTACATGCTGGAAATGGGCTGGGGCCCCTACCAGAACGACCACGAGGACGCCAACGGCCAGTTCGAGATGAACTGGGAGTTCGATGACGTCCTGAAGACCGCCGACAAGCATTCCTTCTTCAAGTTCATGACCAAGTCGGTGGCCGAGAAACACGGCTTCCGCGCCACTTTCATGCCCAAGCCCGTCGAGGGGCTGACCGGCAACGGCTGTCACGCGCATATTTCGGTCTGGGACGCGCCGGGCGAGCACTCCAGGACCAATGTCTTTGCCGGCGAGAAAGGCGACAGCCCGACCGCCGAGCTGGGCCTGTCGGAACAGGGCAAGCACTTCCTCGGCGGCATCATGAAACACGCCAGCGCCCTGGCCGCGATCACCAATCCGACGGTCAACAGCTACAAGCGCATCAACGCGCCGCGCACCATGTCGGGCGCGACCTGGGCGCCCAACACGGTGACCTGGACCGGCAACAACCGCACCCATATGGTGCGCGTCCCCGGGCCCGGCCGCTTCGAGCTGCGGCTGCCTGACGGGGCTGCGAATCCCTATCTGTTGCAGGCGGTGATCATTGCCGCCGGCCTCAGCGGCCTGCGGACTCAGGCCGATCCCGGCAAGCGGTACGACATTGACATGTATGCCGAGGGCCACAAGGTTCGCGGCGCGCCGAAACTGCCGCTCAACATGCTCGATGCCCTGCGCGGCTATGACAAGGACAAGGACCTGAAGTCGATGATGGGGGAGGAATTTTCGGCCGCCTTTCTCAAGCTGAAGCGCGAGGAGTGGAATTCCTTCGTGTCGCATTTCTCGCAGTGGGAAAAAACCCATACGCTGGACATCTGAAGCCCGACCGCGGGGGCCGTTGGCCGGCAGCCTCGACATGACCCCGCCCCGGACCCCGATCCGGGGCCTCCCGGTCCCTGTAGCATGGGACCCCGGATCGGGGTCCGGGGCGGACAATGTCCGGTGCCGCCGGGCCGCGCCGCAGGCTCGTTCCGACGCATGAAAACTTTTCTCTTGACTTAACTGGGATACTAGTACTCTTTAGGAGCCAGAAGAACACGCCGGCCGCGCGCCCCGGGAGAGAACGGGCGCCGGTTCGGCGGAAACCAACGGATGTGACAAAGGGAGGACCGCGGCCCGCGAGACCGGAGCGACCCGGCAAACCGATCACCGGTTTCCACCAGGGTCCGCCGCCTGCGCGCCGCAGCAGATCGCAGGTCTGATCCCGGCCCCGGGCGATGCCTGTTGCCGGACATGCGTCACAGGCCAATCCATTCAACTGGTTACGACATCCAAGGGAGGACACCATGTACCAGAAATTCACCACCACGCTCATCGGTGCGGCTGCGGCCGTCGCCCTGCTCGGCACCGCTGCCACGGCCGAAACCTGGCGCGCCTGGAACATCCACAGCGAAGGCCACCCCAACACCGCCGCGATGGACCGTTTTGCCGAGCTGGTGGAAGAGAAGACCGACGGCGAAGTCACCATCGAGGTGTTCCACGGCGGCGTTCTGGGCAGCCAGCCCGACGCGCTCGAGCAGGTGCGCCTTGGCGCCATCGAAGTGGGCAATTTCAACCTCGGCCCGATCGGCCCGATGGTGAAAGAGGCCAACCTCGTCTCGCTGCCCTTCATCTTCAAGAGCGTGCCGCACATGTTCCGCGTGCTCGAAGGCGAGGCCGGCGACATGGTCTCGGATGCCATGGGCCAGGCCGGCCTGCTGCCGCTGGCCTGGGTCGATGCCGGCGCGCGGTCGTTCTACACCCAGAAACCGATCAACACACCCGACGATGTCGCCGGTCTGAAGATCCGGGTGATGAACAACGATCTTTACACCGCGATGATCTCGGCCATGGGCGGCAACCCCTCGCCGATGGCCTTTGGCGAGGTCTATCAATCGCTGAAAACCGGCGTTGTCGACGGTGCGGAAAACAACTTCCCTTCGTTCAAGAACGTGGCGCATTACGAGGTGACGACCAATTACTCGCTTTCCGAGCACCTGATCATCCCGGAATGCATCTGCGTCAACACCTCGAAGTTCGAGGCGCTCTCGCCCGAGCTTCAGGATGCGGTGCGGGCCGCGGCGGAAGAGGCCGGCCTCTATCAGCGTGAGCTCTGGGCGGTGCAATCGGAACAGGCGCGCAAGGATGTCGAGGCCGCCGGCGTCATGGTCAACGAGATCGCCGACAAGACCCCGTTTCAGGACGCGATGGTTGCGGTCTATGACGATTACCTGGCCGCCAACCCCGACATGCGCAAGCTCGTCGAGATTGCCCAGTCGACCGAATAACGCCTGACCGACACCCATTCGGAAGCGCCCGGTCCCCTGCGGTCCCGGGCGCTTTTCGGGAGAATACAATGAACGATACCCCCGAACTGCCCCAGGGCCTGCGCGCGTTTGAACGTGTCTTCGACGCGATCGTCTGGATCTGCCGCGTCGTCGCCGGCGTGGCGCTGGTTGTCATGACCGTCATCTTCGGCTGGCTGGTCTTTGGCCGCTACGTGCTCAACGACACCCCCACCTGGGTCGAGCAATATGCGCTTTTGCTGGTGATGCTGATCGCCTTTCTCGGTGCCGCCGTCGGCGTGCGCGAGAACACCCATCTTTCGGTCGTGGCCTTCCGCACCCTGGTGCCGGCGCGCGTTCGCACCCTCTTCGTGATCTTCTCGGATCTTTTCATGGCGGTCTTCGGAGCGCTGATGCTCTGGTACGGGGCGCTGCTCACCCAGTTCAAATGGAATTCGCTGATCCCGCTTATCCAGATCAGCGAAGGCTATCGCTCGCTGCCGCTGACCGTCGCCGGCGGATTGATCCTCGTTTTCTCTCTCGGCCATCTGACGCGTGTCTTCCTGGGCCGCGACACACGCATCGACCACATCGAATAAGGGCAAACCCAATGGGACTCATGCTGCTTCTCGGGCTGTTTGCCTTCTGCGTCGTCATCGGCACTCCGGTGGCTTTCGCGCTCGGCATCTCGGCCATCGCCGCCTTCTGGTACGAAGGCCTGCCGCTGATGGTGGGCTTTCAGCGGATCATTTCCGGCATCAACGTCTTTTCGCTGATGGCCATCCCGTTCTTCATCTTTGCCGGCGAGCTGATGTTTCACGGCGGCATCGCCATGCGGCTGGTCCGCTTCGCCTCGGCCGCCGTTGGCGCGGTGCGCGGCGGGCTCGGCATCGTCAACGTCTTTTCCTCGATGCTCTTCGGCGGCATCTCGGGCTCGGCCATCGCCGATATCTCGGCGCTGGGCTCGATCCTGGTGCCGGTGATGAAGGACAAGGGCTATGACGCCGATTACGCCGTCAATGTCACCGTGACCTCCTCGATCGCCGGGATCATCATCCCGCCGTCGCACAACATGATCATCTTTGCCATCGCCGCGGGCGGCGGCATCTCGATCTCCAAGCTCTTTCTCGCCGGCGTCGTGCCCGGGGTGCTGATGTGCCTCTGCCTCGCCGCCGCGGCCTATGTCGTCGCGGTCAAGCGCGGCTACCGGGCCGAGCGCTTTCCGGGCTGGCAGGCGCTGGCCTTCACCTTCTTCAGCGCCATCCCCGGACTGCTGACGGCGGTGATCATTGTCGGCGGCGTGCTTTCGGGCGTCTTCACCGTCACCGAAAGCGGGGCCTTCGGCGCGATCTATGCCTTCCTGGTGACGCTGCTGGTCTATCGCAACATCACCTGGGCGAACTTCAAGATCGCGGTGTCCTCGTCGGTCAAGACCACCTCGATGGTGATGATCCTGATCGCCTGTGCCGCGGCCTTTGCCTATATGCTCACCTTCTACCGGGTGCCGAGCCTGACCATCGAGCTTCTGACCGGGCTGACCGACAACCCGATCCTGATCCTGCTGATGATCAACGCGGTGCTGCTGATGCTCGGCATGATCATGGACATGGCGGCGCTGATCCTGATCTGCACGCCGATCTTTCTGCCGGTGGCCAACAGCTTGGGCGTCGACCCCTACCAGTTCGGCATGATCCTGCTCGTCAACCTCGGCCTCGGGCTCTGCACCCCGCCGGTGGGCTCCTGCCTGTTCGTCGGCTGTGCCGTCGGCGGGCTGCCGATGGAAAAGGCGGTGCGCACGATCTGGCCGTTCTACATCGCGATCTTCGTGGCGCTGATGCTGATCACCTTCGTGCCGGCGATATCCCTCACCCTGCCGAGCCTGATCGGCGTGTAACCCAAAACTTCAACCTGAGGTATCTACTGTGAACCAGACTTTCGGAAACACCGGCCTGAAAACCAGCCCCATCGTTTATGGCTGCATGGGCGGCGCCGGCGCATTCGGCGCGCAGGAGGAGACCGACTCGATCGAGGCGCTGCGCGCCGCCTTCGATGTCGGCATCAACTTCTTCGACACCGCCGAGGCCTATGGCGCCGGCTATTCCGAGCAGCTCCTGAACCGCGCGCTTGGCGCGCAGCGCTCGGAAATCGTGATCTCCTCCAAGGTCGCGGAACAGAACGCCGCGCCCGACGACGTGATCACCGCCTGCGAGCGCAGCCTCAAGAATCTGGGCACCGATCACATCGACATCTACATGTTGCACTGGCCCAACCGCGACGTGCCCCTGGCCGAGACCCTCGGCGCGCTCAAATCGCTGAAGGACGCGGGCAAGATCGGCCATTACGGCGTGTCGAACTTCGGCAGCGCCGATCTCGACGAGGCGCTGGCGCTGGGGGAGATCTCGGTCAACCAGTTGCCCTATCACCTGTTCTACCGCGCCATCGAATTCGAGGTGCAGCCCAAATGCGAAACGGCCGGCGTGCCGATCATGTGTTATTCCTCGCTGATGCAGGGGCTGCTGGCGGGCAAGTACCGCTCGTTGCAGGACTTCCCGGTCAACCGCGCCCGCACCCGGATGTTCGATCATCGCAAATGGGCCGAGGTGGTGCACAAGGAAGAGGGCGCCGAAGCGGCCGGCCAGGAGCTGCTCGATGCGCTCTGGACGCTGACCGAAGAGACCGGGCTGAGCATGGAAGAACTGGCCATCGGCTGGCTGAAATCGCGCCCCGCCGTGGGCGGCGTGATCGTCGGCACGCGCAACGGCGAACAGAGCCGCGGGCTCAAGAAGCTTCTGGATGTGGAGCTGGAGGCTTCGGTGTTGCAGGCGCTCGACGGTGCCTCGGAGCCGCTCAAACAGGCACTTGGCGCCGATATCGACATGTGGGGCAAGGGCCGCACCCGCTAACTCCCCTGCCCCGCACTGTCGCCCTCTCTGCCCCGATCGGCAGGGAGGGCGTTTCTGTTGGGCGTGCCGTCAGATCGCCGGCAACGCGCCAACCATCGCTTTCAGCACATCGTCGCCGGGCTTTGTCCACCAGTTTGCGGCCGAAAAGATCTCGACCTCGACGAGCCCGTCGAAGCCCTGCGCCTCGACCATGCTGCGAAAGGCCGGGATGTCGATCACCCCTTCGCCCATCATGCCGCGATCGGTCAGCATGTCCTGCGTCGGGCTCATCCAGTCGCAGACATGGAACGCGAGCAGACGTTCCTTGCCGGCACGCTCGATCTGCGCCGCGATCTCCGGGTCCCACCAGATGTGATAGACATCCAGCGCCACGCCGATCCCATCGCCCAGCTGGTCGCAGATATCGAGCGCCTGGCCAGTGGTGTTCACGCAGGCGCGGTCGGCGGCATACATCGGGTGCAGCGGCTCGATGCCGATCTTGACGCCCTGCGTCCGGGCATAATCCAGCGTCTTCGCCAGCCCCTCGGTGACGATCTCGCGCGCGCCGACAAGGTCTTTCGACCCCTCCGGCAGCCCGCCCACCACCATCACCAGGCATTCGGCGCCAATGGCGGCGGCCTCATCTACGGCGCGCTTGTTGTCGTCGATGACGCCTTGTGTCAGCGCGCCCTCTGCGGTGTACCAGCCGCCCCGGCACAGCCCCGAAACGCCCAGCCCGGCGTCGCGGATCAGCCTGGCGGCCCGGTCGACGCCGCAGTCCTGCAACTTGTCCCGCCAGGGAGCGATGCCGCCGATGCCGTGGCGTTTGCAGCCTTCGATACATTCCTCGAGGCTCCATTGCTTGCTGACGGTCGCGGTGTTCAGCGACAGGTCGGATGCGGAAAGCGTTCTCATGCCGAGACCCCTCGTGCCTGAAACACCGGCGTGGCGCGGCGCACCACGTCCTCGGGGTCGGTAAAGAGCTGTGCCGCATTGGCCAGCCGGATCGCCTCGGCCAGATGCAGGGTGGAACGCGCGCTTTCCTGGCCGCCAACCATGGTGAAATGATCCTGATGCCCCATCAGATAGGCCATGAAGACCACCCCGGTCTTGTAGAACCGCGTCGGCGCCTTGAAGATGTGCCGGCTGAGCGGCACGGTGGGATCGAAGGCGGCATGATAGGCTGCGTCATTGCCCTCGGCGAGCGCGCTCAACGCCCGGCAGGCGGCCCCGGCAATCGGGTCGAAGATGCCCAGCAGCGCATGGGAAAACGCTTGATCGTCGCCCTTGATCAGCTCGGGGTAATTGAAGTCGTCGCCGGTATACATCACCACGCCTTCGGGCAGTCGGCGGCGCATCGCGATCTCCTTCTCGGCCGAGAGCAGCGAGACCTTGATGCCGTCGATCCTGTCGGCGTTGTCGGCGATGACCGAAAGGCAGGTTTCCATCGCCTGCATGTGGTCGGCGTCGCCCCAATAGCCCGCCAGCGCCGGGTCGAACATTTCGCCCAGCCAGTGCAGGATCGCCGGCTGTTTGAGGCCCGCGAGCACGCGGCCATAAACCCGGGCGTAGTCCTCCGGGCCCTTCGCGGCCTGCACAAGCGCGCGGCTGGCCATCAGGATGACGCGAGAGCCGGTGGCTTCGACCGCTTCGCATTGCATCTCGTAGGCCGCGATCACGTCGTCGATGCTGACATCAGGGCCCGGTATCAGATGGTCGGTCCCTGCGCCGCTGGCGATCAGCGCGCCTTCGGGCGCGGCGTCCATGCTGCGCCCGATCAGCTCCAGCGAGGTGGGCCAGTCGAGCCCCATGCCGCGCTGCGCGGTGTCCATCGCCTCGGCCACGCCAAGGCCCAGCGACCAGAGGTGCTGGCGGAAGGCCAGCGTCCGGTCCCAATCGACAGCAACGCCTTCTCCCGGGTCGACCTCGGCCAGCGGATCGGCCACCACATGGGCCGCCGCATAGGCGGTACGGGTCCAGGTGCCGCCCGGCACAGGGGTCGGGCCGGCGGTGATCTCGAGCGCGGCGGTGCCGCCACCGGGGGTGGGAAGGATCAATTGTGCCATGTCAGCCCCCTCAGATGTCGAGCGCCGGCACGTCGAGCCAGCAGCGCTTTTCCGAACTTTCGTAGCCCAGTTCCGCCAGCTGCACGCCCTTGGCGCCCTCTTCCAGCGTGTAGGACCACGGGCCATCCTCGACCACATGGCGCAGGAATTGTTCCCATTGCACCTTGAAGCCGTTGTCGAACACCGTGTTGTCGGGCACCTCCACCCAATCCTCGAAGAAGTTCATGGTCTGCTTCTGGTCCGGGTTCCAGACCGGCTTCGGCGTGTTCACCCGCGCTTGGCTGTAACAGGTGTGCAGCCCGGCCACCGCGCTGCCATGGGTGCCGTCGATGTGGAAGGTCACCAGATCGTCACGGCGCACACGGGTACACCAGGAGCTGTTGATATGGGCGATGATGTCGCCCTCGAGTTCGAAGGTGGCATAGGCGGCGTCATCGGCGGTGGCGTTGTAGGGGTCACCGTTTTCGTCCCAGCGCTCGGGGATATGGGTCACGGCGTTGCAGGACACCGCCTTGACCGGGGCGACCACGTTGTCGAGCACATAGCGCCAGTGGCAGAGCATGTCCGAGACCATGCCGCCACCGTCCTGCTTGCGGTAGTTCCACGACGGGCGCTGCGCCGCCATCCAGTCCCCTTCGAAGACCCAATAGCCGAACTCACCGCGCACGCTGAGGATCTTGCCGAAAAAGCCGCTGTCGCGCAGGCGCTTGAGCTTGACGAGACCGGGCAGATCGAGCTTGTCATGCACGATGCCGTTCTTGACGCCCTTGGCCTTGGCATGTTTGGCAATCGCAATGGCCTCGTCCAGCCCTTCCGAGACCGGCTTTTCCGAATAGACATGCTTGCCCGCGTCGATCGCCTTGCGCAGCAGACCGGGGCGCATCTGGGTGCTGGCGGCGTCAAAGAAGATGGTGTCATCGGGGTTGGCAAGCGCGGCATCGAGATCGGTGGTGTAACGTTCGACGCCGTGTTTGGCGGCCAGTTCGGCGATCTTCTTTTCGTTGCGGCCGACGATGATCACGTCGGGCACCAGACGATCACCGTCTTTCAGCAGCATGCCGCCCTGATCGCGGATCTCCAGAACCGAGCGGATCAGGTGCTGGTTCATCCCCATCCGTCCGGTAACACCATGCATGATGATGCCGATGCGTTGTTGTGCCATGGTCTCTTCCCTTGCTTGAAATCCCGCCGGGCCACCCTCTGACCCGATGTCCTCCACCCCGCCGCCGCACTTGTCCGATGCCAGGCGCGCGGCAGTGATTCCCTTTGCCTACCGGTTGGTAGCTCGTAAGTTACTAATTAGTAGGTTATGCCAAATGTGTCAAGCGCCGGCATGCCGCCAACCCGCCGATCCAGCGATTGGCGGAACTGGCTGAAGCAAGGCGCATTCTGGAAACAGGGTGAGATTACAACAGGCTGGCGCCGCGCATTACGGGGCGGCGGGTTCGACGGACTTGAGGTAGCCGATGATCATGCCGGCGGCCTTTTCGGCGTGGTCCTTCAACCAGTCCTCGCCGATCGGCGCCTGAAACACCACCGACAACGTATGCATGTTGGAGATCGGGAACCAGCAGACCGAGGCGATGAAGATATAAAGCTCGACCGGGGTGATGCTGGCACGGAACAGCCCGTCGTCATGACCGCGCCGCAGGATCTCCTCGACCCGCTGCAACAGCACCGACTGAATATCGGTGGCGTCGTCGAGGTCACGGATCGTCGCCCCGCCCATCAGATTTTCGGTGTTGAGCATGCGGATGAACCACGGGTTGCTCCAGAAGTGGTTCATGGTGAACTTCACCAGCGCGCGGATCGCCTCTTCCGGCGCCAGCGTATCCAGGTTGAGCGTCATCTCGCCCTGGCGGATCTGCACATAGGCCTCGCGCAGGGCGGCGGCATAGACCGCATCCTTGTCGCCGAAGTAATCGTAGATCATCGGCTTGCTGACACCGGCCCGGGCAGCAATGCGGTCAACCCTGGCGCCGGAATGGCCGACCTCGCTGAATTCCTGAAGAGCGGCGTTGAGAATGGCGGCGCGGGTCACCTCCGGGTTGCGCTTGCGGTCCTTGCGGATCGGGGTCACTTGCTTGGCCATTCATCCTCGTCACTTCTGGTCAGACGCACATCCTATCAGCCCAGTCCCGGCCGTGCCAGAGACCCGATCTCAACCGCGCCACCGGCAATCCGAAGCACTACGCGCCCGTCGATTTCCGCCAGCACATCGCCATGCGCCGCCAGCAGTTCCGCGCGCTCTGCCGCCGGTGCGCCCTGCAAGCCGCCGGCGAAATGGTGGCCGTTGCGCTCGACGTCGCGGACACCGCAGGCCGCCATCATCGCCGCGTCCTGAAGCCAGCAGATCCCCGGCTGGCAGGTCAGATCCTCGCCCGAGAGATGCGCACCCGCCACTTCGGCCCGCGCCTTGTTGAGAAGCGCACGCAACACGCCCTTGCAGCTCTTGATCGAGGTGCCGGACCAACCCAGCGCCAGCGCCCGGGCAAAGGCCTCTTCGCTGTCGTCGCTTTCGTCGATGATCAGCGGCAGCGGCGCCGAGACCGGGGTGTCCAGCGCGATTTCCCGGGCGAAGGGCTGTTCGACAAAACGGATCGCCGGATAAAGCCGGGCGAGCGCCTTGTCCCCCGCCAGCCCGCGCAGCAGACGGTCGAAATCCTCGGGCGCATATTGCTCGTTGGCGTCCAGCGTCACCGCATAATCGCCCCCCCGGTCGATCAGCGCCGCGATGCCGCGCAACCGCCTGTGATCGGCCTCGGGATCGCCCTTGAGCTTGATCTTGAAAGCGGCGATCCCGGTCCGGTCGATCACCTCTTCGAGCGAGACCGGCAAACCATCGTCGGGCGCTTCGGGCCCCACGTCCGCCCGCCACAGCGGCGCGTCGAAGCCCACCGTATGGCGCAGCACCAGCCGTTCGGGCGGACCGATCCGCGCCAGAGATCTCGTGACATCCTCGGGCGCCTGATCCGCGGGACAGCCCGCCGCGAGGCCAAAGACATCGGCCTGCGCCGCCTGCCAGAACGGCAGTTCCAGCCCCCGGCAAAGGGCATCGATCATCGCCATTTCCACCAGCGCGGGGCCAAAGCCCCGCGCCAGCCTGGGCACCTCGGGCAAGTCTTGCGAAAGCCGCGCGCGCAGCGCCCGGGTAACCTCCAACGCCGTTCCCGCCTGGCCCGGGGCCGCCTGCACGGCCCTGGCCACCACCCGGCGCAGCTCGTCGATGGTGTCGGCATTGCTCAGCGTGGGAGCTTTGTTGAACCAGCGCGGCACCATCAGCTGCGCCGCGCGCCCCGCGGCGCGCCGGCCATCGACCATGATTTCGACCCGGCAATGCGCTTCGGCGGTCTCGCGCACCTCGGTACTGCCGAATTGAAACGGCAGCCGCATCACCACCGGGCGCTCCGCGACAGAGGCAGAGAGGAGTTCGATGCGGGTCATGCGGCGGCCCTTTCATAGGCTTTCAGGGTGGCGATCCCGGTGGCGGCGGTGACGCTGGCGTCGATCAGGCAGCGGAACGGCTCGACGCCGACGGGCTTGTCCCAGCCCACCGCGCGCAAGGCCTTGATAATCTCGAAATGCGGGTCGTCGCCCATGCCCGGCGCGCCGCGGTTGGAGTCATTGGCGTGGATGTGGCCAATCATCCCGCCCGGCACCCAGCGCCGGATCAGCTCGGCCACCGGCGGCTCGGTCTGCCCGGCAGCGCTCATGTCGATCATGGTGCGAAACCCCGGGCTGGCGATCGCCTCGGCCAGCGCAAATCCGTCTGCCACGGTGTTGACCGTGTTGTCCTCGGCCCGCGACAGCGGCTCGATGCAATAGGTCACGCCGCGCGCTGCGGCCTGCGCGGCGACCGGCGCAAAGAACGCGGCCAATTGGGCGGTCAGCGCCGCATCCCCCATGCCCCCCGGTCGCAGCCGTTGTTTCGGAGAGCCGTGGATCAGCACTGCGCCGCCCAGATCGGCGCAGAGATCGACCAGCCGCAACAGGATGTCGCGCGCCCTGCCCTGCCGCGCCGGATCGGTGATCGACAGCTCGGGGTAGCCGCTCAGGAGCCAGTGCAGCCCGGTGACGCGCAGCCCGGCATCCTCGACGGTCTGCCGGATGCCGGCCACCTCGGAGGCGCTCAGCCGGTGCGGTGCTGCCCCCAGGGTCGCCGGCGCCAGCTCCAGCCCGACATAGCCCAGATCCGCCGCGATCCGGGCCTGTTCGGCCAGCGACTTGCCCTCTTCGGCCAGCAGCTCGTTGCAGAGCGTATAGTCAAGCATCGAGCCGCGCTCCGATCCAGCGCACCGGCGCCAGCGCCAGCCGCCGCACCACCGGCACGTTCATCGCGATCGACAGCAGGATCAGCGCCACGAACCCGGCCGAGACCGGCCGTGTGAAGAACGGCGCCAACTCGCCATCGCTCAGCGTCAGCCCGCGGCGCAGGCTCTTGTCGAGCAGATCGCCGAGGATGATCCCCAGCACCAGCGGCGCCATCGGGTATTTCATCTGCCGCAGGACAAAGCCCACGAGGCCGAAGAACACCATGATCCAGATGTCGAAGATCCGCTGGCTCAGCGCGAAGGTGCCGATCACGCAAAGCACGAAGACCACCGGCATCAGATAGGCATAAGGCACCTTGAGCACCTGCACGAAGGCCTTGGTCAGCGTCAGCCCGTAGAAGGCCATGAAGAGCGTGGCGATCACCACCATGGCGCTGATCAGCCCGATGAAATCCGGCTGTTCGATCATGATCAGGGGCCCCGGCCGGATGCCGTGGATGAAGAGCGCGGCGATCAGCACCGCCGAAGACGCCGAACCGGGCACCGCCAGGGTGATCGCCGGGATCAGCGAACCGGGCACCACGGCGGAATTGCCGGTCTCTGCCGCGATCAGCCCCTCATGGCTGCCGTGGCCGAACTTTTCCTTTTCCTTCGAGGTCTTGCGCGCGGCCGCATAGCTGGCCCAGGCGCCGATATCCTCGCCCACGCCGGGGATGATGCCGACCAGCGTGCCGATCAGCCCCGAGCGTGCGATGGTCAGCTTGTAGCGCCAGAGATCGACCAGATCGGGGATCGTCCGGTCGCTCTTGTCCTTCTTTACCGCCAGCTCGCCGGCGCGGTTCCACATCGCCGTCAGCACCTCGGCAAAGCCGAAGGCGCCGACCATGGCGGGGATCAGCGCGATCCCGGCGTTGAGATCCTGAAGCCCCATGTTGAAGCGCACATGGGCGTGAATGCCCTCCGACCCGATCATTGCCACCGCCAGCCCCAGAAGCCCGGCGATATAGCCTTTCAAGGGCGAGGTGTCGGCGGTGAGCTGACCCGAGATCAGAATGCCGAAGACCGCCAGCCAGAAGAACTCGAAGCTGCCGAAATTGAGCGCGGCCTCGGCCAGCGGCGGCGCCACCAGCACCAGCATCACGACACCCGCCAGCGTGCCCAGCGCCGAGCCCGCCGTCGCCAGCCCCATGGCGTAGCCGGCCCGCCCCGCCTTGGCCAGCGGATAGCCGTCAAGCGAGGTGGCCGCGCTGGCCGGGGTGCCGGGGATGTTGAGCAGGATGGCGCTGCGCGAGCCGCCGTAGATCGCCCCGACATACATGCAGACCAGCACCAGGATCGCGGTGGTCGATTCCAGCGAATAAGTCAGCGTGGTCATCAGCGCCACGCCCATGGTCGCCGTCAGCCCTGGCAACGAGCCCACGACAATGCCCAGCAGCGTCGCCCAGGCGGCGTGAAACAGCATCTCGGGTGTGGCCAGCGTGCCAAGCCCGGTGATCAGATCGCCCAGCCCGCTCATGGCAGCCGCACCAGAAAGAGTTTCTCGAACAGCAACGACGATCCCAGCGCCACCCCGGCGCCCAGCGCCAGCGCCGCGAGTACCGCAATCACCTGGGCCCGACGCGCGCCGGCCGGGGGAAAGGAAAACAGCAGTGCGAAACAAGTGGCAAAGACGAAGGTGGCCCAGAAATACGGCAGCCAGCCCACCAGCCCGAGCGCGTAGAGCGTGCAGATTGCCGCCGTCAGCCCCAATCGCGCCCAGGAACCGTCGGCGAGGACAAGCGCCCGACGCTGGTCGTCGGTCTTGAAGGACGACAGGAACAGCAGCGCCGCGCAGAGCGCCAGCAGCAGGCCGAGGATGATCGGCACCAGCCCGGGGATCGAGGCCGGGTGGATCTGTCGGATCTCCAGCCGGTCCATCGTGTAGCCGCCGACCAGCAGCGCCAGCCCGAGCAGAAAGAGAAGACCTGCCGTGAGGCGGTCGGCCATAGCCATAGTCATGAAATCACCTGTCGTTGTGCCGGGCACTTGGCAGTCCGGGCGGAGCATCTGGCCCCACCCGGAGTGTGCCCTTATTCAGCCGGGCAATCGATGCCGATTTCCGACGGGCTGACGACCGCTTCGCCGCGGGTCACCCGGGCGCAGGCCTCGGCGATCACCACCGGCATCGCCTTTTCAAGCGCGGCCTCGCCGTAGCTCGGCGCAAAGACGGCGCCCCGGTCGGTGGCATAGGTCTTGAGCGCCTCGCTGTTCATCACATGGTCCTGCCAGACCTGATCGACGGTATCATAGACCTCTTGCGGGGCACCCATCGGGATGAAAACGCCGAAGTAATCGGCCGCGACGTGGAAATCCGGGATGAAATCGGTGATCGGCGGCACCGGGTCGATGCCTTCGACGTTCAGCGCGGTATCCGACAACACGGTCAGCGCCCGCAGCCGGCCGGCGCGGATCATCTCGGTCTGTTCCACCGCCAGCTGGGTGGTCACCTCGACCTCGCCGCTCGCCGCGGCGATCACCGCCGGGTTGCCGCCGTCATAGGTGATCATACGCGCGCCCGACAGATCGCCCTCGGCGCTTTCCTTGATCGCCGCCAGCGCCATGCCGCCCGAGGAGTTCACCCCCGCGGTGCCAACCGTGACCGAACCGGTCTTCATCGCCTCGAGCAGCGCCGGGAAATCCTGATACGGCGCATCGGCGTTGACGCTGACAACCGGCACGTTGGCGACGTGCAGATAGATGTGATAATCCTCGATCGACGTATCCTCGATCAGCCCGGTCACCGCATAGGTCGCATTGTTGGCGATGGCATTGGCGGTCCAGGTATAGCCGTCGCGCGGCGCATCCAGCGCGGCCTTGGTGCCGGTCGATCCCGACGCGCCCGGCTGGTTGACCACCACGACCTCGGTGCCGAGGGCCTCTTCCAGAATTGGCGCAACCACGCGGGTCACCTGATCGGTCGAACCGCCGGCCGACCACGGCACGATGATGTTGATCGGACGGTCGGGCTTCCAGCTGTAATCTTGGGCGGCAAGCGGTGCGGCAAAGGCGCCTGCGGCCGCGACGAGCGCAATGGTTTTAAGGGCTGGCATGATATCTCCTCCGTTATCTACCATGTAGTAGGTTAGGAGTCAGATCGGGACCTGTCAAACCTTTTGGCGGCCTGGTGAAGAGAAACCATCGCCAAGATGCAGCGGCTGTGCCCCCGCGCAGGGGTCAGGGCGGTCCTGGCCCGGACCAGAGCAGCGCCTCCCCGCCCCCCCTTTTCTTGAGGCGCACCCATGGCCTCCGCCGCGAGCCGGAATTCCGAAACCCTTTTGCCGATGCCATCTCAAGAATCTCGCCGCCGCCGCCCAAAAAGGCTCGGACTCCGCCACCCCTGTTACTTTGCGGAACGCCGCGACAGCGGACCCAGCGTCACGGTTTTATTTGTCACACTCCTTGACTAAAGAGCCCAAAAAGTTAGCATATACGGTACTTGACGCATCATCTTGTAGGATACTGGGATACCTCCATAGGATTTTGCACACGCTACACGGGTACATTGCACGGTATTAGGCAGTCTTTCGAAGATCACCGCATCGACAGAGCAACGCACATGACCTCCCGCCTGCACTCCGACCTGAACTGGAACCTGCTGCGCATGTTCTACGTCATCGCCAAGGAACAGAGCATCACCAAAGCGGCCAAGAGCCTGGGGCTCAGCCAACCCTCGGTGAGCAGCGCGCTCCAGAAACTCGAAACCCAACTCGATTGCCAACTGGTCATCCGCGACAGCCGTCATTTCAACCTGACGGCGCGGGGCGACCGGATCTATCAGGAATGCCGCGACATCTTTCAGAGCGCCGAGCGCATATCGTCGCTGGTGAACGACATCGACGAGCAAGAGCGCGGCCAGGTCCGTTATCAGATCATCTCGGACCTGGTGTCACCGCTGCTCGACGAGCTGATGCGGCTCTATCACCAGCGCTACCCGTCGGTGGCCTTTCAGAGCGAGGTGAGAAACAGCCAGGCCATTGTGCGCGCGATCCAGCAGGACAAGGCGACCATCGGCTTCTGCCTGCTGGTCGACCCGCTGGTCAACCTGCCCTCGATCCGGCTGTTCCGCCGCGAGTTTGGCCTGTTCTGCGGCCAGACCCATCCGCTTTTCGGCGCAAGCTCGGTTCCGCTCGAGGAGCTTCAGCGCGAGCCGCTGATTTCCTTCGCCTGCGCCACCGACGGCCCGGATCTCGAGCCGGTGTCGATCTTGCGTGAGGGGCTGCACCTGAGCAACCGAATCAACGGGCTGAGCACCAATCTCGAAGAGGTGCGGCGGATGCTCGTCGCCGGGCTCGGGATTGGCATCCTGCCGCTGCTGTCGGCGGAAGAGGACATCCGGCGCGGCCTGCTGTGGCGGCTTGATATCGCAAACGAGCCGATTGGCGCCGATGTCTACCTGGTGCATGCCCCGAACGAAAAACTGTCGCCGCCCGAGAAGAAGTTCGTCGACATGGCGGAGGAGCTTCAGAGCCGCGACCCCGAGATCGCCTGACCCGGCCGGCGCCGGTTCAGCGCGCCATTCGCACATGCGGCCGCTCGGATGCCCCGGGCGGCCGCATGGTCATTCCTTCGACGCGCACGCCCGCGTCAGAACCACTTGCCGTCCGAAATGTTGTCGGGAATGGCGATCGGCTCCACCGCCGGCAGCGGGATCGACTCGAATTGCGCCTTGATGCCCGAATTCCAGAGTTTGGCCCGCCGGGTCAGATTGCGCCGGTCGGTCTGCATCCGGCCGCGCGCCAGAACACAGCCCAGATCGGCGCCGTGATAGCAGTAATCACCCGCCGAATAGACCCGCAGATAAAAGGCCTCGTTCTCATCGCCCAGCGACTGGACGTTGAGCGCCGGGCGGACGAATTCCGCACTGCCGTCGTCGGTCAGTTTCCAGATGCCCGACTGCGGCGCCTTGGTGATCAGCTCGACCTTGTCCTCGGTCTGCTTGAGCACCAGCTGGGTCCAGTTGTCGTAGTCGTTCCAGCGCGATTGCACCGCTTCGACATCGACCTCGTAATCGACGTCGAGATATTCCAGCAGGTGGAACAGGAACAGCGGGCAGCCGCCATAGGTCGAGGTGATCAGGTTGGTCGGCGGGGTGACACCGGAAACTCGCGGGTTCAGCTCGCCCAGGTAAACCTCGTTGGTGTCGGTATCGAGCAGGAAGTCGAGGCAGAAGACGCCCTTGTAGCCCTCCTTGTAGAGCCGGTCGCCAAACTTGCGCGCCATCTCGCGCACCTTGTCCGGCACGCCTTCGGGCAAGAGCGCCGGCGAGGCGTCATTGCCGCACCAGCCGCCCTTGTAAGGCGTGACCTCGGCAAAACCGGTGATGTCGGTCATCACCGGGCCGACGAAGGTGCCAAGCCGCGTGGCGCAGCCCTCGATCGCTCCGGGCAGGTGGTTGAGCCGCTTCATCACCTTGAGCTTCTGGTCGATGATCTTGGCGGAATACTTGTCCCAGTCCTTGCGCGACTTGATGAAGAAGGTGGTCCGGCCGCTGTCGCCATAGGGCGTCTGCACCACTAGGTCCGAGCCCAGCTTGCCCTTCTTGGCCAGGTCCATCAGCGCCTCGTAGCTGTCGGCCTCGCCCATGATGTTCGGCGCGCTATCGACCCCGGCCTCGTTGCCAAGCTGGGTGGTGACGATCTTGCTATCGAGCCGCTCGCGCAGCGCGGCAGGCGCCAGGGCGACCTCAATCCCCGCATCGGCGCAAAGCTGTTCGGTGGTCTCGTTGAACATCACGAAGATCGCCTTGCCGCCGGGGTTGGCCTTGGCCTTGGCGACGAACTGCGGATGGCTGACCAGGTAATTGCCCACGTCCTCCATCGACTGGAACTCGTCATGCATGATCTTGGTGGGCACGAAGGCGCGGGGATGGCTGCCATCGAAAATGTCGAAATAATTGATGAACTCGAGCCCGCCGACCCATTGATCGAGGCCCAGGAGAGAGTAAGGCGTCGGGGTGACGATATAGATCGGCTTCGTGTTCTTGCGAAGGTAATTGAAGATCTCGCTGAGACCGGTGAGTTTCTTCCTGCGGGTGCGTTTTTTGGCGGGTGGCATGTGATTCCCTTTTTTGATTACCCAAGCGTCCTCCAGCTCTAGCAGGATTCGCAAGCCTTGTGTTTTTATCCACAGCCTCGCCGTCTCTTGCAGCCGCCCGAAAAATCGCCACGGCGCGGGAGTCAGCCAATGTCTCAGCCGATTGGCCCGTCTGCGCCGCGCCGCGCGCCGGGGCAGTTCGGTGCGGCTGAGACGGCTCATTTCATTGCCGGGCCGCCCAGCGGGCCATCCCATTCCATCTCGACCGGGTCGATATCGTTGCGCACGTAGAAAAACCGAAAGCCCATGCCGCGCAGCCATTTCTCCAGCCGGTCGAGACTGGCCCATTCGCGGCGCAGGCCCCGGGCGCTTTCCACCAGCGCCCATTGATCATCCACCAGGAAATAGACGGTCCAGGTGTTGGGATGCTTCGACTGATCGGCAAAACCGCCGCCCAGCACCTCGCGGGCAGAGCGAACGGCAACGGGATAGTCGCCGATCCGCTTTTGCGACGCCAGATCGGCAAGATCGTTCTGCCGGATCGTGAAGGTCGGCGCCGGTGTTTCCTGCATGTCTGTCGCGATCTTGTCTGCTGAGGCTTCCACCCCGTGATACGGTGCGGATCACCGGATTGGCAACGCGAAGCCTCTGTCAGCCGACAACATCCGCAACTTCGACCGGCGCCGGGGCGGTCTCGGCCGTGTCGCGCAGCGCCTTGGCCCGCGCGGCGATCTCGTCGGGGCCGAGCGCCTCGATCCGGGTCGCCAGCGTCCAGACATGGCCGAAGGGATCGCAGATCGTGGCACAGCGCTCGCCCCAATAGGCCAGCGACGGCGCGGCCAGCGCCTGCGCCCCGGCATCGATGGCCGTGGCAAAGGCGGCGTCAACATCGGCGACATACATATGCTGCGCAACCGAGGCCGCGCCCGGTGTCGGCTGATGGCCATGCCCCGGCCAGCCGGCGGTGACAAACAGCATCGATGTGCCGATCTTGACGACGGCAAAGCAGGGGGCGTCCTCTGTGTCGCGGGCCTGAACGGTCGCGTCAAAGGCAGTCTGGTAGAAAGCCAGCGCGGCGGGCACGTCCGACACCGCCAGAGCGGCAGTCGAGGTGCGATAGCCGCGCGGCGTCACAGCGGGTTTCTTCGGCATTCGGGATGTCTCCACGTCAGGCGGACTCTTGTCCGTTTTTCGAACAGTCACGTTGGGGCATTTTCGCCACCATGGACCATGGTGTAGCATATTGCCCTTGAAACTGCAACACCATGACCCATAGTGTAGAAAATACCGACAGGAAATCCGCCGCATGTCCCCTTTCGCCCCCCTCCATCCATCGCAGGCCAGACCGGGCTATGCCCTGCACCGCCGTTTCGCCGCCCTGTCCGAGGAGCGGCCGGCCGAGACCTGGGAAAGCCTGCTGCACGCCCATTGGCCGGGCTGGCGCGACTGGTATCTGGCGCGCGGCGGCACCACCGCCGAGACCACCCGCGAGGCCGAGCGCGCCCTGCGCCGCCACATGCCCGAGATGACCAAGCTGATCGACCGGCTGTCGGCCACCCTGCCCGATGATCCGGTGCTGCGCGAATTCCTGACCTTCTGGTGCCCGCCGCGCTATCTGGTGAGCTGCACCCAGGCCGCTTCGCAGGATGCCCGCGGGCCGTTCCTGATGCGCAACTACGATCTCGACCCTGCGCTGAGCGAGGCCACGCTGCTGCGCTCGAACTGGCGCGGCAAGGTGGTGATGGGCATGGTCGAGGGGCTGGCCGGCCTCTCGGACGGGATGAACCAGGACGGGCTGGCCGTCTCGCTCAGCTTCGGCGGCCGCGTCGGCACCGGCCGCGGCTTCGGCATTCCGTTGCTGATCCGCTATGTGCTCGAGACCTGCACCGATGTGCAGGACGGGCTCGAGGCGCTGCGCGCGGTGCCCTGCCACATGTCCTACAATGTCACCCTGACCGATCGCCGGGGCCAGGCGGCCACCGTGTTTCTCAGCCCCGACCGCCCTCCGATGGTGCAGTTCACGCCCTGGGCCACCAATCACCAGCTGGGCGTGGAATGGCCCCGCCACGGCCGGATCTCGGCGACGCTCGAACGGGCGCAGAGCCTCGGCCTCATGTTCGTCCGAAATCCGCCCGACGAGGCAACGCTGCAAGCCAGCTTTCTCACGCCGCCGTTCTTTTCGGCCAAGTACCGCGCGGGCTATGGCACGGTGTTTTCCATCGTCTACCGGCCCGTGCAGGGCACCGCGCGGCTGTTCTGGGGCTGCGGCACCGGCCAGGACTGGCAGATGCCGGCCTTTGCGCCCGCCACGCTCGACGTGGAATTTTCCGATCTCGGCAGCCGGCTGCTTGCCGCGCCGACCTTCCTGACAGACCTTCAAAGGACGGCGTGATGAGTAAATTCGCAATCGCAGGCATCCAGATGCATGTGACCACCCAGAACAACATCGCCGAGATGCGCAAGCGGCTGGCGCTGCTCATGCATCTCTACCCCTGGGTCGAGATGGTGTGTTTTTCCGAGCTGGCCGCGCATGGCCCGGCCCTGCCCAGCGCCCAGGCCGCCGGCGGCGACTTCGACCAGGCCTTTGCCGACATGGCGCGCCAGCACCGGATCTGGCTCCAGCCCGGCAGCTATTTCGAACGGCGCAATGGCCGCATCTTCAATGCCGCCCCGGTGTTCAATCCGGCGGGCGAAGAGGTCGCGCGCTATGACAAGATGTTCCCTTTCACCCCCTACGAAGAGGGGGTCACAGCCGGCACCGCGCCCTGCGTCGTCGATGTGCCCGGTGTCGGCCGCATCGGCCTGTCGATCTGCTATGACATCTGGTTTCCGGAACTGACCCGCACCCTGGCCTCGATGGGCGCCGAAGTGCTGATCAACCCGGTCAACGCCGCTTTTGTCGACCGCCACGCCGATCTGGCCTGCGCCCGCGCCTCGGCCGCGATGTTCCAGATGTATGTCTTTCACATCAACGGGCTGCTGGCCGGCGGCAACGGCTATTCCCAGGTCATCGACCCGGCCGGGCGGCTGCTGCATGACGGCAACGTGCAGGAAGAGATGATTCCGCTGGAAGTGGATTTCGCCGAAGCCCGCCGCCAGCGCGAGCGCGGCATCCTCAACATGGGCCAGCCCCTCAAGAGCTTTCGCGACAGCCCGGCGCGCTTTCCGATCTACGAGGACGGCTACCGTTCGGACTATCTCGACAGCCTCGGCCCGCTGCAAAAAGCCCAGCGCCTCCGCTGAGCCCCGGCAAAACCGCCCCGCTCCCCCTTCCTCTTGCCCAAAATACCCTCGGGGGGTCTGGGGGGCTGGCCCCCCAGCCGGTCGATGTGCGCAGGCACAGCGAAATTCAGGCGCCCCTCACCCCGGCCCACACCGATAAATCGCAATCTCCCGCTCGAGGAAAAGCGGCTTGTTGGGTTCAAACGCCGCCACCACGGCGCAACGCGCATGCAGGTCGCTGAAAAACCCCCGCATCAGCGCCGAGTCGACCTGCGACCGCATGAACTTCGGATCTTTCACCACGAAGTTGTCGAACCCCTGATCGCGCCAGTGGTCAAGCTGCCATTCCGCGCGCTGCGGCGGCCAGGCGTGGGCCTGCGCCTGGAAGTCCGGATCGTCCTCGTCCACACCTTCCAGGCCGTAGAGCACCGTCGGCATGGCGATGTAGAACACCGCCCCCCGCGCATCTTCGGTGATCCGCCGTTCCTCGGCCATCTCCGGCAGCGGCGTGTCGTATTTTTCGGCCAGCCGTTGCCAACGGGCGATCTCCATCTGCTGCGCCGCCTGGCGCTGCGGCAGATGGGTCACCGCCATGGTCATGATCTTCTCGTCCGCCAGGTGCTCGGCGATATAGGCGTCGGTCTCCTGCCACATCGGCGGCGCCAGCGCCTCGCTCACCGCGATCACCGCGCCCAGCAGCGACAGCCCCGCGCCCAGCGCCAGCGCGCCCGCCGCCGCCTGCCCGGCACGGCCCGGCGCGCCGATCAGCCCGGCCAGCGCAAGGCCGCCAAGCAGGGTGAAGCCGGCGAAGCTGGCAATCCAGAGGTGCTCGGGCTGGCGCGGCCCGGCCAGCAGGGCCAGCGTGAGCGTGCCGATCGCCAGCGCGGCCCAGATCAGCAGCAACGCCGGTTTCTGCCGCAACGCACAGGCCGGCAGCATCAGCACCGGGGGCGTCAGCAGCGCCATGGCCGCAAAGACCGGCGTCATCCCCCAGACCAGGCCCAGCGACCGCAGCCCCAGCGTGGTCAGCCCCGGCCAGATGCCGTCCCCGGTGCGCAGCGACATCACCGTCTGGATTTTCTGAAAGGCGAGGAAATTGCCGAAATCCAGCAGGATGCCGATGTTCAGCACCGGCCAGAGCAGTACAACCGTCAGCAGCGCCCGGCCCATGCTCCGCGCCATCGCACCCACGCCCTCGGCCCGGATCAGGAGCGCCGCCAGGCCGAGCGCCAGCGGCAGCAGCACGAAGACCCCCGATTGCTTGAAGCTCACCACCAGCACCGCCAGCACCCCGAGCCAGATGTCCCAGCGCCCCGGCCGCGCCGCCTGAAGCCGTGCGATCAGCGCCCAGAAGACCGCGACGGTGGCCGTGGCCAGCGCCACGTCGCCCTTGGCGATATGCGACATGAAGACCCCGAGCGGAAAGAAGACCCCGAGCAGTCCCACGGTCAGAGCCGGCCAGAGCCCGAGCCCGACCCGCCGCCCGATGGCAAAGAACAAGGGCGCGATCAGCGCGCCGATCACCGCCGTCAGATAGCGGGCGGTGAGGTAGAAGACCGTCGGATCGGAAAAATACTGCGCCCGGAATTCGCCCGGCGACCCCCACCAGCCGAGCGGCAGCCCCAGCGCGAACAGCCCGCCGAAGGCCAGCCCGTTGAGATAGGTGATCAGCGGCGGATAGAAATGCTGCCCCGGCACGATCTGCCCGGCCAGCACCTTGGCGGCATCATTGATCCGCTCATCGCCGTGGAAATAGCCGTAATCCGCGCCCAGGGCACGAAAGGCGAACGCCAGAAGAAACAGGCCCAGACCCACCGAGAGGCGTGTCACAAAATCACTTTTGCCAGACATATCTTAACTTTTTACAGTCAAACCCGCGGCGCGCCAGAAAATCCGCACATTTGCGCACCATTGTCTTGCGCAGGCGGAGGAAAATGGCGACGGAGCGGGATTGTTGCGGAATTTGGACGGATATTTGGCCGAGGATGTGACGCATCATCAGGCGGCGACCCTGCCGCTCTATGTCGATCTTGACGGCACGCTGGTGCACACCGACGTGGCGCAGGAATTGCTGGTTGCCGCCCTGGCCCGGCCCGGCAACTGGCGGCCGATCCTCGCCGCCTGGCACCGGCATGGCGTCAGCGGCATCAAGCATGCGGTCTGGAACCGCGACGGCTTTCACCCGGCGCTCCTGCCCTATGACGACACGGTGCTCGACTACCTGCGCAGCGCCCGCGCCCAGGGCCGCCGCATCGTTTTGGCCACCGCCGCCGACCGCCAGGCGGCCGAGGCCATCGCGGTGCACCTCGGCCTGTTCGACGCGGTGCTGGCCTCGGAGCCGGGCCACAACCTGAAGGGCGCGGCCAAGCTTGCGGCGATCCGCGGCGACAGCGCCGGTCCGTTCGAATATCTGGGCGACGGCGCCGCCGACATCCCCATCTGGCGCGCGGCGCAGAAGGCCGGCTTCATCCGCCCCGACGCCGCCGCCCGGGCCGAGATGCAGGCAGCGGGCCCGCGCCTGTCGCTGACCACCGATCCGGCGCCACCGGTCTGGCGTGGCCTGTGGGCGGCGATGCGGCCGCATCAATGGGCCAAGAACGTGCTGGTCTTTCTGCCGCTGTTCTTTGCCCATCTCTACACCGAACCCGGCGCGCTGCTGCTGGCCGGGCTGGCCTTTGCCGCCATGTCGCTGATGGCCTCGGGGGTCTATCTGATCAACGATCTGCTCGACATTCCGGCCGACCGGCGCCACGTCCGCAAGCGGCTCCGGCCCTTTGCCGCCGGGCTGCTGCGCCCGGCCCAGGGGGTCGCCGCGGCGCTGGCGCTGCTGGTCGCCGCGCTGGCGCTGGGGTTCGGCGCGGTGGGCCTGCCCTTCGGGCTGGTGCTTCTTCTCTATCTCGGCCTGACCACCGCCTACTCTTTTGCGCTCAAGCGGTTCTCGACGATCGACGTGATCGTGCTGTCACTGCTTTATACCGTGCGCATCCTCGCCGGGGCGGCGGCCGGCGGGATCATTCTGAGCCCCTGGCTGCTGTCCTTTTCGCTCTTTTTCTTTGTCAGCCTGGCCTACATGAAACGGTTCATCGAGCTTGATGCCGTGACCGAGGACGCCAAGCTGCCGCATCGCAATTACTGGGGCGCGGAGCTGGCCAGCATCCAGATCTTCGGCATCGCCAATGCGGCGGTCAGCCTGCTGACCCTGGCGCAATACATCAACAGCCCGACCGCGAGAGAGACCTATGGCGGCCGCGACATCCTCTGGCTGGCGGTGCCGCTGATGATGTTCTGGATCTACCGCAGCTGGATGTGGGCGATCCGGGGCAAGGTGGGCGACGATCCGGTGGTCTTTGCCCTGACCGACCGGATCAGCCAGATCACGCTGACTGCGGTGCTCGCGGTCTTCTTTGCCGCGCGCTACCTCGAATTTTCCGGGGTCATCCGATGAGCCCGGCGGGATTTGCCCTGATCTTCGCCAGCGTCGCGCTTTCGGCGCTGGGCCAGACCTGTTTCAAGACCGGCGTCGGCCGGGTGAGCTTTGCCGAGACCGCCGGACTGGTGCAGAAGAGCCTGTCGCTGCTGCTCTCGCCCTGGGTGCTGGGCGGGCTGGCGTTCTACGGGGTGGGCACTGTTCTGTGGCTCTTTGCGCTCCGGCGGATCGACCTGTCGCTGGCCTATCCTTTCGTGGCGATGAGCTTTGTCATGGTGGCCGCGTCGGGGGTGCTGGTCCTGGGGGAGACCCTGAGCCTGACCCGCGTGCTGGGAATGGCGCTGATCATCTCGGGGCTGCTGGTGATGGCGGTGGGGCGGTAGGCGGGCACCGAAGCCCACGCCATGCGATCGCCGAGCCGCGGGATGGCGATGCAACAGTCTTGCTCACGGCGCCTTATGGCAGCCAAATCCGTAGAACCTCCGATCAACAGGGGTGCGCGGGCCAAATCGCCGCCCCCGAGGGGCCGGCGATCGCGCGGCGGCCTGCGGTCTTGTTGCGCGCGGGGAAGACAGGACCGGCATTCTGATTAATAATTGTGCATACGCCAGGCCGCCGCCCCTCGCACACCGCGCCACCCATTTACAAACCTCCTCCAGCCCCCCCATTTGCGCTCATGTCCCGCCCACTCTCGATCATCATCGTCGAACCCGACCGCGACCGCGCGCTGCTCATCGTCGACAGCCTGCGCGCCGCCGGCGATTTCGACATCCAGGTGATTGCCGAGCCCACCAGCCTCGCCCGGCAGATCCAGGCGCGCCAGCCCGACGTGGTGCTGATCGACATCGAGAACCCCTCGCGCGACATGCTCGAGGAACTAGCGCTGGCCTCGGGGCCGCAGGACCGCGCGGTGGCGATGTTCGTCGACCGGTCGGCCGAGGGCCTCTCGACCGCGGCGATCGAGGCCGGCGTCTCGGCCTATGTGGTCGACGGCATGCAGCCCGGCCGCGTCAAACCGGTGCTCGACGCCGCCATCACCCGGTTCCGCATGTTCCAGCGCATGCGCACCGAGCTGGCCGAGACCAAACGCGCGCTCGAGGAACGCAAGGTGATCGACCGCGCCAAGGGCATGCTGATGAAGGCTCGCGGCGTCAGCGAGGACGAGGCTTATGCCATCCTGCGCAAGGCCGCGATGGATCAGGGCAAGCGCGTGGCCGATGTGGCGCAGGCGCTGGTGACCGCAGCGGGGCTTCTGGGATGAGCGCAACCACGCTTTCGGTCGGGTTCATCCCGCTGGTCGATGCGGCGCCGCTGGTCCTGGCGCAGGAAATGGGCTTTGCCGCCGAAGAGGGCATCACCCTCGATCTGCGCCGTGCGCCCTCCTGGTCGTCGCTGCGCGACATGCTGAGCTTTGGCAAGGTCGAGGCGGCGCATATGCTCTCGCCCGTTCCCATCGCCACGGCGCTGGGCCTGGGCGGTGCCGGCGCGCCGCTGTCTGCGGTCTCGGTGCTCTCGGTCAATGGCAATGTCATCGGAATCAGCCGGGCATTGGCCGACCGGCTGCGCGACGCCGGCCATGACTTTGCCTTCAACGATGCCCGCGCCGCCGGGCTGGCGCTGATCGCCGCGTCGGGGGCCGGCCTGCGTATCGGCGTGCCCTTCCCGTTCTCGATGCATGCCGAGCTGGTCTATTACTGGCTCTCGGCGCTGGGCCTGCCGGCGCCGCAATCGGTTTCGGTGCGCACCGTGCCGCCGCCGCTGATGGGCGATGCGATCCGCGCCGGCGAGATCGACGCCTTCTGCGTCGGCGAACCCTGGGGCTCTCAGGCGGTCGAGGACGGCATGGGCGAACTGCTGCTGCCCGGTTCGGCGATCTGGGCCTTTGCGCCGGAGAAGGTGCTGGCCATGCGAGCCGACTGGGCCGAGGCCGAGGCCATGCTGCGCGGTCGGCTGATCCGCGCGGTCTGGCGCGCCGGCCGCTGGCTGGGCGATCCGGCCTCGACCAGCCTCGCCGCCGAGATCCTGGCGCGGCCCGGCTATCTCGACCTGCCCGCCGACATCCTCGACCGGGCGCTGTCCGGGCGTCTCGTGCTCTCGGGGCGCGGCGAGGAACGCAGCGTGCCCGACTTCCTTACCTTCCATCGCTCCGCCGCGACCTTTCCCTGGCGCAGCCAGGCGGAATGGATCGGGCTGCAACTGGCGGCGCGCACCGGGCTCGACCGGACCGCCGCCAAATCCGCCGCCGCGCGGGTGTTTCGCACCGATCTGCACCGCGCCGCGCTCTCGGGGCTGTCGGCCAGCCTGCCCACCGCCTCGTCGCGGATCGAGGGCGGCGTGACCGAACCCACCGCCGTGCCGGCCGACGTCGGCCAGCTGATTCTCGGACGCGACCGGTTCTTCGATGGCCGCATTTTTGACCCCGACCTGGCCTGACGCCCAATTATTGTGCAGTTGCGGCGATGATCTCGCTGCAATGCAGAAAATCGCCGCCCTCCCGCCGCCTTTCCTTTGCGCCACCGCAGGCTGATTTGGCATAAAGCTTGCATCGACGGGCAATGGCGTCCGTTGCAGGAATTCTCCCGAACGTCCGGGACCCGATGAGCAAAGCCGCTCGACCCTTCGCCCCCGGCGAAGTGCGTCAGCGGCTTTTTTCTTTGCCCGATCCCTCTCTTCCCGGGCCTCAGTAAAGGACAGAACCTCATGAAGACCCTCATTTTCGGCCTTGCCGCCTCTACCGCATTGGTCACTCCCGGTTTCGCGCAGATGCTGGATCTTGAAAAAGACGAACTGACCTTCGGCTTCATCAAGCTCACCGACATGGCGCCGCTCGCCGTGGCCTATGAACAGGGCTATTTCCTCGACGAGGGCCTGTTCGTGACGCTGGAAGCCCAGGCCAACTGGAAGGTTCTGCTCGACGGCGTGATCGGCGGCCAGCTCGATGGCGCGCATATGCTGGCCGGCCAGCCGCTGGCGGCGACCATCGGTTTCGGCACCGAGGCGCATATCATCACCCCCTTCTCGATGGACCTGAACGGCAACGGCATCACCGTGTCGAATGAGATCTGGGAGCAAATGAAGCCCAACATCCCCGCCGATGCCGAGGGCAAGCCGATCCACCCGATCAGCGCAGAAGCGCTGGCCCCGGTGGTCGAGAGCTACAAGAACGAGGGCAAGCCCTTCAACATGGGCATGGTTTTCCCGGTCTCGACCCACAATTACGAAATCCGCTACTGGCTGGCGGCCGGCGGGCTGCATCCGGGCTATTACAGCCAGGAAAACATCTCGGGCCAGATCGACGCCGATGTGCTGCTCTCGGTCACCCCGCCGCCGCAGATGCCCGCCACGCTCGAAGCCGGCACAATCTATGGCTACAGCGTGGGCGAGCCGTGGAACCAGCAGGCGGTGTTCAAGGGCATCGGCGTGCCGGTGATCACCGATTACGAGCTGTGGAAGAACAATCCCGAGAAGGTCTTCGGCATCACCGCCGAGTTTGCCGAGGACTACCCCAACACCACGCTGGCCGTCACCAAGGCGCTGATCCGCGCCGCGCAATGGCTGGATGAAAACGACAACGCCAACCGTATGGAAGCGGTCGAAATGCTGAGCCGTCCGGAATATGTCGGCGCCGATGCCGAGGTGATCGCCGCCTCGATGACCGGCACCTTCGAATACGAAAAGGGCGACAAGCGCGACGTCCCCGACTTCAACGTTTTCTTCCGCTACAACGCCACCTACCCCTTCTATTCGGATGCGGTCTGGTATCTGACCCAGATGCGCCGGTGGGGCCAGATTGCCGAGCCGAAATCGGACAGCTGGTACGACGAGGTTGCCAGGTCGGTCTACAAGCCGGACATCTATCTCGAGGCCGCGCGGCTGCTGGTCGATGAAGGTCTTGCCGATGCGGCCGATTTCCCCTGGGACAGCGACGGCTACAAGGCGCCGACCCCTGCCGAGGATATCATCGACGGCATCGCCTATGACGGCAAGGCCCCCAACGCCTACCTCGACAGCCTGCCGATCGGGCTGAAAGGCGAGCAGACCGTTGTCGGCACCGAAGTGAAGGGCTGAGCTCAATCCAGGCAGAGGCCCCGGGTCAAGCCCGGGGCGCGATGATCCCGCGACACGCGCCCCGGACTTGATCCGGGGCCTCCCCCCAATCTCCCGAGGACCCCGCCATGACCACCGTCGACCCCGAATTCTCCGCCGCCGAGGCCCGCGAAGCCCGCCGCGCGAAACTCTTCACTCGCATCAACGCCGCCGACAAATGGTTCCAGGTGCTCGGCCTCTCCTGGGCCACCCCGGTGCTCAAGGCCGCGGCAGGGGACAATCCGAAAGCGCAGGTCAAGGAAATCTGGCGCCTGCTGGCCGTGCCGCTGATCGCCATCATCGCCTTCCTGATGCTCTGGGCCACGCTGGCGCCCAAGGTGCAGACGTCGCTGGGCGCCGTCCCCGGCCCGGCCGCGGTCTGGGAAGAGGCGGTCAACCTGCACGAGGACGCCGCCGCCAAGGCCGTCAAGCGCGAGAAGTTCGAAACCATGGTTGCCGCGCGCAACGAAAAGCTGGTCGAGGCCGGCCGCGCTGACGAGGTCAAGGACATCGCCTATACCGGTGCGCCGTCCTACTACCAGCAGATCTGGACCTCGATCCAGACCGTGTTCTTCGGTTTCCTGATCGCCACCGCCGTCGCCGTGCCGCTGGGCATCGCCGCCGGTCTCTCGCCCACCGCCAACGCCGCGATCAACCCGTTGGTGCAGATCTTCAAGCCGGTCTCGCCGCTGGCCTGGCTGCCGATCGTCACCATGATCGTCTCGGCGGTCTATGCCACCAACGACGGCATGTTCTCCAAATCGTTCCTGATCTCGGCGATCACCGTGACGCTCTGTTCGCTCTGGCCGACACTGATCAACACCGCGCTGGGTGTGGCCAGCATCGACAAGGATCTGGTGAATGTCTCCAAGGTGTTGAAAATGAACACCTATACCAAGATCACCAAGCTGGTCCTGCCCTCGGCCCTGCCGCTGATCTTCACCGGTCTGCGCCTGTCGCTCGGCGTCGGCTGGATGGTGCTGATCGCCGCCGAGATGCTGGCGCAGAACCCCGGTCTCGGCAAGTTCGTCTGGGACGAGTTCCAGAACGGCAGCTCCTCGTCGCTCGCCAAAATCATGGTCGCGGTGCTGACCATCGGCGTGATCGGCTTCCTGCTCGACCGCGTGATGTTCGCCCTGCAATCGCTCTTCACCTTCTCGAACAACCGGTGACATGCGCCCCGGACCTCCGGGGTCGCACAGAAAGGACAAGCAGATGAGCATCCTGAAATTCGACAATGTCTCCAAGAGCTTCGGCGAAGGCACTGCCGCCACCTCGGTGTTGAAGAACATCGACCTCGAGGTGCAGGAGGGCGAGTTCCTCGTGCTGCTGGGCTTCTCCGGCACCGGCAAGACGACACTGATCAACCTGATGGCCGGGCTGGAACAGCCGACCCGCGGCAAGGTCACCTTCAAGGGCCAGCCGATCACCGGGCCGGGGCCGGAACGCGGCGTGATCTTCCAGAGCTATTCGCTGATGCCCTGGCTGACGGTGGCGGGCAACGTCGGCCTGGCGGTCGATACCATCTTCCCCGGCATGCCCAAGGCGGAAAAGGCCGAAAAGGTCGCGCATTACGTCAAGATGGTGGGCCTCAGCCACGCCACCCACCGCCGCCCGGCCGAGCTTTCGGGCGGCATGCGCCAGCGGGTCAACGTGGCGCGTGCGCTGGCGATGAACCCCGAGGTGCTGCTCCTGGACGAGCCGCTCTCGGCGCTCGACGCGCTGACCCGCGCCAATCTGGCAGATGAGATCGAGGCGATCTGGGAGGCCGACAAGAAGACCTGCGTGCTGATCACAAATGACGTCGACGAGGCGATCATGCTGGCCGACCGGATCATCGCGCTCAACCCCGATGGCTCGCTGGGCGAGGAATTCGCGGTCGATATCCCCCGCCCGCGCGACCGGGGCGAGATGAACCACCACGACGGGTTCAAGGCCCTGCGCGCCAAGGTCACCAACTACCTGATGGATGTGGGCATCGAAGCCAAGGTCGAAGGCTCGCGCATCCTGCCCGACGTGACGCCGATCCACTCGGTTCCGAAGGCGGTGCAACAGGCGCAGGAAGGCATGATCGAAGAGCGCTTCCTCGACTTCTCGCAGCTGCACAAGATCTACCCGACGCCGAAAGGCCCGCTTACCGTGGTCGAGGATTTCGACCTCAAGGTGAACCGGGGCGAATTCATCTCGCTGATCGGCCATTCCGGCTGCGGCAAGTCCACCGTGCTGACCATGGCCGCCGGTCTCAACGACATCTCCAAGGGCGCAATCCGGCTTGACGGCTACCACGTTCAGGGCGCCGATCCGGAGCGCGCGGTGGTGTTTCAGTCGCCCAACCTCTTTCCCTGGTTGACGGCACGCGAAAACTGCGCCATCGGCGTCGACAAGGTCTATCCCAAGGCCAGCCAGGCCGAGCGTCAGGACGTCGTGGAGTACTACCTTGAACGGGTGGGGCTGGCCGATGCCATGGACCGCTCGGCCGCCGACATGTCGAACGGCATGAAACAACGTGTCGGCATCGCCCGGGCCTTCGCGCTTTCGCCCAAACTGCTTCTGCTCGACGAGCCCTTCGGGATGCTCGACAGCCTGACGCGATGGGAATTGCAGGAGGTGCTGATGGAAGTGTGGTCGCGCACCAAGGTCACCGCGATCTGCGTCACTCATGACGTGGACGAGGCGATCCTGCTGGCCGACCGCGTGGTGATGATGACCAACGGCCCCCAGGCCACCATCGGCCGCATCGTCAACGTCGACCGGCCCCGTCCGCGCACCCGCAAGGCGCTGCTCGAACATCCCGATTACTACCTCTACCGCGAGCAGGTGCTGAGCTTTCTCGAAGAATACGAGCATGGCGCCAAGCCGAAGGCCGCCACCCCGGCCGCCAAGCCCGATGAGAAGGAAGCCGCATGATGGAAGCGATGACCGACACCGAGGTGCGCACCTTCATCGAGGTCACCGAATACTGGGTGCCCGAAGAGGGCGTGCTGAAACTGGCGGGCGGCAACTACGGCGATCTGACCGAGTTCAAGGCGGCTTCTGGCCAGACCAGCTTTGCCAAGGGCGAAGGCCTGCCGGGCATGGCCTGGGCCGAGGAACGCCCGGTGGTCTTCAAGACATTGGACCCGGCCAGCTTCAAACGCGCCGATGCCGCCAGGGCGGCCGGTCTGACCAGCGCCGTGGCGGTGCCGCTGTTTGACGGCAAGGCGCTGAAGGCGGTGCTCGTGGTGCTCTGCGGCGACGGCGAGGACAGGATCGGCGCGCTTGAGGTCTGGCAGTCGAAAGACAACCTGCTGATGCTCGAAGACGGCTATTACGGCGCCGCCAAACATTTCGAATTTGTCTCGAAACACACGCATTTCCCGCGCGGCCAGGGTCTGCCCGGGGCGGTCTGGGCAGCCAATACGCCGATCCTGATGCGCGACCTGGGCTCGAGCTATGGCTTCGTCCGCTCGGAAAGCGCCGGACAGGCCGGGCTGACCACCGGTCTCGGCCTGCCGGTGCCGGTGCCGAGCGGCGAGACCTTCGTGCTGACGCTGCTGTCGGCGCGGGGCACGCCGATCGCCCGGCGTTTCGAGATCTGGGACGCCCGCGCGGCTCGCGTCGGCAAGGACGGTGCGGCGGTGCTGATCGACGGCATCTGCGCCCGCGAGGGCCGGCTCTGGGCCGCCGAGGCGGAAGAGCCGCGCCGCGCCGCTGCCTGGCAGGGGCTGATCGGCCGGGTGCTGGGCTCCGGCCTGCCGGTGGTCGACCAAGGCGTCGCCGGAATTGCCGCCGGCTACGAGAATTTCGTGGCCCTGCCGATCCATTCCAAGGGCGAGGTGTCACACATCGTCGCCTGGTATTCGTGAAAGGAAACGACATGCAGAAACTGGTCGTTATCGGCGCCGGCATGGCTTCGGGACGGGTGCTGGAGCATCTGTTCGAACAAGCCCCCGACGCCTATGAAGTCACCCTGTTCAACGCAGAGGCACGCGGCAACTACAACCGCATCATGCTGTCACCGGTGTTGTCGGGGGAAAAGAGCTATGCCGAGATCGTCACCCATGACGACGATTGGTACAATGGCAACAAGGTCACCTGCCGGTTCGGCGAAAGCGTTGTCGGCATCGACCGCGCCCGCAAGGTGGTGATCGGCGAAAACGGCGAGGTCGCCTATGACAAGCTGCTGATCGGCACCGGCTCAGCGCCCTTCATCATTCCGGTGCCCGGCAAGGACCTGCCCGGGGTGATCTCCTACCGCGATCTCGATGACACCAACGCGATGATCGAGGCCTCCTCCAAGGGCGGCAGCGCCGTGGTGATCGGCGGCGGTCTGCTGGGTCTGGAAGCGGCCGCCGGCCTCGCCCAGCGCGGCATGGATGTGACCGTGCTGCACCTGATGGGCCACCTGATGGAGCGGCAACTCGACGAAGCCGCGGGCTATCTGCTGCGCAAGGATCTGGAGGGGCGCGGCATTACCGTCAAGACCCAGGCCTCGACCAAGGCCATTCTGGGCGAGGACAAGGCCGAAGCGGTTCTGCTCGACAGCGGCGAAACCCTGCCTGCCGATCTGGTGGTCATGGCCGTGGGCATCCGCCCGGAAACACGGCTGGCCAATGATGCGGGCCTCACCGTGGGGCGTGGCATCGAGGTTTCCGCGCAGATGCAGACCTCGGACCCCGATGTCTATGCCGTGGGCGAATGCGTGGAGTTCGACGGCCAGCTTTTCGGCCTTGTCGCGCCGCTCTACGATCAGGCCAAGGTCGTCGCAGCCGCGCTTCTGGGCGAAGACGGCGCTTTCGTCCCGAAGGAGCTGTCGACCAAGCTCAAGGTCACCGGCTGCGATCTGTTCTCCGCCGGCGATTTCGCCGAGGGCGAAGGTCGCGAGGACATCGTGTTCCGCGATCCGGCGCGCGGCGTCTACAAGCGGCTGGTGATCGAGGACAACAGGCTGATCGGCGCGGTGATGTATGGCGATACCGCCGACGGCAACTGGTTCTTCGGGCTGATCAAGGACGGCACGGACATCGAAGAGATGCGCGACACGCTGATCTTTGGCCCCTCCTATCAGGGAGGTGCCGCCGCGGACCCTCTGTCAGCCGTTGCAGCATTGCCGCTTGATGCGGAAATCTGTGGCTGCAACGGCATCTGCAAGGGCACCATCGTATCTGCCATCGAAGACGGGGCCACAGACCTCGGCGCAATCAAGGCCACCACCAAGGCCAGCGCCTCCTGCGGCACCTGCACCGGGCTGGTGGAACAGGTGTTGCAAGTCACGCTGGGCGACGATTTCCAGATGCCGGCGTCGCAAGCGATCTGCGGCTGCACGGATCTCAGCCACGAGGACGTGCGCCGGCTGATCAAGAGCCAGGAGCTGAAAAGCCAGGCCGCGGTCTGGCAGGAGCTGGGCTGGTCCACGCCCAACGGTTGCCATGTCTGCCGCCCGGCGGTGAACTATTACCTGCTGGCCGACTGGCCGCTGGAATATCAGGACGACCCGCAGAGCCGTTTCATCAACGAGCGCAAGCACGCCAACATCCAGAAAGACGGCACCTTCTCGGTCGTGCCCCGGATGTTCGGCGGCATGACCACGCCGGACGAGCTGCGCGCCATTGCCGATGCGGCGGACAAGTACAAGGTGCCCACGGTGCATGTGACCGGCGGCCAGCGGATCGACCTGCTGGGCGTCAAGGGCGAGGATCTGCCCGCGATCTGGGCCGATCTGAACGCCGCCGGCATGGTTTCTGGCCATGCCTATGCCAAGGGCCTGCGCACGGTGAAGACCTGCGTCGGCAAGGATCACTGCCGCTTCGGCACGCAGGACAGCACCGGGCTGGGCATCCAGCTCGAGAAAAAGCTCTGGGGCTCCTGGACACCACACAAGGTCAAGCTGGCGGTCTCGGGCTGCCCGCGCAACTGCGCCGAGGCGACCTGCAAGGATATCGGCGTGGTCTGCGTCGACAGCGGCTATCAGATCGGTGTCGCCGGGGCCGCCGGCATGGACGTGAAGGAAACCGAGCGGCTGGCCGAAGCCAGGACCGAGCAGGAGGCGATCGACCTCGCCACCGCCTTCATGCAGCTCTACCGCGAGAACGCCAAATACCTCGACCGGCCCTACAAATGGGTCGCCAAGGTGGGTCTCGACTGGGTGAAAGAGCGTGTAGTCGACGACCTCGAGGAACGCGCGGCGTTGATCGCGCGCTTCGAGCTATCGCAAACGATCTATCGCAAGGACCCCTGGGCCGAAGAGGCCGAGAGCAAGTCCGAGCAATATCAACCCCTTGCCGATCTTACCCTGGAGGCCGCGGAATGAGCTGGCTCGACATCGGAGACATCAACGACATCCCGCTGCGCGGCGCCCGGGTGATCAAGACCAAGGTCGGTTGCGTGGCGCTGTTTCGCACCGCGCCGGACGAGGTCTTTGCCACCTCCGACCGCTGCCCGCACAAGGGCGGGCCGCTGAACCACGGCATCGTGCACGGCCAGTCGGTTACCTGCCCGCTGCACAACTGGGTGTTCGATCTGAACACCGGTCAGGCGCAGGGCGCCGACGAGGGCCGCATCGCGACCTATCCGGTGCGGGTCGAGGATGGGAGGATCCTGATCGACACCACCAAACTCGCGCATCGGAGTGCGGCGTGATGGACGGGGCGGGTGTGAGTGAAACACGGTCTACCTGCCCCTATTGCGGCGTGGGATGCGGGGTCATCCTGCGCCCGGACGGCGCGGGTGGTCTGGACGTCAGGGGGGATCCGGACCACCCGGCCAATCGCGGCAGGCTCTGCTCCAAGGGCTCGGCGCTCGGGGACACGCTCGACCGGGCCGGTCGCCTGCTCGCCCCGCGCATCAGCGGGCAGGAGGTGGGCTGGGACAGCGCGCTCGACCTGGTCGCCAAAAAGTTCTCCGACACCATCGCGCGGCACGGGCCGGATTCGGTGGCCTTCTACGTCTCGGGCCAATTGCTGACCGAGGATTATTACGTCGCCAACAAGCTGATGAAAGGCTTTATCGGCTCGGCCAATATCGACACCAATTCGCGGCTCTGCATGGCCTCGACCGTCGCCGGCCACAAGCGCGCCTTCGGCACCGATACCGTGCCCGGCTCCTACGAGGATCTTGACGCGGCCGACCTCGTGGTTCTGGTGGGTTCCAACCTCGCCTGGTGCCATCCGGTGCTCTATCAGCGGGTGCTGGCCGCGCGGGCGAAACGCGGGACAAAGATCGTCGTCGTCGACCCGCGCCGCACCGCCAGCTGCGACGGCGCCGACATGCACCTGGCGCTCGCCTCTGGCAGCGACGTGGCGCTATTCAACCGGCTTCTGGTCGAGATCTACGAGGGCGGCGCCTTTGACAAAGCCTACCTGCGCAATGTCGATGGTTTCGACGCCGCGCTCGAGGCCGCCTATGCCGATGATCCCACGGTCACCGGGCTGAGCGAGGCCGAGATCGCCGCCTTTTGCCAGCTCTGGATGCGGCATGACAAGGTGGTTACCGTCTTCAGCCAGGGGGTGAACCAATCCTCGTCCGGGGCCGACAAGGTCAATGCCATTCTCAATTGTCATCTGGCAACCGGGCGCATCGGCAAGCCGGGCGCGGGGCCGTTTTCCGTCACCGGCCAGCCCAATGCCATGGGTGGGCGGGAAGTGGGCGGCCTGGCCAATATGCTGGCCTGCCACCTCGATATCGAGAACCCCAGCCACCGCACCGCCGTGCGCGAATTCTGGCAGGCGCCAGCAATGCCCGAGACCCAGGGGCTCAAGGCCGTCGACATGTTTCAGGCGGTGGGCGACGGCCGGATCAAGGCGCTCTGGATCATCCATACCAACCCGGCGGTCTCGATGCCCGATGCCGACGCGGTGCGCGACGCCATTTCCGGCTGCGATTTCACCGTGGTCTCCGACATCACCGCCGAGACCGATACCGCGCGGCTGGCCGATGTGCTCCTGCCCGCCGCCGCCTGGGCCGAGAAAAGCGGCACCGTCACCAATTCCGACCGCACCATCAGCCGGCAGCGCAGCGTCCTGCCGGCGCCGGGCCAGGCGCGGCCCGACTGGGACATCCTGGCCGATGTCGGCCGCCGCATGGGCTTTCGCGCCGCCTTCGACTATCAGGCCCCTGCCGAGATCTTCCGTGAATACGCCGCACTCTCCGGCATTGCCGGCTACTTCGGCCGCGATTTCGACATCTCGGCCCTGCGCGATCTCGACGACCCGGATTACGACATGCTGGCGCCCCGCCGCTGGCCGCTGACCGAGGCGCGCGAAGGCGGACGTTTCTTTGCCGACGGCCAATTCTTTCACCCCGACGGCCGGGGCAGGATGCTGCCGCTGCGCCACCGCGCGCCAGAGGCGAAACGCGCGCCACGTTATCCCTTCCGGCTCAACACCGGCCGTATCCGCGACCAATGGCACACGATGACGCGTACCGCGCTGTCGCCGCGGCTCTCGGCGCATCTGGCCGAGCCCTTCCTCGACATTCACCCCGGCGACGCCGCCGCGCTCGCGCTTGAACCGGGCGACCTGGTGCAGGTGCAGAGCCCGCAGGGCAACGCCATCCTGCGCGCCCGGATCAGCTCAGATGTGCAGCAGGGCGACGTCTTTGCACCGATGCACTGGACCGGCGAGACCGCGCCCTCGGGCCGGATCGACGCGCTGGTGGCGCCGGTGGTCGATCCGGTCTCGGGCCAGCCGGAAAGCAAGGCGGCGGTCTGCGCCGTCACCAAACTGGCGGCGGCCTGGTACGGCTTTGCCGTCACCGCCGGCGATCTCGCCCCCGATTGCGCCTATTGGGCGCGCGCCCGCACGCCCTCGGGGTATCGCGCCGAACTGGCCGGCACCACGCCGGTCGCCGACTGGGAGGCCGAGGCTCGCAGGCTCTTCGGCCTGCCCGAGGCAGAGGTGCAATCGGTGATCGACAGCGCGCGCGGCATCGCCCGGCTGGCGTTCTACGACGAGGGCCGCTTGCTGGCCGCGCTCTTTGTCGCCCCGGAGCCGGTGGCGGTGCTGCGCGACTATCTCGTCACTCTGCCCGGAGCCGAGGCACCGCAGGCGATCACCGGCGCGCCGCCGGCCGATCAGCCCGACCCCGGGCCGGTGCTCTGCTCCTGCTTCTCGGTCGGGGTCAACACCATCCTCACCGCCATCGAGACCGAGGGGCTGATGAGCGTCGAGGCAATCGGCGCGGCGCTTGGCGCCGGCACCAACTGCGGCTCCTGCCGGCCCGAGCTGGCCGAGCTTCTGGCGCGCTGCGCCACCCCGGAGGCGGCGGAATGAGCCTGGCCCCCTATGTCCGCATCCTCGGGCGCGGCCCCGGCCGGTCGCGGTCGCTGACGCAGGAAGAGGCGCAGGAAGCAATGGCGCTGATGCTGCGCGGTGGCGCGGCGCCGGAAGCGATCGGCGCGCTCCTGATGCTGATGCGGATGAAAGGCGAAACGCCGGAAGAGATCGCGGGCTTTGCCCGCGCCGCCGGCGCCACCCTGCCGCCCCTGCCCCGCCCCGACCTCGACTGGCCCTCCTATGCCGCAGGCCGGACGCGCGGGCTTCCCTGGTTTCTGCTCTCGGCGCGGCTGGTGGCGCGGGCCGGGCACCGGGTGCTGATGCATGGCTACAACGGCGCCGATGGCGCGGTGCGGCAGGGGCTCGGCCCGGCGGGGATTCCCCTGATCGCCGATCCGGCCGATTGCGCGCAGAGCCTCACCACCCAGGGCGTGGCCTATCTGCCGCTGGAAACCCTCTCGCCCCGGCTGTTTGCGCTGCTCCGGCTGCGCGACGTGCTGGGCCTGCGCTCCTGCGTCAACACCGTCTGCCGGATGTTCAACCCCGGCGGGGCGGCAGCCTCGGTTCAGGGGGTGTTTCACCCGTGTTATCGCGGGTTGCAGACCGAGGCGGCGCAACACCTCGGCCTGACGCGACAGACGGTGATCAAGGGCGGCGGCGGCGAGTTCGAACGCCACGCCGGCAAGCAGATCGCCTGTTTTGGCCTGCGCGACGGCGCAGCCTGGCAAAGCGTGGCGCCCGCGTTGACCGACGACACCCGCCGACTGGATGACGGCGACACCGACCCCGCGCATCTCGCCGCGCTCTGGGCCGGCGACCGCGACGATCCCTTTGCCCGGGCCGTGGTGACCGGCACCGCCGCGCTGGCACTGGAAACGCTGGGCCATGACCGGCCGGAAGAATTGGCGCAATCGCTCTGGGCCCGGCGCCACCGCGCGCGGGCCGCCTGAGGATGTCTGCCTGAGAGGAGACCGAGATGAAAAGCTTTCCCATGTTCATCCGCACCACCGGCCGCCGGGTTGTGATCTGCGGCGGCGGCGAACAGGCGGCGCAGAAGGCGCGGCTGATGCTCAAGACCGACGCGACGCTGGTGCTGGCGGCACCGGAACTGGACGCCGAGTTGGCGGCGCTGGTGGCCGAGGGCCGTGCGGTGCATCACGCCGGGGCGATCACCCCGGCGCTGTTTGAAGGCGCGGCCATGGGTTTTGTCGCCACCGGCTGCCCGGGGCTCGATGCGGCGCTGCACGGGCTGGCCAAGGCCGGCGGCTGCCCGGTCAATGTGGTCGACCGGCCCGATCTCTGCGACCTGACGACGCCCTCGCTGGTCGATCGCGACCCGGTGGTGGTGGCGATCGGCACCGAAGGCACCGCCCCGGTGCTGGCGCGACAGATCAAGACCCAGGTGGAACAGATGCTGGCCCCCAACCTCGGCGGGCTGGCCGCTCTGGCGGGGCGGATGCGCGGCGCGGTGGCGCAACGCGTCGCGCCCGCGCGGCGCCGCGCCTTCTGGGCCTGGGCGTTTTCCGACACGCCGCGCGCGGCCTGGACCCGGGGCGCCGAACGCGCGGCGGCACAGGCGCTGAAGGCGGCGATTGCCGAGGGACGCGCGCCGGGCGATGCGCCCGAGGGGAGCATTGCGCTGGTCGGCGCCGGCCCTGGCGCCCGCGACCTGCTGACCCTGCGCGCGGTGCAGCGGTTGCAGGAGGCGGATGTGATTTTCTATGACCGTCTGGTCGATGCCGAAGTGTTGGAACTGGCGCGGCGCGATGCCGAGCGGGTCTTTGTCGGCAAGGTGGTCGGCGCCCATGCCTGGCCGCAGGAGCGAATCAACGCGGTGATCGTTGCGGCGGCGCAGCGCGGCCAGCGGGTGGTGCGCCTGAAATCGGGCGATCCCGGCATCTTCGGCCGCGCCACCGAGGAGCTGGAGGCTGCGGAGGCGGCCGGCATCGCGGTGGAGATCGTGCCCGGCATCACCGCCGCCTGCGCCGCAGCGGCAAGCGCCGGCCGGTCGCTGACCACGCGCGGGGTGTCGGATACGCTGGTGCTGACCACCGGCACCTGCCGCGACGAAGATCCCCTGCCCGACTGCGCCCGCCACGCCCGGCCGGGCACCACGCTGGCGCTTTACATGGCGGTGCGGCAGGCGACGCGGATCGTCGACGGGCTGCGCGCCCGCGGTCTGCCCGGCGCGGCGGAGGTGACGGTGGCGGTCGAGGTCTCGAAACCCGGCGAGCGCCGGTTCACCTGCACGCTGGACCGGCTGGCCGAGAGCCTGGCCGCCCAAGCAGTGACCGGCGTGGCGGTGTTGCTGATCACATGGCCCAAGGTCGCCGCGCCAGAGGTGGCGCTCTCGGCGTGACTTGGCGGGGCCGCGACCGAAGGAGGCTGGTGCGCCCCGGACGTGATCCGGGGCCCCGAGGTCAAAGGCAAAAGGTCCCGGCGCGGAGGCCGGGACGGCGGCGCGTCAATCACCCCGGCATGGTCTGCGCCAGGCGGTGCAGCAGGGTGTCGCGGGTCACCACGCCCAGCGCCTGGCCGTCGCGGGTCACGGTGATTTCGTCCACCTGATCCGAGAACATCTGCACCAGATCGTTGATCGGCGTCTCCGGCGCGACCTCCGGTCCCCCGCCCGCGCCGGGCTGCATCATGTCGCGGGCGCAGAGCACGCCGAGCGGGTTCATATGCGCCACGAAATCGGCCACGTAATCGGTGGCCGGGTTGGAGAAGATCTCGCGCGGGGTGCCGCATTGCACGATCCGCCCGCCCTCCATGATGGCGATGCGGTCGCCGATCTTGAAGGCCTCGTCGAGATCGTGGCTGACAAAGATGATGGTGCGGCCGAGGCGCTGTTGCAGGTCGAGCAGCTCATCCTGTAACCGGGTGCGGATCAACGGATCGAGCGCCGAGAACGGCTCGTCCATCAGAAGCACCGGCGCCTTGGTGGCAAAGGCCCGCGCCAGGCCCACCCGCTGCTGCATGCCACCCGAGAGCTCGCCGACCTTGCGGTCGGACCAGTCGGCGAGGCCAACCAGCGCCAGCTCTTCCTCGGCCTGGGCATTGCGCGCCTTGCGGTCCATGCCGCCAAGCTCCAGCCCCAGCACCACGTTGTCGCGCACCGTGCGCCAAGGCAGCAGGCCGAACTGCTGGAACACCATGGCGACATGGCGCAGGCGCAGGTCGCGCAGGCTCTTTGCATCGGCGTGCGTGACATTCACCATTTCGTCGCCGCAGCGCAGACGGACTTGGCCGCGCACCACCGGGTTGAGCCCGTTGACCGCGCGCAAGAGGGTCGACTTGCCCGAGCCCGAGAGCCCCATGAGCACGAGGATCTCGCCCTCCCGGACGTCGATGCGGCAGTTGTGCACGCCCAGAACCTGGCTGGTTTCCTGCTGGATCTCGGCGCGGTCGCGGCCCTTGTCCATCAACGGCAGCGCCTCTTCGGGATGATTGCCGAAGACGATGGAGACATTGTCGAATTCGACGGCGTTCTTGCGTGTGATCATTTGCGGTCCACCCTCAGCATCCGGTCCAGCATGATGGCAACGACGACGATGACAAAGCCGCTCTCGAAGCCCAGCGAGGTATTCACCTGGTTGAGTGCGCGCACCACCGGCACGCCAAGCCCGTCAGCGCCCACCAGCGCGGCGATCACCACCATCGACAGCGACAGCATGATGGTCTGGTTCAGACCGGCCATGATCTGCGGAAAGGCATAGGGCAGTTCCACCTTCAGCAGCTTCTGCCAGCCGGTGGCGCCGAATGCATCCGCCGCCTCGAGCAGCGCATCAGGGGTCGAGGTCACACCCAGATGGGTGAGCCGGATCGGCGCCGGCACGACAAAGATCACCGTGGCGATCAGGCCGGGCACCATGCCGATGCCGAAGAACACGATCGCAGGGATCAGATAGACGAAGGTCGGCAAGGTCTGCATCAGGTCGAGCACCGGCCGCATCCAGGCATAGAGCCTGGGCCGGTGCGCCACGGCGATGCCGATCGGCACCCCCACCCCCATGCAGACCACGCAGGCCGACAACACCAGCGTCAGGCTCTCGGTGGTTTCCTCCCAGTAGCCCTGATTGAGGATGAAGAGAAAGCCCAGCACCACGAAGAGCGTGACCTTCCAGCTGCGTTGCAACCCGTAGGTCAGCGCCGCGAAGGCGGCGATGACCAGCAGCGGATGCGGGCTTTGCAGCACCCAGAGGATGGCCTCGATCATCGCGTCCATGGCATCCGACAGGGCGTCGAAGAACCAGGCGCCGTAGTCCTGCATCAGATCAAAGATCCAGGCGGCGGATTTGCCCACGGGGATCTTGTTGTCGGTCAGCCACTCCATGCGCGGGCCTCCCGGTTGCCGATTGTAGTGTCTGCTGTCACTCTTTCCTCCAAACCCGAGGGAGATTGTTCATGGCGCTTGTGTTCTACACCAACCCGATGTCGCGCGGCCGGATTGCCCGCTGGATGCTCGAAGAGGTCGGCGCGACCTACGAGACCAAGGTGCTGGCTTACGGCCCCGAGATGAAATCGCCGGAGTATCTGGCGCTCAATCCCATGGGCAAGGTGCCGGCCATCGTGCATGACGGCCAGGTGGTGACCGAGGCGGCGGCGATCTGCACCTATCTCGCCTTTGCCTTTCCCGAGGCCGGGCTGGCGCCCGAGCCCGACGAGCGCGCCGATTTCTTTCGCTGGCTTTTTCTGGCCGCCGGTCCCGGCGAGCAGGCGGTCACCAATACGTCGTTCGGCTTCGCCCTGCCCGACGATCCGCAGGCGCGCGGACGATCGGGCTATGGCAGTCTCGATACCGTGGCCGATGCGCTTGCGGCGATGCTGGCCGACGGGCGGCCCTTTGTCTGCGGCGCGCGGTTCACGGCGGCCGATGTCTACGTGGGGGCGCAGATCCAGTGGGGGATGCAGTTCGGCACCCTGCCCGAACGCCCCGGCTTTGCCGATTACGCCAAGCGGCTGGCCAGCCGCCCGGCGGCGATGCGCGCCAATGATCTGGACAACGCGCTGATGCCCGAAGAGGGCTGACGCGCCGCGCAAGCGCCCCTGCCCGCAGGCAGGGGCGAACATGTCCGCAGCGGCCGAACTCACTCCAGCGCGGCCTTTACCGCGGCCATCGCATCGCCGCCGTCCTTGGTGGTGACGCCGTCGAGCCAGCCGTCGAGCACCCCCATGTTTGCCGAGAGCCAGGCCCTGGCCGCATCCGACGGGCTTTCGCCGTCGTCGAGGATCGCCGCCATGATCTCGTTTTCCATCGCCAGCGTGAACTCGAGGTTTTGCAGCAGCTTGCCGACGTTGGGGCATTGCTCGACATAGCCGGCGGAGGTGTTGGTAAAGACCGTGGCACCGCCGAGGTTGGGACCAAAGTAATCGTCGCCGCCGGTGAGATAGGACATCTCGTAATTGGCGTTCATCGGATGCGGTTCCCAGCCGAGGAAGACCACCGGTTCGTCCCGCCGGTCGGCCCGGGCGACCTGGGCCAGCATGCCCTGCTCAGAGCTTTCGACCACTTCGAAACCTTCGAGGCCAAAGGCATTTTCCTCGATCATCGACAAAATCAGCCGGTTGCCGTCATTGCCCGGCTCGATGCCATAGATTTCGCCGTCGAGCGCCTCTTTGTGGGCCGCGATATCGGCGAAATCGGCGATCCCCAGATCGGACGCGGCCTTGTTCACCGCCAATGTGTATTTCGCGCCTTCCAGGTTGGCGCGCACGGTATCGACGGTGCCGGCTTCGCGGTAGGGCGCGATGTCACCTTCCATCGTCGGCATCCAGTTGCCGAGGAAAATATCGATATCGCCGTTGGCCAGCGAGGTATAGGTGACCGGCACCGACAGCACCTTGATATCGGTCTCATAGCCCAGCGCGTCCAGCACCGTGGTGGTGGCGGCGGTGGTGGCGGTGATGTCGGTCCAGCCGACATCTGCAAAGTTCACTTCGTCACATTCGGCAAAGGCAGGCGTGGCTAAGCCGATCGCCAGCGCGGAGGCCGTGATCCTGAGTTTCATGTGATTCATCTCCCTGATTTTTGTTGACTGACCAGTCAATCAATAACATATAAATCCCAGACTTCAATCCGGAGGATCTCATGCCCAAGGTCGGAATGGAGCCGATCCGTCGTGAAGCGCTGATACAGGCGACTATTGCCGAGATCGGCGCCAAAGGCACGCTCGACATCACGGTCTCTGCCATCGCGCGCCGCGCCGGCGTGTCGCCGGCGCTGGCGCATCATTATTTCGGCGGCAAGGAACAACTGTTCCTGTCGACCATGCGGCATATCCTCAGCGTTTATGGCGCCGACGTGCGCGAGGCGCTGCGCGGGGCTCAGGGCCGGCAGGCGCGGCTCGAGGCCATCGTTCTGGCCGGATTCGCACCCGGGCATTTCCGCCGCGAGGTGGTCTCGGCCTGGATGAACTTCTATGCGCTGGCGCTGTCCTCGGGCGAGGCCGCGCGGCTCCTGTCGGTCTATCAACGCCGCCTGCGCGCCAACCTGCGCCACGCCCTGCGCCCGCTGGTCGCCGACCCCGCCGCCGCCGCCGAACGAATCGCGGCGATGATCGACGGGCTCTACCTGCGCGAGGGCCTCGCCCCGCGCGAGACCGAACACCGTCATGCCGCCGATCTGGCGATGACACATATCCAGTTGGAACTGAAAGGAAGCGCGCAATGACCCTGCCCGCCCCCCAGCCCAAGGCCAGCCATTTCGTCGGCGGCTATTACATCGAAGACACCTCGGGCGACGAGATCGCAGTGATCTATCCCTTCACCGGCGAACAGATCGCCAGCGTCCATGCCGCCACCGATGGCATCGTCGAACAGGCGATCGCCGCCGCCCTGCATGCCCAGCAGGACTGGGCCGCGCGTTCGGGCACCGAACGCGGCCGGGTGCTGCGCCGCGCCGCCGACATCATGCGCGCCCGCAACCACGAGCTGAGCCAGCTCGAAACCCTGGACACCGGCAAACCCTATCAGGAAACCTCGCTGGTCGATGCCACCTCGGGTGCCGATGCGCTGGAATATTTCGGCGGCCTCGCCGCCAGCCTCACCGGCGAGCATATCCCGCTGGGCGAGGACTGGGCCTATACGATGCGCGAGCCGCTGGGCGTCTGCGCCGGGATCGGGGCCTGGAACTACCCCACCCAGATCGCCTGCTGGAAGGCCGCGCCGGCGCTGGCCTGTGGCAATGCCATGGTGTTCAAACCCTCCGAAACCACCACGCTCTGCGCTCTGAAGGTGGCCGAGATACTGGTCGAGGCCGGCGCGCCTCCGGGCCTGTTCAACGTCATCCAGGGGCGCGGCGACGTGGGCGCGAAACTGATCGCCGATCCGCGCATCGCCAAGGTCTCGCTCACCGGCTCGGTGCCCACCGGCCGCAAAGTCTATGCCGCCGCCGCCGAGGGCATCAAGAATGTCACCATGGAGCTGGGCGGCAAGTCGCCGCTGCTGATCTTCGACGACGCCGATCTCGAGGATGCGGTCTCGGGCGCGATCCTGGCCAACTTCTATTCCTCGGGCCAGGTCTGTTCCAACGGCACCCGGGTTTTCGTGCAGGCCGGCATCTACGACGCCTTCGTTACCCGCATGGCCGAACGGCTCCACGGCGTAAAGACCGGCGACCCGCTGGATCCGGAGGTCAATTTCGGCCCGCTGGTGAGCGCCGAACAGCGCGACAAGGTGCTGGGATACATCGAGGCCGGCAAAGCCGAAGGCGCGCGTCTCGTCACTGGCGGCGCCGCCCTGGAGGGCCCCGGTTTCTGGGTGGCCCCGACGCTGTTTGCCGATGTCACCGACGAGATGACCATTGCCCGCGAGGAGATTTTCGGCCCGGTGCTCTCGGTGCTGAAATTCGACGACGAGGCCGAGGCCGTGGCCCGTGGCAATGCGACGGAATTCGGCCTCTCGGCCGGGGTCTTCACCACCAACATCACCCGCGCCCATCGGGTGATCCGCCAGTTGCAGGCCGGCAGCTGCTTCATCAATTCCTACAACGACGCCCCGGTCGAAGTGCCTTTTGGCGGCTCGAAACTCTCGGGGGTCGGACGTGAGAACGCCAAGGCGGCGATCGAGCATTATTCCCAGCTCAAATCCGTCTATGTCCGCATGTCCCAGATCGAGGCACCTTTCTGATATGCAGGCCGATTACGTCATCGTAGGCGCCGGGTCCGCCGGCTGCGCACTGGCCCACCGCCTGACCGAAGCCGGGCGCAGCGTCGTGGTGATCGAGCATGGCGGCTCGGACAAGGGGCCGTTCATCCAGATGCCCGGCGCGCTGTCCTACCCGATGAACATGAAGCGCTACGACTGGGGGTACCAGTCGGAGCCCGAGCCCTATCTCGGCGGCCGCAGGCTGGCCTGTCCGCGCGGCAAGGTGATCGGCGGCTCGTCGTCGATCAACGGCATGGTCTATGTGCGCGGCCATGCCGAGGACTTCGATCACTGGAGCGACACCGGCGCCAGCGGCTGGGCGGCGGCGGATGTGCTGCCCTATTTCAAGCGGATGGAGAACTGGCACGCCAGCGGCCATGGCGGCGATCCGTCCTGGCGCGGCACCGACGGCCCCCTGCACGTCAGCCGCGGCAGCCGCGAGAACCCGCTGGTCAAGGCCTTTGTCGAAGCCGGCAGACAGGCGGGCTACGAGACCACCGAGGATTACAACGGCGCCAAGCAGGAAGGCTTTGGCCCGATGGATTCGACGATTCATGGGGGCGAACGCTGGTCGGCGGCGCGGGCCTATCTCAAACCGGCCCGCGCCACGGGCCGCTGCACCCTGGTGCGCGGGCTGGCGACGCGGGTGGTGATCAAGGAGGGCCGCGCCACCGGCGTTGAGCTTTTGCGTCATGGCGGGCGCGACACCGTGCATGCCGGCCGCGAGGTGATCCTCGCCGCCTCGTCGATCAATTCGCCAAAGCTGCTGATGCTCTCGGGCGTGGGCCCCGGCGCGCATCTCTCGGCACATGGCATCGAGGTGCTGGCCAACCGCCCCGGCGTGGGGATGAATCTTCAGGACCATCTCGAGCTCTATGTGCAGATGGCTGCCTCGCAGCCGGTGTCTCTGTTCAAGTACTGGAACCTCTTCGGCAAGGCCTGGGTCGGGCTTCAATGGCTGGCGGCGCGGCGCGGGCCGGGCGCCTCGAACCAGTTCGAAAGCGCCGCCTTCATCCGCTCGCGCGCGGGCGTGCGCTACCCGGACATCCAGTATCACTTCCTGCCGATCGCCGTGCGCTACGACGGCAAGGCGGCGGCCGAGGGCCATGGTTTCCAGGCCCATGTCGGCCCGATGCGCTCGCCCTCGCGTGGCTCGGTCAGCCTGCGTTCGCGCGATCCGCGGGACGCCCCGAAAATCCAGTTCAACTACATGTCGCATGCCAAGGATTGGGAAGACTTCCGCACCTGCATCCACCTCACCCGCGAGATCTTTGCCCAGGAGGCCTTCCAACCCTTTGCCGGCGCCGAGATTCAGCCTGGCGCGGATGTACAGAGCGATGCCGAGCTTGACGGGTTCATTCGCGAGCACGTGGAAAGCGCCTATCACCCCTGCGGCACCTGCCGGATGGGCGCCCGCGACGATCCCGGCGCGGTGGTCGACCCGGAGGCCCGGGTGATCGGCGTCGAGGGGCTGCGGGTGGCCGACAGCTCGATCTTTCCGCGGATCACCAATGGCAACCTCAATGCACCCTCGATCATGGTGGGGGAGAAAGCCGCCGATCACATCCTCGGCCGCAGCCCGCTGCCGCCGGAGAACGCCGAGCCCTGGATTCACCCCGACTGGCAAACCAGCCAGCGCTGACCGTCAGCCCGCTCCCGTCCCGGCCCCTGCGCCGGGACCTCTCCGCCCAAGGCGCGCACCTCGGGAAACGGCCCGCGCGCCAGGAGGCCCCGGCCCCCGCGCCGGGGCGCGCGGGTCATCTCAGCGTCCGTCGAGCCAGTCGGGCAGATGACCGATGTCGGCCAGCACGGCATCCGCATGCGGCGCCAGCGCGTCGGCCCGGGCCGGGCCGGTCAGCACGCCGACCGTGACCATGCCCGCCGCGCGGCCGGCAATCAGGTCATGGGTGCTGTCGCCCACCATCACCACGTCTTCCGGCGGGATCTCGACCGCACTGGCAAAGGCCAGGAGCGGCGCCGGATCGGGCTTCATGCCATAGCCGCTGTCGAACCCGGCGATGAAATCGAACAGCCCGGTGACCTCGACCGCCGCCAGATGCGCCCGCGCCGAGGTTTCGGTGTCATTGGTCACCACGCCAAGCCGCAGGCCGCGGGCGGTCAAGGCGCCGAGCAGAGGCGCCAGTGGCACCGCGGGGGCCAGCGGCGCATTGCGGGCGGCCGCGTCGAGAAAGCGCTCGACCTGCTCCACCGAACGGCCGGGCAATACGCGGGCAAAACATTCCGCCGCCTCGCGCGCGGTGCCGGCGATGACCGGACTGTCGGGCTCGAAGGTCAGCCGCTCCAGATCGTAGCGCGCCGAGGCCGCCATCGCCTGCGCCAGCGCCGCATCGCCGTCCGACAGCGTGGCGATCACCCCGGCCGCCCAGCCATCCCAGGTGGCGCCGAAATCGAACAGCGTGCCGTCCTTGTCAAAGGCGATGGCCCTGATCGTCATGTCCAATGCACCTGCGCGCCGCCGGGCAGCGCCGCGCGCGCCAGCATCATCCGCTCATATGCCAGCCCGTGGGCATCGCAGAACCGGATCACCCAGGCGTCATCCATCATGATGAAATCCAGCACCGAGCCGAGGAAATCCGGCTCGGCCGCCCGCTGCCGCAGATCGGCCTCTGCCATCCCCGTCGAGCCGAGAAAGACCCTGACAAGATCCTCCTGCGCCACCAGCCAGGCCAGGGCCTGCAAGCCCAGGGTTTCGGCAGATTCCCGCGTATACGCCATATGTGCGCTCCCGAATGTTACCGCGTGGAAAGAATTTCTTAACTCTTCGGGCCGAAAACTTAACACAAGATTGAGGAAAGACCCGAGGGTTCACTGTTGGCACGGCAAATCCTACTTGTCGATGCGGTGGCGACCAACCGCATCGTTCTGAAAGTCAAACTGGCGGCGGCCTTCTACGAGGTCGAACAGGCGGTGAGCGCCGCCGAAGCGCTGGAGCAGGTACGCCGCAAGACCCCCTCGGTGATCCTCATCGGCGGGCTGGGCGATGCCTCGCCGGTCGATCTCTGCCGCCGGCTGCGCGGCCTTGCCGCCACGGCGCATTGTCCGATCGTGCTGATGGCATCGGAAAACAACGCCGATGCCCGCATTGCCGCGCTTGAGGCCGGGGCCAGCAGCATCCTCGATCAGCCGTGCTGCGACGCGCTCTTGCTGGCCCGGCTGCGGGCGCTGCTGCGTGGCCACGAAACCGAGATGGAGCTGCGGATGCGCGACGGCACCCACCGCGCGCTGGGCCTGTCGGAACCGGCGGCGCGCTTCGATCTTCCGGCCCGCATCGGGATCATCGCCGAAGAGCGGCGCGGCCTGGCCGGCCGGCTGCGCGAGCTGCGCGGGCTGCTGCCGCATCGGCTCGACCTGATGTCGCCGCGCGAGGTGTTTCATCCGCTGAACCGGCCGCCGGGTGGCCCCGCCGGGGCGACGCCGGATGTGCTGGTGATCGCGCTCGATGCCGGCAAGGCGGATGCGGAAATGCAGATCCTGCCCGACCTGCGCGCCCGCGCCGCCACCCGCTATGCCGGGGTGCTGGTGCTGGCACCGGAGAACGCCGGGCCGCTGGCGGCCGCAGTGCTCGATCTGGGGGCCGACGATGTCGCCCCGGCCGATACCTCGCCCGCCGAGATCGCCCTGCGGGTAGAGCGGCTGGTGGCGCGCAAACGCATGGCCGACCGGCTGCGCAGCACGGTGCGCGAAGGGCTCCGCGCGGCGGTGACCGATCCGCTGACCGGGCTGTTCAATCGCCGCTACGCCCTGCCCCATATCACCCGCATCTCGGAGCGGGCGACCCGTCTGGGCCGGCCCTTCGCGGTGATGGTTGCCGATCTCGATCACTTCAAGAAGGTCAACGACAACTTTGGCCATGCCGCCGGCGATGCCGTGTTGTCGGAGCTGGCGCGGCGGCTGCGCGACAATCTGCGCGCCGTCGACCTGGTGGCGCGGATCGGCGGCGAGGAGTTTCTCGTCGTGCTGCCCGATGCCGCCGATCACCGGGCCAACCGCACCGCGCACCGGCTCTGCGCCGCGGTGTCGGACGCGCCCTTCGCCATTCCCGGGCAGGAGGCGCCGATCCGCATCACGATTTCGATCGGCGTGATGATCGCGCGGCCGCAGGCCACGCCGGGCGCCGCCGCCGGTGCCGCCCCGCTGCGGCCCGAGGCGCTGTTGCGGGATGCCGATGCCGCGCTCTACAAGGCCAAGGCGCACGGCCGCAACCAGGTCGAACTGCGCCGCCCGGCGGCCTGAGCGGGGTTACTTGTGGCGCCGGTCGCCGCGCTCCAGCGCCTCGGCCACACGGTCGGCAAAGGCGGCGCGGCCCTCGGGGCTCATCGCGGCCACATAGGACACCAGGATCTCCTGGCCGCGCTGCTGACGCGCGGCGGCACGGGCGTTCTGGCGATCGAGCACCTCGGCGAAGGCGCCCGCATCGAACGGCTCGGCGCGCAGCACGGCCAGCGCTTCGCGGTATTCGGCCCGGGCCCGCTCTCGCACCGCCTCGCGCGGGCCTTCCTTGCGCATCTCGCGAAACCATTCGCGGCCGATCGCCTTGCGGTCGTCGCGGGTCAGGGCCTGGGTGTAAGGCGCCACGGCGTCACGCGGGTTGCGCGGCGGCGCCTTGCCCGGCCCGCCGGTGAGCAGAAAGCCCGCCACCAGCCCGACAATCGCCAGGTTCATCGCCAGGGACAGAAACAGCACGACCCGCAGGCCCGGCAAAATGCGGCGTGGTTTGGTATTGTCCGCCATGGTCAGCCTTCCCCAAGGTCGAAGTCGAAGCCGGAGACCGGATCATAAAGCGCCGCCTCCTCGGTGGTGTAATAGGCCGCCGTCTCGCTGAGGCTCTCAGGCGGGCTGATGCCGATCAACAGCCCGCTGACCGACGCCGCCGCCAGCCCGGCAAAGGCCGGCCAGCCGCCCAGCGCCGCGCCAAGCTGCGCGAAAAGACCCGGGCGCGGCGGCGCTTTGCGTTCCGGCAATTTAGCTGTGTCGAAACCGGCCTGCACCGTTTCGGCATCGGTCATCACCCGCGCCAGCAGCTCCGGCGAGACCTCCGGGCCAGAAGGACGGCGCGCCTGCCGTTCTTCCTCGAACAGCGCCTCGAGGAAAGCCTCCTCGCCCAGTTTGTCAGACCTCGTCATCGGTGTACCCCAGTTCTGCCTTGCGGCCCTCAAGCGCGCGGGCCAGGGCCCGCTTGCCACGTGCGGTAAGGCTTTCGACAGCCTCAACGCTGATCCCAAGTATGGCGGCGATCTCGGGGTTGCCCAACCCCTCGAAATGCCTCAGTTCAACCGCCCGGCGCTGCCGTTCCGGCAGTTTGGCCAGCGCCCCGGCCAGGGCGGCGCGGCGCGCCTCGGTCTGCATCTGTGCCGGGGCGTCGCCGGTGTCGTCCACCGGTTCGCCGGCGTCCTCGAGCGGCGCAACCCGGCGGCGTTTGCGCAGCCGGTCGGTGGCCAGGTTGGCCACCACCCGCCAAAGCCAGGTGCTGACCTGCGCCTCGCCCTGCCGCCAGTTGGGCGCGATCTTCCACAGGCGCATCAGCGCATCCTGTGTCACGTCCTCGGCCTCGGCGCGGTCGCCCAGCATGCGAAAGGCCTGGGCATAGGCCCGGGGCGTCAGGCGCAGCGTCAGGGCGCGCGCCGCCGGCCCGTCGCCATTGGCGTAGAGCACCAGCAATGCCTCGTCACTGATCCCGTCCGTTGCGTCGAGCGCCATGTCCATATACCGCGGCCTAAATCCTTTTGTCGCGCTTGGGAACCGGGCAATCCCGCCAGCCCCCTTGCGGTCATCCCTTGTCTGTTCGACGCCTCCCCCCGCCATGGCAGGGGGAGACGCGGACCGGACGGGAGCAAAGGGATGAAAGCTCGCGCCCGAAGCCGGGCTCAGTTCTCGGTCGGGGCCGGAGCATTGCCGGGGCGGCGGGCCGCAAGACGTTCCTTGGCGCTGTCGAATTCGGCCTCCGAGACGCTGCCGTTGCCATCGGTGTCGATCAGCGCGAACAGCCGGTCAAAACCTGCGCCGCCGCGGGCGCCGTCACGGTCGGCCCGGCGATGTTCGCCACCGTCCTTGCCACCGCGCGCCTTGTCGCCGCGGGCATGCGCTTTGCCCATCTTACCGCCCTTGCGCATCTTGTCGTGGCCGGCCTCCATTTCGGCGGCGCTGACGGTGCCGTTGCCATCGGTGTCGAGACGGTCGATCATTCGCGCAAAGCGGGCGTCGCGGCGCGCGTCGTCCGCGGCCTCGAGCTCTTCGGCGCTCAACTCGCCGTCGCCGTTGGCGTCCATCCGGGCAAAGCGGGCCTTGCCGATGTCGCGCATTTCCTCGGGGGTCAGGCTGCCGTTGCCATTCTGATCGAAATGCTCGAACTCGAGAGCGGCTGCGCCCCCCATGCCGCCAAAGCCGGCGCCGCCCTTGGCCAGCGCGCTGCCTGCCGGAACGCTCAGGGCGATGGCCGCGATGAGGGCCGCGCCGATCAGCGGAGTGCGTGTCTTGCTCATTGTAGTCGTCCTTTCGGTTTCCTGCTTGCGATGCGGCGGTCTTTTCCGTCGCGATCTGAGCCTCAAACGGGCCGGCCCGGCGCTTCCGTCGGCCCTGCGCAGGTTTTTTGATCACGTCGCCGTGAGCGCTCACGCGACATCCCGCCGCAAGGACGGATTGTCCGATGTTTTTTTCATTGGAAGGCTCATAGTCTCGGTTTGGTTAGCGAGGTGGTGACCATGAAGAATTATCAATTGTCCGATCGCGATGCGGTCGAGACGGTCGATCTGCGGCCCGGCAGCAGGCCCGACACGGCAGAACGCGAGCTCTGGCCGACGCTCTGGAAGGGCTGGCGGCGCAAGTGCCCGAACTGCGGCAACGGTCCGATGCTCTCCGGCTATCTCAAGGTGCGGGATGCCTGCCCGGTCTGCCGGCAGGAGCTGCATCACCACCGCGCCGACGACGGCCCGGCCTATCTCACCATCCTGATCGTGGGCCATCTTCTGGCGCCGTTGCTGTTGGTTGTCTTTACCACCTGGCGGCCCGAGCCGCTGGTGCTCTTCACCATATTTGGCGTTGGCACGATTGCGCTCTCGCTATATCTTCTGCCGAGGCTCAAGGGCATGATCGTGGCATTTCAATGGGCGCGCAGGATGCACGGATTTGGCAAACCGGCCGAACCAGAGGCGCCGCGCCCCTGACAGGGGGTAGGATGAGCAGCATCGACAAGACCGGGATACGCGACGCGGCGACGGTGATCGTGCTGCGCGACCGGGCGACACGGCCGCGTATCCTGATGGGTCAGCGCGGCGCTGCCGCGGCCTTCATGCCCAACAAGTTCGTCTTTCCCGGCGGCGCGGTGGATGCGGCGGATGCCGATGTGCCGCTCGCCCGTCCGATTGCCCTGCCCTGCGCCCATCGCCTGCGCGAGGATTGCGTCGACGACAACAGCCACGCGGTTGCCGCCGCCGCGATTCGCGAACTCTGGGAAGAAACCGGCCTGTTGCTTGGCCAGAAAGGCCGCTGGCCCGGCGCGGTTCCGGCCGATTGGCAGGGCTTTGCCGACATGGGCCTTCTGCCCGATGCCGCGCCGCTGCAATTCGTTTTTCGCGCCGTCACCCCGCCGGGCCGGCCCCGGCGCTTCGATGCGCGGTTTTTCCTGATCGATGCCGCCGACCTGGCCTCGGACCCGGATGATTTCTCGGCCGCCTGCGACGAGTTGAGCCATCTGCACTGGGTCGCGCTCGACGAGGTGCGGGCGCTCGACCTGCCGTTCATCACCGAAGTGGTGCTGGCCGAGGTGGCCGCGCGGGTCGATGACCCCGCGCCGCCCGCCTCGGTGCCATTCTTTCGCAATGACGACGAGGAAAGCCTGTTTCTGCGCCTGCACGGCCGCGCCCTGCCGGACTGACCTCAGGCCTGCCGACCCCAGCGCACCCCGGCCCAGAAGCGTTCATAGAGCACGTAGTTGACGAAGCCGATTGCAGAATTCACCAGCGCCATGGTGCCGCCCACGGCCACGGAGCCGGTGAAAAGCAGCCCCACGAGGCTCATCACCACCAGCCCCATGAAAATCCACACCACACCTTTGACGATCGTGCGTTCGCGCGTTTCCAAGTCTGCCTCCATTTGTTGATATGGCTTCGGCATACGCCTGTCAGGCCTGTGGGGACATTCGGAATATAGTTAGCAAAATTCCGCATCTGTGATATTATTCACCACATGATGGCAAAAACCGACAAGCGCGTCAGAGCTGAAACCTTCCGAAGCAGGGTCAGCGAAGCGATGGCCCAGGCCGGCACCAACCAGAGCGCCCTGGCGCGCGACATCGGCGTTGATCGATCGACCGTGTCACAGCTTGTCTCCGGCAGCGGCGCACGCCTGCCCAACGGCCAGGTGGTGGCGGAATGTGCCCGGGCGCTGGGCGTCTCGGCCGATTGGCTGCTGGGCCTGTCGGACCGACCCGAGAGCGCCGCGCGCATTGTCGCCAATGCCTTTCGCATCACCGAGGCACCGCGCGCGCTGGTCGATCAGCAGATCTTCGACTGGCATCTCGAGGCCGACGGCTACAAGATCCGCTATGTTCCCCCTGCCCTGCCCGACATGCTGAAGACCCGCGAGGTGCTGGATTGGGAATATACGCCGCATCTGGGCCGCACCGCCGAACAGGCGATCAACGCCTCGGAAGAGCGGCTGGAATGGATGCGCGATTCCGCCTCGGATTACGAGATCTCCCTGCCGATGTTCGAACTCGCCAGCTTTGCCGGCGGCACAGGATATTACGCCGGGCTGCCCCGCGATCTGCGGCAGGCCCAGCTCGCGCGGTTGCAGCGGCTGGCCGCGCAGCTCTATCCGCGGATGCGAATCTGCCTGTTCGACGCCCGCCGGCTCTATTCCGCGCCGCTGACGATCTTTGGCCCCTTGCAGGCGGTGATCTATCTCGGCAGCAATTACCTGGCCTTCCGCGACACCGAGCGGGTGCGCGCCATCACCCGGCATTTCGATCACCTGGTGCGCGAGGCCGCGGTCCCGGCCCGCGCTCTGGGCGATCACATCGAAACGCTGTTGCAGGAGATGTGAGGGCTCAGACCTTGGGCGCGTTGACCCCGGGCGTCACTTCGCGGCGCTTGAGCTGCGCCTCGCGCAGGGTGATGAAGATGACCGAGCCCAGGATCAGCCCGCCGCCCAGCACCACCGCCGGATCGACCGGTTCGCCAAAGACCAGTGCTCCGAGGCTGACCGCCCAGACCAGTTGCAGAAAGGTGATCGGCTGGGTCACCGTCAGGGGCGCGGCGCGAAACGCCAGGGTCATGGCAAAATGCCCCCCCGTGGCGAAACAGGCGACGGCAAACAGGACCGCCAGCGTCCACAGGTCGGGCGCGACCCAGACGACCAAGGCAAAAGGCGCCAGCCCGATGGTCACGGTGACCGAGAGCATGGCAACAACCAGCGTCGGCGACACCTCGTCGGCCACGATCTTGGCCACCAGGTAGGAACAGGCAAACAGCACCGCGGTGCCCAGCATCGCCAGATGGCCGGGGTTCACTTCGCGAAAGCCCGGCCGCAGGATGATCACCGCCCCCAGCAGCGCGATACAGACCGCCAGGATCCGCCGAAAAGCCAGCTTTTCACCCAGAAACAGCGCCGCCCCGATGGTGACATAGACCGGCGAAAGATAGTTCATCGCCGTTACCTCGGCGATGGGAATACGCGTCATGGCAAAGAACCACAGGATCACCCCGAGGGTGTGCACCGCGCCGCGCAGGCCAAAGAGCCGCCACTGACGCGGGCTCATCCGTGTGGCAAGCAGCGTCCTGGCCGCCGGCAACAGGAAGACCAGCCCCAGCACATACCGCAGAAACGCCGCCTGCGCCGAAGGCACCGCATTGTCGAGGTATTTGACGAGCGCCGTCACCGCCACGAAGCACAGCCCCGTGACCAGCATCCAGAACACGCCACGCACAGGGGAAGGCTGGGGTTTTGTCATGCGCGCATCAAGACCCGCCCGGGCGGGATGTGCAAGGCCCGCAGCGTTATCCCAGAATGAGTTTTGCCGCGATCGCCCACATAGTCAGCCCGACCACCACGTCGAGGATCTGCCAGGCCCGGGCCGAGGTAAAGAGCGGCCGAAGCAGCCGGGCGCCGAAACCCAGCGAGAAGAAAAAGGCAAACGAGGCACTCATCGCCCCCAGCGCGAAGGCCAGTCTTTCGTCATATTGCGCCGAGATCGAGCCCAGAAGCACCACGGTGTCGAGGTAGACATGCGGGTTGAGCCAGGTCAGCGCCAGGCAGGTCAGCACCGCCGCCCGCAGGCTCTGGGTGCTTTCGCCGGTGTCAGCCAGCGCCGCGCCGCCCGCGGCCGCGGCGCGGAAATTGCGCAGCCCGTACCAGATCAGAAAGGCCGCCCCGCCCAGGCGCATCACCGTCTCGAACAGCGGCACCGCCTCGGCCAGAGCGCCAAACCCCGCCACGCCGGCGGCGATCAGCAATGCATCGCTCAGCGCGCAGGTCAGCACCACCGGCAGAACATGCAGCCCCTTGAGCCCTTGCCGCAGCACAAAGGCGTTCTGCGCCCCGATCGCCAGAATGAGGGAAAACCCGAGTGCAAATCCCGCGACTGCCGCCTGCATGTCCGCTCCGTTCCTGTTCGCTGCGTTCTCTGGCGCGGCCGGACCGGAAAGTCCAGCGCAGCGCCCGCGGCAAATATTCCGATCTATTTTGTCGGAATTGGATTGCAGCGCGCCTGCGGATCAATTACCGAGAGATTTAGTAAGATATCAACCCATGGAGATACACATGCGGCACACCGCTGTCACCTCGATCCTTGCCCTGTCCCTGAGCGCCGGTGCGGCGCTGGCAGAGGGTGAGGTCAACCTCTATTCCTCGCGTCACTACGACACCGACGAGCGGCTCTATTCCGATTTCGAAGCGCAGACCGGCATCACCATCAACCGCATCGAAGGCAATGCCGACGAACTGATCGCGCGGATGGAATCCGAAGGCGCCAACTCGCCGGCCGACGTGCTGCTCACCGTCGACACCTCGCGGCTGACCCGCGCCAAGGAAGCTGGCGTGCTGCAAGCGATCGACAGCGAGTTGCTCGAGGCGCGGGTGCCGGCCTATCTCCAGGATGACGACAACCAGTGGTTCGGCTTCTCGCAGCGTTCGCGCATCATCTTCTACGACAAGAACGATGTGGAAAACCCGCCCGCGACTTATGCCGATCTGGCCAAGCCGGAGTATGAAGGCCTGGTCTGCATCCGCTCTTCGACCAACGCCTACATGCAGACCCTGCTGGCCGCCATCGTCGAGCATGAGGGCGAAGAGGCCGCGCGCGACTGGGCCCAGGCGGTCAAGGAAAACTTTGCCCGCGATCCGCAGGGCGGCGACACCGACCAGCTGCGCGGCATCGTCTCGGGTGAATGCGATATCGCCGTGTCGAACACCTATTACTTTGCCCGCGCCATCCGCACCGATGTCAGCGGTCTGAGCGACAGCCTGGACAGCATCGGCTGGGTCTTTCCCGATCAGAACGGCAACGGCGCGCATATGAACCTCTCGGGCGGCGGCGTGGCGGTGAACGCCCCGAACCGCGAGAACGCGATCAAGTTCCTCGAATATCTGACCTCGGATCAGGCGCAGCAGTATTTCTCGGCCGGCAACGATGAATACCCGGCTGTGCCCGGTGTGGCGATCAGCCCCTCGGTGGCCGAGCTCGGCTTTTTCAAGCCCGACAGCGTCGATCTTAGCGCCGTGGCCGGCAACATCCCGACCGCACAGAAAATCTTCAACCAGGTCGGCTGGGAGTAATCTCCGCGCCAGATTGAAGGCCAGGGCCCCGCCTGTTCCGCAGGCGGGGCTTTTCTCTGTCCAGCGGATCAAGCGCCGTGCCTCGCCGACCTGCGGAGCCAAGCAATGCGCGGCGGCAGGCTCCCGCGCCAGTCTGCGCCGCTATTCCCGGCCCACCCGGCGGCAGAGCAGGATAACCGGCAGCACGCCCACCGCCACAATCACCAGGCTGGGCACCGCCGCTCCTTCGAGCCGTTCATCGGCCGCCAGCCGATGCGCCTGCACCGCCAGCGTGTCATAATTGAACGGCCGCAGGATCAGCGTCGCCGGCAATTCCTTCATCACGTCGACAAAGACGATCAGCAGCGCGGTCAGCAGGGACGGCGTCAGGATCGGCAGATGGATGCGCCGAAGGGTGCCGTAGCTCGACTGGCCGAGCACCCGGCTGGCGGCGTCGAGATTGGGGTTGATCGCGCTCTGCCCGCCCTCATAGGCGCCGATGGCGGCGGCCATAAACCGGATCATATAGGCAAAGACCAGGACCCAGATCGACCCGGTGAACAGCAGCCCGGTCGAGACCCCGAACCAATCGCGCATCACCGCGTCCAGCGCGTTGTCGAAGGCGGCGAAAGGCACCATCAGCCCGACGGCGATCACCCCGCCCGGCACCGCATAGCCCAGCCGCCCGGCATAGATCGCCCAGCGCGCGCCCGGGCGGCGTGCGGCGCGGTGAAAAAAGCCCAGAACCACCGCCGCGGCCAGAGTGCAGAGCGCCGCCGTGCCGGCGAGCACCAGCGAGTTCTGGATGAACCCCAGATAGCGCCGGCTCATAAGATCCTGCCCCGAGCCCTGCCCCATGATCACCAGCGCGACGATCGGGATCACCGCCCCGAACAGCACCGGCACCGCGCACAGCGCCCAGGCCGCGAATTCGGAGCTGCCATGCAGCCGCAGCCGGGTCAGCCGCTCGACCCGCTGGCCGGTATGATACTTGGCCTCGCCGCGCGACCGGCGCTCGAGCACCGCCAGGGTCAGCGCAAAGGCCAGCAGCCCGAGCGACAGCTGCGCCGCCGCGGCACGGTCGGCCATGGAAAACCAGCTGGTGTAGATGCCGGTGGCAAAGGTCGGGACGCCGAAATAGGACACCGTGCCGAAATCGGCGATGGTCTCCATCGTCGCCAGCAACACGCCGGCCGCAATCGCCGGGCGCGCCATCGGCAGGGTCACCTTGAGAAAGGCCTGAAGCGGCGTGTTGCCCAGCGCGCGGGCGGCGTGAAAAGTGCTCGCGCTCTGGCCCAGAAAGGCGGCGCGCGCCAGCAGGTAGACATAAGGATAGAGCACCAGAACCAGCATGGCCGCGGCCCCGCCGAGACTGCGAATCTCGGGGAACCAATAATCGCGCGGCCCCCAGCCCATGACCTCGCGCAGGGTGCTCTGCACGATGCCGGGATGGTCGAGCAGATGGGTATAGGCATAGGCCAGCACATAGGCCGGAAAGGCCAGCGGCACCACCAGCAGGATCTCGAACAGCCGGCGGCCGCGAAATTCGGTCATGGTGACGAAACAGGCCGCGCCGGTGCCGATGCTGAGCGTGCCCAGCGCCACGCAGGCGACAAGCACCAGGGTGTTGCCGGCGTAACGCGGCAGCACGGTCTGCGCCAGGTGGGTCAGCGTTTCGACCCCGCCGGTGACCCCGGCCAGCGTCACCGCGAGGATCGGCATGAGGCAGAGCCCGGCCACCGCATAGGCCGCCGCGCGCAAAAGGCGCAGCGGTTCCGCATGACGGCGGCGGCGGGGCGGGCTCAGGGTGCTGTCGGTCGGCATCCGAGCTTTTTTGTCAGGTGTCTCGGGCGGACGCAAGCCCCGCTCCCCTGCTCAGGGCCTGCGGTCGGCCGGCTTGTCGGGCGCGGCGATGGTATAGGCACAGCGGTCGGGCTTGAGATCGATCAGCGGCGTGCCGTCGAGACAGTCGAGACCGCGCACGATGACCTCTGGCCCCTCGATCCGCAGAACCGCCACCTTGGACAGGCCGATCGGATTGGGCCGTACCGGCGAGCGCAGCGAAAAGACACCGCGCACCGCGCCATCCGAGCGCGGGCTTTGCAGCACCAGGTCGCGGCGGCTCTCGTGCAGCCAGTAGAGCACATCGGCAAATTCGTAGCGCTCGAGCCCGGCCAGACCGGCGGCCCAGGGCGCGTCGAGCACCAGCCGGCAGTCCGGGCCGTCGAGCCGCCCCTGCCGCGGGCAGAGGTCGCGGCGGGTGAACGGCGTGCGGATCCGGCCGATGAAATGCAGCGCCGCATCGCGCGGCGCATCCGTCGCAACCGCCACCTCGTTGTCGCGCAACTTCTGTGTCATCTCCGCCCCCCGGCCTGCGTCTCCGTCACATCAGCCTAGCGCGCGCCGTGGCCGGGCAACAAGCCATCCGGTCAGCCGAGCGTCACATTGCTGCCCGGTGCCTCGGGCGAGATGGCAAAGGCCCCCGTGCGCAGCGCCGGATCATAAAAGGTATGACAGGCCCGGCCCCGGTTCTTGGAGGCATAAAGCGCGATGTCGGCATCCTCTTGCAGCTGGGCCATGTCGAGCGCCTCGTAATCCTCGCTCATGGTGATGCCGATGCTGCCCGATATCCGGCAGACCTCCGCGCCAAAGGCGATCGGCCGTTCCAGCCGCGCGATCAACCGCTCGGAGATGTCGGTCAGCCGCCTTCGGTTCATCTTGCCGACAAAGAGCAGCATGAACTCGTCACCGCCGACCCGCGCCACCGTATCCTCGCGGCGGGTCTCCTCGACGAGGATCTTGGCCACCTCCTGCAAGACATGGTCGCCCGCCGCATGGCCCATGCTGTCATTGACCGCCTTGAAATAATCGAGATCGAGGTGCATCAGCGCAAAACGCCCCGGCCCGGCCACCAGGCGCGCCAGCACGTGATCCATGGCGCGGCGGTTCTTCAGGCCGGTGAGCGTATCGGTAAAGGCCTGTTCCTCGGCGGCGATCTTGGCGCCCTCGAGCTTCTGGTTGAGCTTGCGCGACGCCTCCATCGCGGCGGATTTGGCCTCGACCAGATAGAGCATCTCGATGGTCAGGTCGGTGGCGGCAAAGTCGCCGCCGGTGAGGGAAAATTCCCGCACCGCCTCGACCACCGAAATCCCGAAGGAGAGGTTGACCACCAGACCGCCGGATTTGCCCGGCGCCGGCATCAGAACGCCCTTGAGCCCGATCGGCGCCCCGCTGCGAAACCGCATGTGCAGCCGCGCCCCGGCGTGGTGGCGCAGATCGCCGGCGTCGCGCACCGAGCGCGGGCGCCGCATCTCGAACACCTCGAGAAAGCGCTGGCCGGCCAGAACCTCGGCCGGCCGCAGCTTGGCAAGCGTCGGGCCGACATGGGCAATATGGCCGGTGCGGTCGAGCACCAGATGCATCGGGCACAGGACATCGAGCAAATGAGCCAGATCGTCCATCACGCGCCCCCGGCCCGGGCCAGGCCAAGCTCGAAGGCGCGACCCTCGGCAAAGGCGGCTTCGATCAGGGTGATTTCGATCACCTCGGCCCCATGCGACACGCCCTTGTGTTCGAGAAAGACCAGCGCGCCGTAATCGTCGGCCATGGCGCGCAGGACCCCCACCGCCACATGACCGATGCCGGCAAAATCGCCGGTGCAGAACAGGCTGAACTGATTGCCGCCGTAATCGCGCAGCTCGAGCGCGGGCAGCACCAGATCCTCGACCGCGAGGCGGGCGCGATCGGGCAGATCGTCGAGCGAATGCAGGAAATCGAGAAACGTCTCGCCGCCAAAGCGCAACAGGCGCCGGGGCGCCTCGACCGCGGGGTTGGAGATCAGGTAGGTGCCGACATCCTCGAGCACGGTTTCGCGGTCCTTGCCGAGCGCAGCCGCCGTTTCCCCGATCATCCGCTGGGTGAGCTCGTTGCCATAGTGCAGCATCGGCTCGAATTCGGTGAAATCCAGCTCGAGCCGGCGCACCACCTCGCCCCAGGCCGGGGCGCCATAGGTATCGCGGTAAAAACACTGGATTGCCCGATTGATCAGACCATGCATCGCCAAGCCTCCGTTTCCGCGCAGGATGGCGACAGACCGTTAAGGATCTCCCAACAGATAAAATGCGAGGGACAAACGCCGCCTGCTGCTCACTCCGCCCCAGGCGAAAGCACCTTGCCGAGCTGATCGAACAAGATGTTGAAATTCATCGGCTTGCCGATCAGCGGCACGCCTTCGAACTCGTCCGGCAGCTGCGTCGCGCTGTAGCCGGAGACCGCGATGAAGGGAATGCCGAGCCGGCGCAGCTCCTTGGCCAGCGGCACCGAGGTTTCCTGCCCGAGATTGACGTCAAGCACCGCCGCCGCGCAGCGCGACTGGCTCAGCAGGGTCCGCGCCTGAGCGACGGAATTGGCCGGCCCCAGTACCTTGTACCCGGCCCGGTCGAGGCCCTCGGCGATATCGAGCGCAATCAGCGGCTCGTCGTCCACCACCAGAACGGTGTTGTCGGGGCGGGTGTCCACATAGCCGGTCTCGTCGCTCAGCGGCCGGCGCGCCGGCACCGGGTCTTCGATGACGCCGTCCGCCGGGCAAGCCAGCCGCCAGACCAGCCCCGCGGCGGCATAGCTGGTCTCGACCTCGCCGTTGAGCGAGCTGCGCACCAGATGCCCGGTCATGGTCGAGCCGAAGCCGCGCCGCTGCGGCTCTGTCACGTCAGGCCCGCCGCTTTCCTGCCACTCCAAAAGGAACTGCGGCTGGCCCTGCTGCGGCGCGATCTTCCAGCGCAGGTGGACTTCGCCACCCGGCACCGACAGCGCGCCGTATTTCGCCGCGTTCGTCGCCAGTTCATGCAGCGCCAGGCCCAAGGTTTGCGCGGCGGCGGCGGTGACCTCGATCTCGGGCCCGTCCAGATGAATGCGCGTACCGATCAGATCCTGGAAATGGCTGAGCTGCGAGCGCACCAGCGCGCCGATCGGCACATGCCGCCAGCCGCTTTGGACAAGCACGTCCTGCCCCGCCGACAGCCCCTGGATGCGCTGGGTAAAGCGTTCGACAAAATCCTCGGGGCTGCTGGCGGCGGTCTGACGGGCGATCGAGAGCACCAGCGAGAGCATGTTCTTGGCCCGGTGATTGACCTCGCGCATCAGCAATTTGATCTGCTCTTCAAAGCGTTGCCGTTCCGAGAGATCATAGAAATGACAGACCACCCCGTCGCGTCCATCCGGCAGGGTCAGGCGTTCGATCTTCCAGTCATAGGCCTCGCGCACCTGGATGTCGGCGCGGGTTTCGACCGTGCCGGGGGCATGATAGGGTTCGCCGGTCTCGAGCGTGTGGCGAAACAGGCCGATCGCCTCTGAGGCAAAGGGTTCGGGCCAGATGATGCGCAGCACTTCGGCAAAGTCGCGCCCGATCAGCGGCCGGACATTCTCAAACACCTTCTGCGCGCCCTGGCTGACCTGGTGCAGCCGGAAATCGGCATCGACCGTATAGATGCCGAAGGGCGAACGTTCGACCAGATCGCGAAAGGTGTCATGCGCGGCGCGCAGCCGGTCCTCGGCCGCCTTGCGCTCGGTGATGTCAAAGCCCGACGGCACCAGCGCCACCACCCGGCCCGCGGCGTCGCGCAGCGGTGAGAGCATGAAGGCGATCCACATGCGGGTATCCCCCGCCATCCGCGCCTCGGCGTCATAGCGCACCACCTCGCCCTGCGCGGCGCGCTGCACCGCCGCTTCGAGACGGGCCATGCCGGCGGTGTCATGCGACCACCAGTAACATTCCCAGAATTTCTTGCCGATTACCTCGTCGCGGCTGACGCCACCGGCCTCGAGCGCCGGCGCATTGGCTTCGGTCAGCGTTCCGTCGGGCGCGAGCAGGCCGACAAAACCGACCGTCTGATCGATGATGCGGCGCATGAGCTCCATGTCGGCCATCCCGCGCGGGAGGTCGGCGCTGTCAAACCCGCCCGGGTCGCTCTGATGTGCCACAGAGGGTGCCTCTCGCCGTGGGTGCGATGACAAAGTGCCAAGGCCACGCACCCGCCGACACCGCGTCATCTCCCCTTCAACTTAGAAGGACAAACCCATATGGCAAAGGGTTTTTTTGCATGTACCGCTGGCCCGGCCCGCCCGTCGCCCTACGGCGCTGGCGCGGGACCGGTTACAAAAGGCGCAGCAGGTCCGGCGATGGCAGACCGGTCACCGCCAGCCCCTGGCGGCGCTGGAAGGCCTCGATCGCGGCGCGGGTCTTGTCGCCGATCACGCCGTCGGCACCGCCGGTATCGAAGCCGCGGGCGGTAAGCCGTTGTTGCAGGCGGATGCGGTCGTCCTTGGTCAGCCCGTAGCGGTCGGGCGGAAAGCCCGCCCGCAGCGGCCCGCCGCCGGCGATCCGGTCGGCCAGATGACCGACCCCCAGCGCATAGGCGTCGGAATTGTTATAGCGCTTGATGACGTTGAAATTGCCGGTCACGGCAAACACCGGCCCGCCCGGTTCGGGCTGAAGGCTGCGGCCCGACGGCGCCCCCGGCCCCGCCTCGGCGCCCCAGCGCAGCCCGCGCTGCCAGCCGTGGCGCGACAGGTAGGCGGCGGTCGAGGCCAGCGCGTCGGAGGGATCTTCGGCCCAGATGTCGCGCCGTCCGTCGCCGGTGAAATCGACGGCATATTCCTGAAAGGTGGTCGGAATGAACTGGGTATGGCCCATCGCCCCCGCCCAGCTTCCGGTCATCCGCGCGGCAGAGATGTCGCCCCGTTGCAGGATGCGCAGCGCGGCCAGCAGCTGGGCCTCGAAAAACGCGCCGCGCCGGCCGTCATATGCCAGCGTCGACGTGGCCGAGATTACCGGGATCTCGCCCTGCCGCTCGCCGTAGAAGCTCTCGAGCCCCCAGATCGCAGTGACGATATAGCGGTCGACGCCATAGCGGGCCTCGACGGCTGATAGCACGCCTTCGTGCCGGCGATAGGCCGCGCGGCCCTTGGCGATGCGCGCGTCAGAGGCCGCGATCGACAGGTAATCCTCGAGCGTGCGCTTGAATTCGGTCTGGTTGCGGTCGCGGGTGACGACACCGGGCAGATAGCCGGCGCCACGAAAGGCGGCATTCAGCGTGGCCTGGGAAATCCCCCGGTCGGCCGCGCGGGCACGGAAATCCGCGACCCAGGCATCGTAACCGGCATTGCGCGCGGGGCGCAGATCCTCCGGCAGCCCGGCCGGGCGACCACTGCCGTCGTCACGCCCCGATCCGCCACCGCATCCGGCCAGCAGCGTCGCCGTCAGCCCTGCGCCGAAACCCCGTCTGGTCATCCTCATGAAACTGCCCTCACCGCTTTTTCGCCGAGCTTATCGCATCGCGGCGGCGGCGCAATCGCTGCGCCGGTGTGGCGGGGGCATGGTGCCGGGTTTCGGCAGAGGCCCGCCGACACCCGGGCGCAAGCCCTCTCAGAGCTGCTCCATCACCTCGTCGGAGGCTTCGAAATTGGCGGTCACGCGCTGCACGTCATCGTCGTCTTCCAGCGCGTCGAGCAGCTTCATCAGCTTCTGCATGCCTTCGAGGTCCAGCTCGGTGGTGGTGGTCGGCTTCCAGATCAGCTTGGTCGACTCCGACTCGCCCAGCTCGGCCTCGAGCACTGTCGAGACCTCGTTGAGATCGGTGTCGGCACAATAGATCACATGGCCGTCGTCTGAGCTCTCGACATCCTCGGCGCCGGCTTCGATCGCCGCCATCATCACCGCATCGGCGTCGCCGACCTCGGCCGGATAGACCACTTCGCCCTTGCGTTCGAACATGAAGCCCACCGAACCGGTCTCGCCCAGGTTGCCGCCGGCCTTGGTAAAGGTCGAGCGCACGGTCGAGGCAGTGCGATTGCGGTTGTCGGTCATCGCCTCGACGATCACCGCCACGCCACCCGGGCCGTAGCCCTCGTAGCGGATTTCTTCGTAGTCATCGCCTTCGTTGGCCTGCGATTTCTTGATCGCGCGGTCGATCACATCCTTCGGCACCGATTGCGACTTGGCCTCCTTGACCGCCAGCCGCAGGCGCGGGTTCTTGTCCGGGTCGGGGTCACCCATCTTGGCGGCGACGGTGATCTCTTTCGACAGTTTCGAAAAGAGCTTGGAGCGCGCCGCGTCCTGGCGCCCCTTGCGGTGCTGGATGTTTGCCCATTTGGAATGGCCGGCCATGGCTGCCTCATGTCATGTCTGCGGATCAGGCGCTTCTATAGTCCAGCAGGGCAATGCTCTGCAAGGCCGTCACCTCTGGCCGTAGCGGGCCGGCAGATGGGGCGCGGCGCCCCCCCCCCGCCGCCGCCGTCGGCCGGGACATCCCGTGCCTTATCCGCCGACCACCATATCCTCGTAGCTGTCGATGATCGCCATGAATTCATCGAACTCGCGTTCCGGCACGTTGAGCTGATACAGCGAGGTCTTGATCTCGGTGCGCACCATGTCGAACTCGCGCGCGGTGACATTCAGGTGGGCGTGGCTCGCGCGCATATCGCGGCCGGGATAGATCGCCGGCCCGCCGGTTTCCTGGATCGACCAGGCGGTGACCAGGAACTTGAACCCGGCATGGCCCTGCTGTTCGTGAAACTCGGCGACCTTGGGGTTGGCGTTGCCGAACTGGTTGACGTAGAGCCGGTCCACCAGATTGTCGACGGCGGCGGATATCCCGTACAACCCGCCGAGACGGGAATAGAGACTGTCGTCGCCCGTATCATAGGGCGCGGCGGCGGCGATGTCTTCGATCTTCTCGGTCATGAACCTGGTCCTCCCTTTCGATGCCCCTTGCGGGACGGTCATTCCCGGTCGTTCCGCTGCCGCGCCTCCCTGCGCGGCGTATCGGATCCGGGCAATCCGGTCATTTCGTCGGTCAGCGCGTGCAGCGCCTCGCGCAGCGCGGCGAAGCGTTCGGGCGACAGGCCGGTACGGCAGACCACCCCCTGCTGGACCCGCGCCGCATGCCGTTCCACCTCCGCGCCCTTGGGCGTCAGTTCGATCACCACCTTGCGGCGATCCTCGGTGCTGCGGCTGCGGCTGGCGAAGCCCGAGGCGACAAGCTGATCGGCGACCGGCGTCACCGCGTTCAGGCCCAGCCCCAGCCGCCGGGCAATCTCGGAGGGTGTCGCGCGGCCGTACTGCCAGAGCACCATCATCATCAGATATTGTGGATAGGTCAGCCCGAGCGCCATCAGATCCGGGCGGTAGGCCCGCGTCACCGCATTGGTGGCAGCATAAAGCGCAAAGCAGAGCTGATCCTCCAGCCGGACGGTGCCAGGCCCCGGGGCGGTCTCCTGCGGCTCTTGCCCGCTCGGGTCGCTTTCGGTCATGGCAGAAGATCCTCTGTGGTCGGACCGGGACACATCGGGTCAGGCCTGGTCGCTCGACCTGTCCGGAAATTTTATTCATGCGTGAATTATACATACATGAATAACATATCCGGCGATTCGCGCAATATCCTTCTGTTGCCTCGGCCGGCGCAGGGTTAGGACTGAACCATGACAGTTGATCAGATCATCCTCTTCTCGCTCTTCGGAGCGGTTTTCGGCCTCCTGCTCTGGGGCAAATTCAGATATGACATCGTCGCCTTCTCGGCGCTGCTGCTCGGCGTGGTGCTGGGCGTGGTCGAGACCAAGGACGCCTTCTCGGGATTTGGCCATCCGGCGACGCTGATCGTGGCGCTGGTGCTGGTGGTCTCGGCCGGGCTGGTGCGCTCGGGCGCGGTGATGTTGATCACCCGCACCCTGGTGGATTCAGGCCGCCGTCTGGGCACCCATATCGCCATCATGGGCGGGGTCGGCGCGGTGCTTTCGGGTTTCATGAACAACGTCGCGGCGCTGGCGCTCCTGATGCCGGTCGACATCCAGACCGCGCGCAAGGCCGGAAGATCGCCGGCCAAATCTCTGATGCCGCTCAGTTTCGCCACGATCCTCGGCGGCATGGTCACGCTGATCGGCACGCCGCCCAACATCATCATCGCCTCGATCCGGGGCGAGACCTTCGGCACGCCGTTCCGAATGTTCGATTTCGCCCCGGTGGGCGCGGTGGCGGCGCTAACCGGCCTGGCCTTCGTGGCGCTGATCGGCTGGCGGTTCATCCCGCAGCGCGAGGATGCGCTGTCCAAGGCGCGCGAGCTCGATCCCTATATCGCCGAGCTCACCTTCCCCGTCGACAACAAGGCGGTGGGCCAGCGGGTGCGCGACCTGTCGGAGACCGCCGACAAATCCGACGTTGCCATCCTCGGCCTGATCCGCGATGGCAACCGGCGTTATGGCTCGGTGCTCAACACCCGGATCGAGGCCGAGGATGCGCTGGTGCTGGAGGCCACGCCGGAAGCGCTGGACGAGTTCCGCACCACGCTCGACCTGGCCTTTTCCGACGACCGCCGCGAGGAATTGCTGAAAGCCGAAAGCGACGGGCTGAGCCTGGTCGAGGTGGTGGTGCCCGACACCTCCCGGCTCAACGGCAAAACGGTGCAGGCGGTGGGCCTGGCGTGGCGGCATCGGACGATCCTGATGGGCATCTCGCGCAAGGGCCGGCGGATCACCAAGCAGATGCGCCAGACGCAGATCGAACCGGGCGACATCCTGCTGCTGCTGGCACCGCGCGAAAGCGCCAATACGGTGGCCGAATGGCTGGGCGTGCTGCCGCTGGCCGACCGCGGCCTGGCGGTGACCGAAAACACCAAGACCTGGGCCGCCATCGGGCTGTTTGCCGCTGCCGTCGCCGCGGCAAGCTTCGGGCTGGTCTATCTGCCGGTGGCGCTGGGGCTGGTGGTGGTGGCCTATGTGCTGCTCAAGATCCTGCCACTGTCCGAGCTTTACGACCACATCGAATGGCCGGTGGTGGTGCTGCTCGGCTCGATGATCCCGCTCGGCGCGGCGCTCGAGACCTCGGGCGGGACCGAGCTGATCGCCGGCGCGCTGGTCGGGTTGACCGAGGGCTGGCCGGTCTGGGCGGTGCTGACCGTGCTGATGGTGGTGACGATGACCCTGTCGGATGTGCTCAACAACACCGCGACGGCGATTGTCGCCGCGCCGGTGGGCATCCAGATGGCGCAAACGCTCGAGGTCTCGCCCGACCCGTTCCTGATGTGCGTGGCGGTGGCGGCCTCGGCGGCGTTCCTGACGCCGATCGGGCACAAGAACAACACGCTGATCCTCGGCCCCGGGGGCTATCGCTTCGGCGATTACTGGTGGATGGGGTTGCCGCTGGAAATGCTGGTGATCGCGGTCTCGGTGCCGGCCATTCTGGTGTTCTGGCCGCTGTGAGGGCGGCGCACTTCGGGGGCTCTGCCCCCGGACCCCCGGGAATATTTTCGGCCAGAAGAAGCAGGGGACTGTTCCGGATGGGCGCGGGGCAGTATGGGGAGGCCCATGAGACAGTTTCTGATCCTGCAACTTCGGCCCGAGGCGGATGCCGCCGACGGGGAATATGCCGCCATTCTCGACAAGGCGGGGCTGAACGCGGCGCGCTGTCACCGCATCCGGCTGGATTGCGAAGCCCTGCCCGAGGGGCTCGATCCGCGCGATTATGCCGGGGTGATTGTCGGTGGCGGGCCGGGCTGCGTGTCGGATGCGCCAGAGGCGAAATCCGAGGTCGAGGCGCGGATCGAACGTGCCGTTCTGTCGCTGATGCCGGCAATCACCGGAAGCGACCATCCCTTCATGGGCTGTTGTTACGGCATCGGCATCCTTGGCGCGCATCTGCGCTCGGAAGTGTCGAAGGCGCGGTACGGCGAGCCGGTGGGTCCGGTGCTCTGCCGGCTGACCGAGGACGGCGCGCGCGATCCGCTGCTCGAGGGGTTTCCGCAGGAATTCGAGGCCTTTGTCGGCCACAAGGAGGCCTTGCAGGTGCTGCCCGAGGGCTGTGCCCATCTGCTGAGCTCGGCGCCCTGCCCGTTCCAGATGGTGCGTCACGGGCGTCACGTCTATGCCACGCAGTTCCACCCCGAGGCCGATGGCGCGGTCTTCGAAGCGCGGATCCGCACCTATCGCAACCATGGCTATTTCCCGCCCGAGACGGCGGATGCGCTGATTGCCACCTGCCATGCGGCCAAGGTCACGCAGCCCGAGCACATCCTGCGGCGCTTTGTCGAACGTTACGGCTGAAGCGGCCAGAGAAACGGGATCAGGAAGCTTGCCAGCAGCCCCACCGAAAGATTGAGCGGGATGCCCACCTTGAGGAAATCGGTGAAACGATAGCCGCCGGGGCCATAGACCAGCATGTTGGTCTGATAGCCGATCGGCGTGGCGAAACTGGCCGAGGCCGCCACCATCACCGCCACCACCAGCGGCCGCGGGTCGATCCCCAGCGCCGCAGCGAGACCGATGGCGATCGGGGTGACGACGACGGCAACCGCGTTGTTGCTCACCAGTTCGGTCAGCACCGAGGTCAGCAGGTAGATCGCCCAGATGATCAGCGGCCCGGGCAGAAGGCCGATCCAGGGCGCCACCGCGCCGACGATCAGCTCGACCGCGCCCGAGCTTTCCAGGGCCGCCCCGATCGCCAGCATCGAGAAGATCAGCGACAGCAGCCGGCCATCGACGAAGGAAAACGCCTCGTCGGCGTCAATGCAGCGGGTCAGCAGCACCAGCGCCACGGCGGCGAAACTCAGCAGAAAGATCGGCGCGGCGCCGAAAGCCGCCAGCGTCACGATGCCGAACAGCGCCACCAGCGCCACCGGCGCATGGCCCCGGCGATAGGCCCGGGCCGAGGGCTGGGTGACATCCACCAGATCCATTTCGGTGGCCAGCCGCTTGATGTCATCCGGCGCGCCTTCGAGCAGCAGCGTGTCACCGACCTTGACGACCAGCGCGTCGAGCTGCTGGCCGATGTTCTGGTTGCGGCGGTGCACCGCCAGCGGATAGACCCCGAACCGCCGCCGCAGCCGCAGGGCGCCGAGGCTCTTGCCGACCATCTTGCAGCCCGGGGTGATCAGCACCTCGACCGTCGTGGTCTCGACCGCCGAAACCTGATCGACGCGCTTGAGCTCCTTGTTGCGCTGGAGCGAGAGCAACTCGGTCATCTGGGTGCGCAGCACCACCCGGTCGCCGACCTGCAACTCCACCCCCTTGAGGTTGCGGCGGAGCGAAACATCGCCGCGCACCACGTCGATCAGCCGCACACCGTCGCGCTTGAAGAGCTGCACGCCGGTGACCTCGCGGCCGATCAGGTTGCTGTCGGGCGGGATCACCGCCTCGGTAAAGAACTTCATCCGGCTCTTGTCCGAGAGCAGATCGGCCATGCTGTCACGCTCGGGCAGCAGGAAGGGGCCGATGTAGCGCAGGTAGATCATGCCCCAGGCCACCAGCACCACCGCCAGCGGCGTCACCTCGAAGATGGTGAAGGGCGCCTGCCCCAGCGCGCGCGACACCCCGTCGACCAGCAGGTTGGTCGACGTGCCGATCAGCGTCAGCGTGCCGCCGAGAATGGCGGCATAGCTGAGCGGGATCAGCAGCTTGGAGGCCGGCATCCCCATGGTGCGGGCCAGTTGCACGAAGACCGGGATCATCACCACCACCACCGGCGTGTTCGACACCACCGCCGAGGCGAGAATGACGAAGGCCATCAGCATGGCAATCGCCACGCGCGGATTGGTGCGCGCCTGGCGGTCGGCGATCTTGGTGAAACTGTCGAGCGCGCCGGTGCGCACCAGCGCCCCCATGACGATGAACATCGCCGCGATGGTCCAGGGCGCCGGGTTCGACAGCACCTCGAGCCCCCTGTCATAGGGCAGCACGCCGGTGATCAGCAGAAAGGCCGCGCCCGACATGGCGACCACCTCGGTCGGATAGACCTCGCGGATGAAGAGCGCGAACATCACCAGGACGACGGCCAGGGTGACCACCGCCTGCCCGGTCTGGGACAGTTCCAACATCTGGTTCATTGCGGCCCCTTCACTGCGCCTGTCGGACAGTGTTACCGCAGGCGACGGCGGCGACAAGGGCCGCTTGTTGCGACACCCCGGTCACTGCGGCCCCGCCGGCTGCAACCGCCCGCCCTGGCGTATCATGTGGGCAGAGAGCGCCGTGCCGCTGCGGTCATCGGTCTCGACCAGAAGGCCGCTGAGCGTCGCCTCCTCGGTGGCGGGCTTGAACCGCGCCTTGGGCATGCCGGTGACAAAGCGGCGCATCGGTTCGGCCTTTTCCATGCCGATGACGGAATTGTAGTCGCCGCACATGCCGGCATCGGTCAGATAGGCGGTACCGCCGGGCAGGATCTGGGCGTCGCCGGTGGGCACATGGGTATGGGTGCCGACCACCAGGCTGGCGCGGCCGTCACAGAAATGCCCCATGCCCATCTTTTCGCTGGTCGCCTCGCAATGCATGTCGATCAGGCTGGCCGCCACCTGGCCGCCGCGCGGGTGGCTGCGCAGCACCGCATCCACCGCCGAGAACGGATCGTCGAAGGGCCGTTTCATGAAGACCTGCCCCAGCACCTGGGCCACGAGAATGCGGCGGCCGCGACCGGCATCGAAGATCGCGGCACCCCGGCCCGGCGCATCCTTGGCAAAGTTCATCGGCCGCAGGATGCGCGGCTCAGTCTCGATGAATTGCAGCATGTCGCGCTGATCGAAGGCGTGATCGCCCAGCGTGATGCAATCGGCCCCGGCCTCGAGCAGGAGCTTGGCATGATCGCCCGAGAGCCCGGCGCCATTGCTGGCATTCTCACCGTTGACCACGACGAAATCGAGCTTCCAGTCGGCCCGAAGCCCCTTGAGCCGCTCGCTGACCGCGGTGCGGCCCGACCGCCCCATCACATCGCCTAGAAAAAGTATTCGCATGCCTTTGGGTTAGTGCCCCGGCAGGCGCTTCACAAGCCGGATCTTGCCCCCGGCTCAAGTTTTGCGCCGCCCCGCAAGGAGGCCGACCCGCCCACGCCACACCAAGCCCCGCCCCGGCCCCCGCGCCGGGGCCTCGTCCTTGACCCCGGAGGCCCAAGGCAGCCCGGGGCGCGCTCAGGCACCCGGGGTGATCACCTCGGCTTCGGTCACGATCACATCGAGCGGCTGGTCGGTCGGCTCGAGCGGCAGGGCGGGGTCTTCCTGGGCGCCATAGGCAAAGCCCACCGCCAGGGTCGGGCGTCTGGCGCGCAGGCGTTCGAGCGTGCGGTCGTAGAAGCCGCCGCCATAACCCAACCGCCCGCCGCTGCGGGAAAAGGCCACCAGCGGCACGATCAGGATCTCCGGCTCGATGAACTCCAGCGCCCTGGGAACACGCGCACCGAAAGGTCCGTCGACCATCTCGCAGCCCGGCTCCCACAGCGCGAATTTCAGCGGCTGCGCCTTGGCCTCGACCACCGGCACGCAGACCGGCCCATGCGCCGCCGCCTCTTCCATCGCCGGCAGCGGGTCGATCTCGGAGCGCATCGCCATGTAGCCCGAGACCGGCACGCCACGGTGCCCTGCCAGCAGCGCCGAAAGATGCCCCGCCGGGCCGGGCCCGGCGGCCGCATGCGCCGCCGCGCGGCGGGCAAACCCGGCGACACGGGCGGCGCGCTTGGTCTCTTCGAGCGCGCTCACAGCAACACCACCACGGCCAGGCCGAGAAAGGCGAAAAAGCCCACCACATCGGTCACCGTGGTCACGAAGGCGCCCGAGGCCAGCGCCGGATCGACGCCCACCCGTTCGAGCAGCACCGGGATCACCGTGCCGGCGAGCCCCGCGACCACCAGGTTGATCACCATGGCGGCGGCGATCACATAGCCCAGCGCCGGCGAGCCGAACCAGAGCAGGCCGACAATCCCCATCACCACGGCAAAGATCACCCCGTTGACCAGCCCGACAAGCACCTCGCGCCGGATCACCCGCCAGACATTGGCGCCGGTAAGGTCCTTGGTGGCAATCGCGCGCACCGCCACGGTCAGCGACTGGGTGCCGGCATTGCCGCCCATCGACGCCACAATCGGCATCAGCACCGCCAGCGCGACAAGCTGGGCGATCGCCGCCTCGAACTGCGCGATCACCAGCGAGGCCAGCACCGCCGTCACCAGATTGACTGCCAGCCAGGGCAGCCGCTGCTTGGTGGTCTCGATCACCCGGTCCGAGAGCGAGCCCTCGCCGACACCGGCCAGTCGCATGATGTCCTCTTCATGCTCCTCGTCCAGCACCGCCATGGCGTCGTCGATGGTGATCACCCCCACCAGCCGGCCTTCGTCATCCACCACCGGGGCGGAGATCAGGTGGTACTGGTTGAAGGCATAGGCCACGTCACCTTCGTATTGGGTGGCCGGGATCACCTGAAAGACCTCTTCCACCAGATCGCTCAGCGGCACCTCGCGGCGCGAGCCCATCAGCCGGCCGAGGGTCACGTTGCCCACCGGATGCATGCGCGGATCGACCAGGGTGATGTGATAGAACTGCTCCGGCAGCTCCTCGCTCGAGCGCAGGAAATCGATCGCATCGCCGACCGTCCAATGCTCTGGCGCCGCCACTACCTCGCGCTGCATCAGGCGGCCGGCGGAATATTCGGGATAGGCCAGCGATTGTTCGACGGCAACCCGCTCGCTGTCTTCCAGCGCGTCGAGGATTGCCTCCTGCTGCGGTTCCTCGAGGTCTTCGATCAGGTCGACCACATCGTCGCTGTCGAGCTCGCGCACCGCATCCGCCAGAACCTGCGGATTGAGGACGGAAATCACCTCTTCGCGGATTCCCTCGTCGAGCTCCGACAGGATGTCGCCGTCGAATTCCTTGTCATAGAGCCGGATCAGCCGCGCCCGGTCATAGGGGTTGACCTGTTCCAGAAGGTCGGCGATGTCGGCCGCGTGCAGCGGCTCCATTGCCGCGACAAGCGCCGCGCGGTCCTCGGTCTCGACCGCAAAGAGGATCGCCATCACCGCCTTTCGGTCAAGCGCATAGGCGTCCTCGGACTCAGCCTCGACATCGGGCTGTTCTTCGATCTGATCGGTCATCACCTGCCCCCTCTGCCGCATCCGACGATTTGCGCGGACCATACGATAGAGTATGGGAAAGCAACAGTGGCGCCGCGGCAATTCTGCCGCCTCTCACCACGGAAAGGACATCATGCAGCTGCTGACCGGACAGACCCTGAGCTTTCGCCACGATCCCTTTGCCGTCCCCTTTGCCGAGGCCTGCACCCTGCGTCGCCAGGGTGGCGTGCTGATCGAGGCCGGCCGCATCCGCGCGGTGGACGAGGCCGAAACCCTGCGCGCCGCCCATCCGCAGGCCGAGGTGATCTCTTACGGCGCGGATCTGATCTGCGCCGGCTTTGTCGATGCCCATGTGCATTATCCCCAGACCGCGATCATCGCCAGCTGGGGTCTGCGGCTGATCGACTGGCTCAACACCTACACCTTTCCCGAAGAGACGCGGTTCGGCGATCCCGGATACGCGGCCGAGATCGCCGCCCGCTATCTCGACCTGACGGCGGCGCATGGCACCACCACCATGGCCAGCTTCTGCACCATCCACCCGGCCAGCGTCGAAGCGCTGTTCACCGAGGCGCAGGCGCGCGGCCAATGCGTGGTGGCGGGCAAGACCTGCATGGACCGCAACGCCCCCGACGATCTGCGCGACAGCGCGCAATCGGCCTATGACGACAGCAAGGCGCTGATCGCCCGCTGGCACGGGCGCGACCGGCTGCACTACGCCATCACCCCGCGTTTCACCCCGACCTCCTCGCCCGATCAGCTGGCGGCGCTCGGCGGGCTCTGGGCCGAACACCCGGACTGCCTGATGCAGACCCACCTCAGCGAACAGACCGACGAGATCGCCTGGGTCCGCGACCTGCACCCCGAGGCGCGCGACTACCTCGATACCTACGAGGCGCACGGGCTGCTCGGCGCGCGCGGCCTCTATGGCCATGCCATCCACCTCGAACCGCGCGAGATCGACCGGCTGACAGAAACCGGCGCCGCCTTGATCCACTGCCCGACCTCCAACACCTTCATCGGCTCCGGCCTGTTCAATACCGCGGCGATGAAGGCCCGCGGCATCAGTACCGGCCTCGCCACCGACACCGGCGGTGGCTCCAGTTTCTCGATGCTGCGCACCATGGCCGCCGCCTATGAGATCGGCCAGCTCACCGGCACGCCGCTGCACGCCGCCCAGTTGATCTGGCTCGCCACCCAGGGCTCCGCCCGCGCGCTGCACCTCGGCCATGAGATCGGCAATCTCGCCCCGGGCATGGCCGCCGACCTGGTGGTGCTCGACCTTGCCTCGACCCCGGCCAGTGCCCAGCGCCAGGCCGAGGCCCGCGATCTCTGGGAGGCGGTGTTTCCGACCCTGATGATGGGCGATGACCGCGCGGTGCGCGCCACCTGGATCAATGGCCGCCCGGTCACTTCCAAACCGTGAGTCGGCCGCGGGTCAAGGTTGCGCAGCACCCGCGCAGCGGGCCGAAGGACCTTGAGGCGCGGCCGACTCGCAAGACGATGGCGGTGGCGCGTTCAGAGCAGACCTGCTCCTGAACCGCCTCTCAGCAGTTCCGACACCGCCCGCCCCATGCTCCGTCGCCGGCCGCCCGGGCGTCACAGCGGCCACGGGCGGGAAACAAGCGCGCGGAAGCGCACATTTTCCAACCCCGCCGTCAACACCCCGGCCGGGCCAGCACCATGACCCAGGTGTTGCCCGGCCCCCGCGCCACACCCAGATCGGCCATGTCGCGGTTCAGCATGTTGCGACGGTGGCCGGCAGAGCCCTGCCAGCCGGCGATCGCCGCGTCGAGGCTGCGCTGGCCCCGGGCGATGTTTTCGGCCACCCTGCACCAGCCATAGCCGGCCCGCGCCACCCGGTCGCTGATCGTCGAGCCGTCCGAGCCCTGATGGGCGAAAAACCCGTTGCGCGCCATGTCCTCGGCATGGGCCCGCGCCACTTCGGCCAGCACCGGCGACCAGCGCAGCGCCGCGCGGCCGGCCTGGCGACGCAGGCGGTTGACCCGGGCCAGCGCGGCCTCTTCGCCGGCCAAGGCCGGACAGGCCGCCCAGGCCAGGCCCGCCGCCAGCACCCTCCGTCGCCTCATGCCATCAGCCGCCGCGCCAGATCATTCTGCCGTCGCAGCGCCGCCGCCAGATCGAAGGAAACCAGGTCGCCGCCTCGCACCACCGGGCGCCCCTCGACAAAGAGGTCGCGGACCCGCGCCGGGCCCGCCAGCAGCAGCGCGGCCATATCCCAGCTGCCCGCCGCCTCGACGCCGGACATGTCCCAGACCGCAAGGTCGGCCCGCTTGCCGGGGGCGATCTGGCCGCAGTCGGTCCGGCCCAGCACCTCGGCGCCGCCCCGGGTCGCGATCCGCAGCGCCTCGCGCGCCGACATGGCGTCGGCGCCGCGCGCCACCCGTTGCAACAGCAGCGCCTGCCGGGCTTCGAGCATCAGGTTGCCGCTGTCGTTCGAGGCCGATCCATCGACGCCCAGCCCCACCTTGACGCCGGCATCGCGCATCGTCCGGATCGGTGCGATACCGGAGCCGAGGCGGCAGTTCGAGCATGGACAATGCGCCACGCCGGTGCGGGTTCTGGCAAAGAGATCAATTTCTTCGCCGTCGAGCTTCACGCAATGCGCATGCCAGACGTCGTCCCCGGTCCAGCCCAGGTCCTCGGCATATTGCCCCGGCCGACAACCGAATTTCTCCAGCGAATAGGCGATATCCTCATCGTTTTCCGCCAGGTGGGTGTGCAGCATCACCCCCTTGTCGCGCGCCAGCAGCGCGGTGTCGCGCATCAGGTCTCGGCTGACCGAAAACGGTGAACAGGGCGCCAGGCCGACGCGCACCATGGCGCCCTCGGCCCCGTCGTGAAAGGCATCGACCACCCGCGTCATGTCGTCGAGGATCGCGGCCTCGCCTTCGACAAGGCTGTCAGGGGGCAACCCGCCCGCGCTTTCGCCGATCGACATCGCGCCACGGGTCGGGTGAAACCGCAGGCCGACCTCGCGCGCGGCGGCGATCGTGTCATCGAGCCGCGCGCCGTTGGGATAGAGGTAGAGGTGATCCGAGGACATGGTACAGCCCGAGAGCGCCAGCTCCGCCAGACCGACCTGCGCCGAGATAAACATCTCTTCCGGGCCAAAGCGCGCCCAGAGCGGATACAGTGTCTTGAGCCAGCCAAAGAGCAGCGCATCCTGCCCGCCCGGCACCGCGCGGGTCAGCGTCTGGTAGAGGTGGTGGTGGGTGTTCACCAGCCCCGGCGTCACCAGGCAACCGGCGGCATCGATCACGTCGCCATCGCTGCTCAGCCCGGTGCCGATCTCGGCGATCACGCCATCGCGAAGCCGAATATCGCAGCCCGTCAACTCGCGGCTGTCATCGTCCATGGTCAGGGCAAGGCTGGCCCGCTGCAACAGAATTTCGGTCATGAAGAAACCTCAGATGTGGCGCCCATTTCTGAGGTGAAGCCCGCCGCGCCGGTAACGGGCAAAGTTCGCGCGGCGTTGCCGCAGGCTAGCAAGGGCCCGGCCGGCGATCAAGCGCTGTTGAGCTTGGCCATCGCCGCCCGGTGCAGCTCCGCATTGCCGGCCGCAAGCACCTGGCCGCCATTATGTACCGGCCTGCCCTGCCAGTCGGTGACAACGCCACCGGCGGCCTCGATCACCGCGATCGGCGCCTGGATGTCATAGGCGTTGAGCCCGGCTTCGATCACCAGGTCGACCTGCCCGGCCGCCAACAGCGCATAGGCATAACAATCCATGCCGTAACGCGTCAGCTTGACCGCCTCGGCGACCCGCTCAAAGCCGGCGCGTTCTTCCGGTGTGCCGACTTCGGGGAAGGTGGTGAAGAGCAGGGCCTCCGAGAGATCGCCGGTCGCGCGGGTGCGCAGGTCTTGCGTGCCTTGGGGCCCCTCCATCCGCGCTTCGCCGCCACCGCCGCGAAACCGTTCGCCGATGTAAGGCTGGTCGATGATGCCCAGAAAAGGGCCATCGGCGTTCGACAATGCGATCAGCACGCCCCAGGTCGGGGTGCCGCTGATGAAACCGCGGGTGCCGTCGATCGGGTCGAGCACCCAGGTCAGCCCGCTGCTGCCCGCGTCATGGCCGAATTCCTCGCCAAGGATACCATCCTCGGGCCGGGCCCGGGCCAGAACATCGCGCATCGCCTGTTCCGCCGCCCGGTCGGCCAGGGTCACCGGGTCGAAACCGCCGCTCTGCTTGTTCTCGGTGCCGAGCGCTGCCCCCCGGAAAAACGGCAAAATGGCCGCACGCGCTGCGTCGGCCATTTCATTGGCCACCTGCCAGAGGTGGCGCATCTCGCTGTCTTGCATCTGTCTCATCCGCCCTTCGACGCGGCGCCGCACCGGCGCCGCAACCTGGGGCGTTATGCGACGTCGCTCAGCACACGGGCAAGCTCGAACAACCGACGACGCTGATTTTCCGGGATCGCGTAGTACGACCGCACGAGATCGAGCGCTTCCTTGTCACCAAGGAGATCGGCCGGCACACTGCTTTCAGTGGATTGCGCCGGCTCGGTTTCACCCGCGTCGATGCCTTCGAAGAAAAAGCTGACCGGCACGTCGAGCGCGTCGGCGATGTCCCAGAGCCGCGAGGCGCTGACCCGGTTGGCACCGGTTTCGTATTTCTGGATCTGCTGGAACTTGATGCCGACATGCTCGGCCAGTTGCTGCTGGGTCATCCCGACCAGCCAGCGACGATGCCGGACACGCTTGCCAACATGAACATCCACGGGGTGTGGCATACTATTCATCCTTCACTTAGCGCTGGTCCGGCATTTCAAATGCAGGACCGCGCATTCTTTTTCTGTAACGAGGCAGAGTTATCCCCCGGCCCGACGATATCGACTGTGCACCCCTGCAGCGTCACGAAGAATATGGGAGGTGAAGAAGAAAGCAAGAAAAAAGAACGCGTTTAGATTTTACGGTTAACCGAAAACACACGCGAAGCGGTATGGAAACACCGTTCGCAGCCTCCCCAAAGGCGCGACATGTCATGCTCTTTACATTGCGTCAGTTGCGCGAAACTGTAAAGGCTCAGGGCAATCTTTACGGGAAATCTGACACAAATGCGTGCTTTTCACATCGCCTTCGCCGGGGCGCCGGCGCAGCTTGCCGAGATCGAAACGCCGCGGCCGGAGCCGGGGCAAATCCGCCTTCGGATCGCTGCCTGCGGGCTTAACTTCGCGGATTTGCTCATGGAAAAGGGCACCTACCAAGATACCCCAGAGGCGCCTTTCACCCTCGGGATGGAGGTGGCCGGCACCGTTGACGCGCTTGGCGAGGGGGTCACGGGGCTCGAACCCGGGCAGCGGGTCGCGGTTTTTGGCGGCCAGGGCGGATTGGCCGAATTCGGCTGTTTCGAGGCCGCCCGCGCCGTTGCCATCCCGGAAACGATGAGTTTCACCGATGCCGCCGCCTTTCAGATCGCTTACGGTACGTCACACCTCGCCCTGAGCCATCGCGCACGGCTTCAGCCGGGCGAGCACCTGCTGGTGCTGGGGGCCTCGGGGGGTGTCGGTCTGACCGCGGTCGAGATCGGCCGGATCATGGGCGCGACGGTCATCGCCTGCGCCCGGGGGGCCGAAAAGCTCGAGGCGGCGCGCGCCGCCGGGGCGCATCACCTGCTCGACAGCGAGACCTGCGACCTGCGCGCCGACGTCAAGGCCCTGGGCGGGGCAGATGTGGTCTACGATCCGGTGGGCGGCACACAGTTCGAGGCGGCGTTCCGCGCCTGCAACCCCGAGGCCCGTCTGCTGCCGATCGGCTTTGCCAGCGGCGATGTGCCGCAGATCAAGGCCAACCATCTGCTGGTCAAGAACCTCTCGGTGCTGGGTCTCTACTGGGGCGGATACCTGAAATTCAATCCGCAGGTCATTGCCGATTCGATGAAAACCCTGATGCGCTGGCACAGCGAAGGGCGCATCACCCCGCATATCAGCCACGCGCTGCCGCTCGAGGACGCGGGCCAGGCCATGCAACTGCTGCGCGACCGGAAATCCACCGGCAAGGTGGTGGTCACGATCTGACCACCGGCGGATTGCCCCGCATCATCGGCCCGTGACGCCGGCTAGAGCGTGTCGTAGCCTTGCTCGATCATCTCGGCCAGCACGTCGACCGGCGTCTGACCGTTGCGGCGGTTGCAGTAGAGGTTGATCTTGTAGCTGCCCAGATCGGGCAGGTCGCAGCCCGGCGGCAGTTCGATCAGCACCTTGGGCGCGGTCCCCTCGAGCAGCGCCGTCACCGCCAGATCGGCGCTGACCGTGGCCTCGACCGTGCGGTCGCTGTCGGTCTCGACGGTGGAGATCCAGTCGATCTCCGCCGCGTCGAGCCGGTCGACCACACCGGCCCGAAAGGCGCAGACCCGGGCCTGTGCAAGATTGAGCGGCCGCTGCCGCCAGGCCTGCCCGCCCGGCGCGCCGATCCAGCGCAGGGCAATCTCGGTCAGGGTCTCGCCGCCGATGTCGACCTCGCTCTCAGTGGTCAGGATCAGGTCCACCGCCCCGCGCGAGAACTCATCTTTGAGCGATTTCGTGTTTCCGGTCACCAGGTTGACCCGCACCCGCGGCATTTCCAGCGCAAAGCGCTGCAACACTCGCGGCACCACCGGATAGACGATGTCATACGGCACCCCGAGCGAGATCTCGCCCGAGAATTCCTCATGGGTGAGCCGGGCGAAAGCCTCGTCGTTGAGATCGACCATGCGCCGGGCATAGCCCAGCAGCTGTTCGCCGGCGGCGGTCAGCCCGATCTGCCGGGCCGAGCGGTCGAGCAGTTCCAGGCCCAGCAATTCCTCGAGCCGCTTGAGCTGCATCGAGACGGCGGATTGCGTCAGATTCAGAAAACCCGCGGCGCGGGTGACACCGCCGGTCTGGGCCACCGCCACGAAGCTGCGCAGGACCGTGACATCAAGATTGCGCATCACCATCACACTCCGTGATAAGAGAGATCATAAACATTCGTTTTCACTATGATACCGCCAGCGCTATGTATCAAGATACAAAATGCAACGCTCCGCAATCATCACGAAAGAAAGGAGAGCCCAATGGCCCGCACCCTTCACATCACCGCCCCCCGCCACCGTGCCCCCAGCCTGCCCCGCCTGAGCGCGCTGCTGGCGCTCCATCGCCAGCGCCGGGCGCTGAGCCGGATGGATGCGGCCCGGCTCGACGACCTGGGGCTGAGCGCCGAAGAGGCCCGCCGCGAGGCCGGCAAACCGATTTGGGACATTCCCGCCCATTGGCGGCGCTGAGAACCGGCGGAACCGACGCAAATCACGTCGAATCCAGCACGCAACGATCTTGAAAATCCGGGCCGTTCCGCCAATATTTGGGTGGACGGCCCGCATTCGCGTGCCACCTGTTCTTTTCGGAGGAAATCGATGGCTGACTACAACACAATCAGGACGTCTGCGGCAGGCGCCCGCGCCGCCCAGATTGACGAGGGCTTGCGCGCCCACATGAACAAGGTCTACGGGACCATGTCGATCGGCATGCTGCTCACCTTTGCGGTGGCATGGGCGGTCGGCACCAGCCCGCAGCTTCTGGCCGTGTTCCGCGATCCCGCCACGCTTCAGCCCAACATCCTCGGCTGGATCGTCATGTTCGCGCCGCTGATCATGGTCTTCGCCTTCGGTGCGATGATCAACAAGCTTTCGGCCGCCGCCGCGCAGCTGTTCTTCTTTGCCTTCGCGGCGGTGATGGGCCTGTCGCTGAGCTGGATCTTCGTGGCCTTCACCGGTTTCTCGATCGCCCAGGTCTTCCTGGTGACTTCGATCGCCTTTGCCGGCCTCAGCCTCTGGGGCTACACCACCAAGAAGGACATCTCGGGCTGGGGCTCCTTCCTGATCATGGGTGTGATCGGTCTGATCGTGGCCTCGATCATCAACATCTTCCTGGGCTCGCCCGCGATCATGTTCGCGATCTCGATCCTGGGTGTGCTGATCTTTGCCGGGCTGACCGCCTATGATACCCAGAACATCAAGAACACCTATCTGGCCCACGCCCACAACGGCGACAGCGAGTGGCTGGGCAAGGCGGCGATCATGGGCGCGCTGAACCTCTACCTGGACTTCATCAACATGTTCATGTTCCTGCTCCAGCTGATGGGCAACCGCGAGTAACCAGGGCATCTCATGCCAGAATGTCAGGGGCCGGTCGTTTGACCGGCCCTTTTGCTTGCGCGACGCGCTGCGCGCCGGACAGCCCCGCACCCGGGTGGGGCCGGACAAGGCCCCTGCGCGGCTCCTGACGGGCCCTGGGGCGCTCTGCTGCCGCGTGACGCGAGCGTGACCGGGAACCCCTACCGGCCGCTCCGGCGCCCCTTCGGCGAAGCGGCCAGAGGGGGCAAGGAACCACGCCACGGGCGCCCCCGGAAACGAAAACGCCGCGCGGCCCGGAGGCGGCGCGGCGTTGTCTGGTCGTCCGGCAGATCGTTTACTTGATCTTGCCTTCCTTGTATTCGACGTGCTTGCGCACAACCGGGTCAAACTTGCGCACGACCATCTTCTCGGTCATGGTGCGCGCGTTTTTCTTGGTCACGTAGAAGTGGCCGGTGCCCGCGGTCGAATTCAGGCGGATCTTGATGGTGGTCGGCTTCGCCATGTCTCGTCTCCTGCGTGGCGCGGGCCAAGGCCATCGCGCACTCGAAAATCTCTATGAAGGTCGCCTTCTACCGGGGATCGCGCGCGAGTCAAGCGGTTTTGCGCGGTTTTGCCGGCAAGAGGTCGTTCTTCGGCCTCCAGGTGCGTCCTGGGGGCTCCGCCCCCGGCCTGCGGCCTCCCCCGAGGGTATTTTCGGCAAGAGGAAGCAGCGGAACTGCGCCCTCTGGCCACGGCATGCGCGGAAGGCCTGTAAGCCGGATTCTGTGACGGTCTGACGACCGCCGATGACCATTCCTCTTGGCACGGGATTGCCCCCGCGCCTCTAGCTGCCAACCCGGGCCTCTCGGGCTGAAGCATCCCTGCGCCGATATCCCCCGAAGGCGATCAGCCGCGCGCGAGGCCCCTATTTGGCATTGCTCCCGGTGGGGCTTGCCATGCGGGCGCTGTTGCCAGCCCCCCGGTGGGCTCTTACCCCACCGTTTCACCCTGACCCGGTATATCGCGAGCGACATACGAGGCGGTCTGTTTTCTGTGGCGCTGATCCGTCGGGTTGCCCCGCCCGGGCGTTACCCGGCACCGTTGCTTCAGGGAGTCCGGACTTTCCTCGGAATCTTGCGACCCCGCGGCCATCCAGCCTTCCGCGCATCGCAGCCTCTAGGCGCTCAGCCGGCTCCGGTCAACGGGAAAGCGCGCCGCCAGGCCAGCAACCAGCGCCATGTCTTCCGGCGCGAGCAGCCCGGTGGCCCAGGGACGAAAGCGCGCCCTGAGGGCATCAAGCAGGATGTCCTCGGCAACCTCGGCGGTGTAGCCGGCCGCGGCCGCAAGCTCGCGGAACTGCATCCGATCCGGGGCCGCCGCGGCCGGCGCCGGCCAGACCGCCAGGCCGCGACGGGCCAGCCGGCGCCAGTCGAAGCGGCGGCCGGGGTCGGATTTGCGCCCCGGGGCCATGTCGGAATGGCCGATTACCCGTTCCGGCGGGATCTGCCAGCGCGCCGTGATGCGCCGCAGCAGCGCCTCGAGACAGGCCATCTGCGGCTCGGTGAAGGGCTGTGCGCCGCTGTTGGTGATCTCGATGCCGATCGAGCGGGAATTGACGTCGGTCACCGCCCCCCAGCGCCCGGCGCCGGCATGCCAGGCGCGCGCGCCTTCGTCGACCATCTGGATCAGGCGGCCGGTGGCGGAGATCAGATAATGCGCCGAGACCTGGGAGGCCGGATCACAGAGCCAGTCGCGCGCGGCGGCGGTGTCGGCCATGGCGGTGTAATGCAGCACCACCATGTCGGGCCGCGCGCCGCCGCGCCGCGCGCCGAAATTCGGCGACGGGTGCCAGAGCGCCGCGCCGTCGCGCAAGATCAGCCGCCCCGCACCCGGCGGAAGGGCGTCGGATCCCAGGCGCAGGCAAAGCCGTCGCCATCGGGATCGAGCGCCTTGCGGTCACGCTCCGGGCCGCCATTGGCCAGGAAGTCCTCCTGCGCCAGATCGGGGCTGGCAAAACCGGCGCAATTGCGCTGGTGCTTGGCCTGGGAATTGAGCGACGAGCGCTTGTAGATCGCCACGCCCACCGGATTGTTGGTTTGCAGCGCGAAGGCCACGATATTGGGCCGGTCGCTGCCCGGCCGCGACGGCAGCGCGGTCGGCTGGATCACGCGGTACTGCGATTGCGCCTGGCGCAGGCGCTCGGCGTCGTCCTCTATGTCGCGCTCGCCCGAGACCGCCTGGAAATCCTGCTCGCGGCTGATGCCCGCGGCATCGGTCACCGCCTGCGGCGGCGGGTTTTCGGGGCTGGCCTGAAGCGGCGCCACGCCGGAATTGGCCGCCGTTGCCTGACGCGCCTCATCGTCGACCGGTTCGCCGTCGAGCGTCATGGTGGTGACCGGTGCCGCGCCTTCCAGCCGGCGCTCGCGCGTGCTCCGCGCGATCCTGTCCTGGTCGACTCGGTCGAATCCCACGCCGGCGCCGCTATCGGGCACAGTCGGCGCACAGGCCGCCAGAACGGTCGCCGCGCCCAGCGCGGCACTGATCAGCAAAAAACGCATGGATCCAGCCTCATACCTGCTCTTTCGCGCTGCTTACCACCATTTCGCCGGCTTGGAAACAAAACCGGCCGCCTGCTCGAGCGCATAGGCGCAATTCAGCAGATCGCCCTCTTCCCAGGGTCGGCCGATCAGTTGCAGTCCCAGCGGCAGCCCCTGCCGGTCGGTGCCGGCGGGCACGGAGATGCCCGGCAGACCGGCGAGGTTGACGGTCACGGTGAAAACATCGTTGAGGTACATCTGCACCGGATCGGCCTCTTTCATCTCGCCCAGGCCAAAGGCCGCCGAAGGCGTGGCCGGCGTCAGGATCGCATCGACCCCCTGGGCAAAGACATCCTCGAAGTCCTTCTTGATCAGCGTCCGCACCTTGCGCGCGCGGTTGTAATAGGCGTCGTAGAAACCGGCCGAAAGCACATAGGTGCCGACCATGATCCGCCGCTGCACCTCGTGGCCGAATCCCTCGGCGCGGGTCTTTTCGTACATTTCGGTGATGCCGTCGCCCTGCGCCAGTTGCGCCCGGCGGCCATAACGCACGCCGTCATAACGTGCGAGGTTCGACGAGGCTTCCGCCGGCGCGATCACGTAATAGGTCGGCAACGCGTACTTGGTGTGCGGCAGCGAGATGTCGACGATCTCGGCCCCGGCATTGGCCAGCATGCGGCGGCCTTCGGCCCAGAGCGTCTCGATCTCTTCGGGCATGCCGTCCATGTGGTATTCGCGCGGGATGCCGATCTTCTTGCCCTTGATGTCGCCGGTCAGCATGGCCTCGAAATCCGGCACCGCCAGATCGGCCGAGGTGCTGTCCATCGGGTCGTGGCCGCACATGGCTTCCAGCATGATGGCGGCGTCGCGCACGTCCTTGGTCATCGGCCCGGCCTGATCGAGGCTGGACGCAAAGGCCACGATGCCCCAGCGCGAGCAGCGGCCGTAGGTGGGCTTGATGCCGGTGATGCCGGTAAAGGCCGCCGGCTGGCGGATCGAGCCGCCGGTGTCGGTGCCGGTGGCCGCGAGGCAGAGGTCGGCCGCCACCGCAGAGGCCGAGCCGCCCGAGGAGCCGCCCGGGGTGAGCTGGGCCTCGTCATTGCCGCGTTTCCACGGGTTGACCGCATTGCCGTAGGTCGAGGTCTCGTTCGAGCTGCCCATGGCGAACTCGTCCATGTTGAGCTTGCCCAGCATCACCGCGCCGCTCTCGAACAGCTGGCGGGTCACGGTGCTCTCGTATTCCGGCGTGAAGCCGTCGAGGATCTTCGAGGCCGCCTGGCTGGCCACGCCCCTGGTGCAGAACAGGTCCTTGATGCCCAGCGGAATGCCGCACATGTCGGGCGCGTCCCCCGCCTTGATCCGGCCATCGGCGGCGCGCGCCTGCTCGAGCGCGACCTCGGGTGTCTTGTGCACCACGGCGTTGAGCGCGCCGGCGCCCTCGATCGCCGAGAGACAGGCCTCGGTCAGTTCCACGCTTGTCACATCGCCCTTGCGCAGCGCGTCGCGCGCCTCGGCGATCTTCAGTCCGTTCAATTCAGCCATCACTCAACCACCTTCGGCACTGCAAAGAAGCCTTCCCGCGCATCCGGCGCATTCGACAGGACCTTGTCCTGCTGGCCGCCGTCGGTCACCCCGTCCTTGCGGCGCTTCAACCGCATCGGCGTGACCGAGACCATCGGTTCGACACCCTCGACATCCACCTCGCCCAGTTGCTCGATGAAGCCGAGGATATTGTTGAACTCCTGCGCCAGCGCCGGCAGGTCTGCGTCGTCGACGCGAATGCGCGCCAGTTTCGCCACCTTGGCGGCGGTGCCTTGATCGATCGACATCGGGTCGCTCCCAATCCATTCAGGTCTGGCAAGGGCTTTACCGCCCCGCCCCGCCGCCCGCAACCATGTGCCGGTGGTAAACCACGATCATCCAGCCCAGCATCGCCGCATTGAGCAGATGCCAGAGAAAATGCGTGCCGATCGGCCAGGCGGCGCAAAGCGGGCCGTCCAGCGCGCGAAAGGTGATCGAAAGCGCCAGCAACGCCGCGCCCAACGCCAGCCCGCGCGCCACATGCGGCAGCCGGCGACGGAGCGCCAGCGCATATAGCGCGATCAGCAGCGCCACCGCCAGATAGGCGGCCGAGCCGCCGACCACCGGCAATGGTGCCAGCAGCCAGACCACCAGCGCCGCATAGGGAAAGAACAGCCCCACCCCGAGCAGCGACAGCCCGACCGGCAGGCGCCAATACGCCCGGTTCGCCAGGTAGAGATAGAGCAGCACGAAGACCGCGATCGGCAGCACATCGGCCAGCCCGGCCCAGGCCCGGGCAAATGTGTGAAACAGCCCCGAGCCCAGCCCGATCACCGCCAGCACCGCACAGAGCAGCCGCGCCCGGCCCGCCACCCGTGGCCAGAGCCAGAGCGCCACGACAAGAAACGCCAGGTTCGTCACCGCGTTCAGCGGCTCGGCCCAAAGCCCCGGCCCCAGCCGCTCGCAATATCCGTCCACCGGTTGACCCCAATCCACTCCCTGCCCTTCCTCTTGCCGAAAATACCTCGTGCACGCCCGAACGACAGGCGCCGCCGGTGGGCAGGGCACGGCCCAGCGCCCCCGCCCCGGCTCACTGGACCGCCGGCGCGATCATGCTAGGCTCTGGCGAAACCTCAAGGGAGAACCGACATGCAACTCATCTGGCTCGGCCACGGCTCCTTCCGGCTCGAGACCGGCGCGGCCAGGATCCTCATCGATCCCTGGCTCACCGGCAACCCGATGCTGGAGGAAAGCCAGCACGAGACGGCCACCGCCGGCGCCACCCATATCCTGCTGACCCATTGCCATTTCGATCACGTGGTCGACGTGCTGCCGCTGGCGCGCCGGCTCGAGATCCCGGTGATCGGCCAGTTCGACGTGATGAAATACTGGGGTGAACACGAGAACGTCGAAACCATCGGCTTCAACAAGGGCGGCACGGTCGAGGCGGCGGGAGTGCATCTCACCATGGTGCCGGCCTCGCACAGCTCGACCTTCGGCTCCGACAGCGGACCGCAGGCGGCCGGCAGCGAGGTGGGCTACATGATCGCGGCCGAGGGCAAGGTGATCTACCTCTCAGGCGATACCACGATCATGGCCGACATGGACTGGATGGGCGATTACCACAAGCCGCAGATCGGCATCCTGTCGGCGGGCGGGCATTTCACCATGGACATGAAGGCCGCGGCCTATGCCGCCAGCCGTTATTTCGATTTCGAGACGGTGATCCCCTGTCACTACCGGACCTTCCCGCTGCTCGAGCAATCGGCCGAGGCGTTGAAAGACGGCCTCCCCGGCGTGAACGTCATCGAACCCGAGATCCTGACCCCGATCACGCTCTGACCGGTTGAATACGCAAGGTATCCTTGGCCTGTTGCGGGCCCGCGGGGTGCCGGCGGGGGGACGTAGACTCCCCGCCGGCACCCCGCGGGCCCGACCGAAGGCTCACAGGAACTCCGCCACCTCCTCGATCGGCCGCGCCGCCAGTTTCAGCGCCTCGCCCAGGTCGACGCTTTTGTTGAACAGCGCCCGGCCCACCACCGCGCCGGACACGTTGCGCACGTATTTCAGCCGCGCCAGATCGTCGAGCGTGCGCACCAGGCCACTGGCGATCACCGGATGGCGCGAGTGCGCCGCCAGGTCGGTGACCAGCGCCAGCGAGGCCTCGGCATCCGACAGATCGCTGTCGATGTCGGTGACCATGATCGCGGCCAAGGGGTCGTCCTTGAAATAATCGATGAAATCTTCCGGCGTGAAGGCCGAGGTTTCGCGCCAGCCATGGGTCATCACCCGGCCCTGGTAGACATCGACCGCCAGAACGATCTGGTCGGGGTGATACTTGGCCGCCGCCTTGACAAGATCGGGCTGGTTCAGCGCCGCGGTGCCGATCACCACCCGCCCCACCCCCATGTCGAGCAGATGCTCGATCCGCTCGCGCGAGCGCACGCCGCCGCCCACCTGCAAGGGCGCCTCGGCGGCACGGATCAGCGCCTGCAACAGCGCATCCTGCGGCGCCCCGCCAGCGACGGCGTCGAAATCGGTCACATGGATCCACTCGGCCCCGGCATGGGCAAAGCGGCGCACGCAGTCGCACGGATCGACATGCCAGATCTGCGGCTCCTCGAGCCGCCCGCGATAGAGACTGACCGGGTGGCCGTTCTGAAGTTCGATGGTCGGAATTAGCTGCATGTCACCCCTCCTTGCCGCATGAGTATAGCATTAGGCGGGCTGGTGCGGGAACGCCGCGCGAAACGCGGCGCTCAAGGGTCTGATTTCGACCTTCGTGGGGCGGCGTCAGCCGGCGCGGCGCAGCGCCATCCCCTGCTCGACCGTGGCGTCGGCGACATGCGCCGGGCTGGTGTCCTGGCGCGCGGCGGCGGCCAGGATGCCGCGCATGGTCTGTTCGAGCTGCGCCAGCCGCTCGGCGACGAAACGCGGCCGGTTCTCGATCCGCAGGATTTCGGTCGCGGCGTTGATGATCCCGCCGCCGTTGGCGACGTAGTCCGGCAGATAGAGGATGCCGCGGGCATGCAGCGCATCGGCGGCGGCGTCATCGGCCAACTGATTGTTGGCCGCGCCGCAGATCATCGAGGCGCGCAGCTCGGGCACGGTCTGGCCGTTCAGGATGCCGCCGATGGCGCAGGGCGCAAAGACATCGGCCACAACCCGGTGGATTTCGTCGGGCGCGGCCAGCTCGGCGCCGAATTTCGCCTGCGCCTCCTCGACCCGGGCCGCCACGGTATCGGCCACGATGAGCTGCGCCCCCTCTCCGGCGAGATAGTCGCAGAGATACCAGCCCACATGGCCCAGTCCCTGCACCGCCACGCGCCGGCCTTCCAGATCGGCGCTGCCGAAGTGCCACGCCGCGCCGATCTTCAGCGCGTTGAAGACGCCCTGCGCAGTGATCGGCGAGGGATCGCCGCTGGCGAAACGCCCGTCGGCCAGCCCGGCGACGAACTCGGCCTCGCCGGCCAGCACCTTCATGTCCTCCGGGCTCATGCCCATGTCTTCGGCGGTCCAGTAGCGGCCCTCGAGCGCGGCCACCGCACGGCCCATGGCGCGCAGCTTGGCCTCGGTCTTGTCGGTCCGGGGATCGCCAAGGATCACCGCCTTGCCGCCGCCCAGCGGCAGGCCGGCGGCGGCATTCTTGTAGGTCATGCCGCGCGACAGCGCGAGCACATCGGCCAGCGCCTCGTCAAACCCGCGATAGACCCGCATCCTGAGGCCGCCGGCGGCGGGCCCTGCCTGCGTCGAATGTATCGCGATCAGCCCTTCGAGCCCGCTTTCGCGGTCGGTCACCCGGTAGACCTCTTCGTGAGTGCTGCAATCGATCCGTGTCAACATGGCTCTCTCCTCCTGTATGAGAGAATCCTAGCGCGGCACCAGCGCAAAAACTCACCAAAGACCATTGCCGATCCCGGTCGGATTGGTGAAAATCACCAAGACAGCGGAGGCAAATGGTAAATGGACGCTACGGACGCAAAGATCGTGCAGGCCTTGCAGCGTGACGGCCGCCAGCGGCTGGCCGATCTGTCGGAGACCGTCGGCCTCTCGGCCACGCCGCTCGCCCGCCGCATTGCCCGGCTGGAGGAAAGCGGCGTGATCACCGGCTATTCGGCGCGGGTTGATCAGGAAAAGCTCGGGCTGCCGCTCAATGCCTTCATCTTCGTCGAGCTGGAACACCAGAGCCGCGACGCGGTTGCCACCTTCGAGACGGCGCTGCGACGGTTCGACGAGGTGATGGAATGTTACCTGATGACCGGCACCCGCGATGTGCTGATCCGCGTGGTGGCGCGCGATCTGGCGGCTTTCGACCGGTTCCTCGAGGACGGGCTGATGCAGGTGCCGGGCATCCGCAACATGCGTTCGAGCTTTGCCCTGCGCACGATGATCCGTCGGGATGTTCTGCCGATGTGAGCGGCGGGTGTCGAGCAGGCGCCGGCCGGGCGGCCCCGGATCGGGGTCCGGGGCGCGTACGGCGACATCGACGCGCCCACCGTCCCGGACCCCGATCCGGGACCTCGCGCCGCACACTCCCGGACCTCCCCGGACCTCGCGCCTCACGCCCTGCCCGCGGCAGCCTAGCCGGTGATCTCGAAGCCAGACACCTCCGGCACCGGCGTGACCGTCTCGACCGAGACGTCGCGCACCGCGGCCGCGCCCGGGCCGGCCCACATGCTGTCGAGCATCTCTTCGACCTTGTCGGGCGGGCCGACAATCAGCGCCGAGACCGAGCCGTCGGGGTTGTTGCAGACCCAGCCGCGCAGCCCGAGGTTTTCGGCCTGTCCCTGCGTCCAGGCGCGGAACGCCACGCCCTGCACCCGGCCCATCACCCGGGCCCGCCTGGCAATCTGCTGCGTCATCTCGGGGCTCTCCGTCATAGTTGCGCGGAAAGCTTGCCACGGATCGACGTCTGGTGAAACCACCCGGGCGGCCTTCGGCGCATCGCCGCCGCGCCAAGCCGCCAAAGGGGCCCCCGCGGCGCCGATTGTCGCGGCTCGGACCACAGATCCAATTGACGATCCGCCCGTTTCACATCATATCCCGATCCATGACAGACCTCGCCCATATTCGCAATTTCTCGATCGTCGCGCATATCGACCACGGGAAATCCACCCTCGCCGACCGGCTGATCCAATCCACCAACACGGTGGCTGAACGGGACATGAAAGAGCAATTGCTCGACGCCATGGATATCGAGCGCGAGCGCGGCATCACCATCAAGGCCAACACCGTGCGGATCGATTACATCGCCCGCAATGGCGAGGCCTATGTGCTCAACCTGATCGACACCCCCGGCCACGTCGACTTTGCCTATGAGGTGTCCCGCTCGATGCGCGCCGTCGAGGGCTCGTTGCTGGTTGTCGATTCGACCCAGGGCGTCGAGGCGCAGACCCTGGCCAATGTCTATCAGGCGATCGATGCCGACCACGAGATCGTGCCGGTGCTCAACAAGATCGACCTGCCGGCCGCCGATTGCGACCGGGTGGCCGAGCAGATCGAGGATGTGATCGGCATCGACGCCTCCGAGGCGGTGCAGGTCTCGGCCAAGACCGGCATCGGCATCGAGGACACGCTCGAGGCCATCGTGCACCGCCTGCCCGCGCCGCAGGGCGACCGCGACCAGCCGCTCAAGGCGATGCTGGTGGACAGCTGGTACGACCCCTATCTCGGCGTTGTCGTGCTGGTGCGGATCATGGATGGCGTGCTGAAAAAGGGCGACCAGATCAAGATGATGCAGACCGGCGCGAAATACGGCGTCGACCGGATCGGCGTCTTCCGCCCCGCGATGACCAAGGTCGACGAGCTGGGGCCGGGCGAGATCGGTTTCATCACCGCCTCGATCAAGCAGGTGCGCGACACCAAGGTCGGCGACACCATCACCCACGAGAAGAAGGGCGCCGAAAAGCCCCTGCCCGGCTTTGCGCCGTCGCAGCCGGTGGTGTTCTGCGGCCTGTTCCCGGTGGATTCGGCGGAATTCGAGGATCTGCGCGACGCGATCGAGAAACTGGCGCTCAACGACGCCTCCTTCAGCTACGAGATGGAGACCTCGGCGGCGCTGGGCTTCGGCTTCCGCTGCGGCTTTCTCGGGCTGTTGCACCTCGAGGTGATCCGCGACCGGATCGAGCGCGAGTATGACATCGAGCTGATCACCACCGCGCCCTCGGTGATCTATCACGTCTACATGAAAGACGGCGCGATGACCGAGTTGCACAACCCGGCCGACATGCCCGACCCCTCGACCGTCGATCACCTGGACGAGCCGCGGATCAAGGCCACCATCCTGGTGCCGGACGAGTTCCTGGGCGACGTGCTCAAGCTCTGCCAGGACCGCCGCGGCATCCAGCTGGACCTGACCTATGCCGGCAGCCGCGCCATGGTGGTCTATGACCTGCCGCTGAACGAGGTGGTGTTCGACTTCTACGACCGGCTGAAATCGGTGACCAAGGGCTATGCCTCCTTCGATTACCAGATCACCGACTACCGCGAGGACAACCTCGTCAAGATGCAGGTTCTGGTGAATGACGAGCCGGTGGATGCGCTCTCGACCATGGTGCACCGCGACCGCGCCGAGATGCGTGGCCGGGCGATGTGCGAGAAGCTGAAAGAGCTGATCCCGCGCCACATGTTCAAGATCCCGATCCAGGCAGCCATCGGCGGCAAGGTCATCGCCCGCGAGACTCTTTCGGCGCTGCGCAAGGACGTGACGGCGAAATGTTACGGCGGCGACGCGACGCGGAAGAAGAAGCTGCTCGAGAAGCAGAAGGCCGGCAAGAAGAAGATGCGCCAGTTCGGCAAGGTGGATATCCCGCAGGAAGCGTTTATTAGCGCTCTAAAAATGGACGGGTGATTCCAATTTTAAGGCAGTCGCACGCCAATCAATGCGGCGGTAGCGTGCGATTGTTTGTGGCCTCATAGCGAAGCGATTAAGGCATGTTTTGCGGATGCGGGAGTATCCTCCTGCCGCCCCAAAACTAACTAAGACTCCGGCAACGCTCTTAAGATCACAAATGGAGCGTCCGGACCTCTGCCAATCAAGACTTCGCTATTCTCAAAACTAAATTTCTGAATCTCCTTGCTACCAATGGCCTGAAAATTTGCCTCGACTCCTTCATACTCGGTGGGAGTTATGTTTGTGATATATCCAGAAAGATTAATCTCCCGCCCATCAGAGCGGTACACTTCTGCATCCTCAAACGCTTCGAGAGTAATAGGACCTCTTTGCGAAGGAGGCTCGCCGCTTTCATCGCAAAGGGCAATTACCCTTTGCGGAATATCTACTGGAACTTTGTCGGACTTCCCGCTGTTACAGTAACGGATTTCAACCATACCCTCCGCAAAATAAATCCCGGTCACTCGGGCAAACCGCGCCGGCACTGACCTGTTGTCGGCCACAACCTCGTTTATTTCGAAAGGGCCACTTACGCTCCCCTCTTGGGATTGCGCAACCAAACCGGAAATCGGCAAGAACAACAAGCCTACTGAAAGTAAGCTCCTGATGTGTAAACCGCTTCTCTTGGAATTCGAAATATCCATCTGTCTTTCTCCGAGCCATTATCGCCATATATGTAATAGGCGTCTTTGGTTGAGATTATTAAACGTCCTAACGCAGGTACGTCCGAGAACGGTTCTTCAAACTTAACTTTCCCCGGCTTTCTTATATTCGTGCCATCTATATTTGAAATGTCGACGTAATATGAAGGCATCGTTGCCAAAGACTTTTTGGCAGCAACCCTTCCTGAATCGTAGGCCGAAAATACAGATGTCACCAAAATCAAAACCAATGAACCGCCGGAAACCCAGAGCAAACCAGTTATGATATTTCCGGCTCCTTTATCGAAAAGGTATAAGGCGTAAATAGCCACGGCCGCGACGACCACTCCGATCACCTTCTCGGAAATCGAAAATATCGGCACAATGGCACTTCCCGCAATGTGCTCAAGAGGCAGACCTAGCTCTACTAAGTGAATTCCAAAGTAATCATAGTATCCAGTTAAATATTGCGTACCGGCAGCATAGGAAAGCGCAAAAACAATAGTGAAGAAGACTGCAAATGACTGCGCCATATCAACGCCCACAAAAAATCGTGACCATAGTACTAGGCGTTAGGACCTATTTCAAGCTACTGCTATCATTGCCTGTGTAGGACAGCGATATTTTCTCATAAGTTGTTCTAATTTCACGAACAATCTATGGGATGTGTTCTCCTACTCACCACTAGCTATTGTAGCGTGTGGCGCATAAAACCACTCCCTCACCCGCAATCGTGACCCCCCATCCCTCCTCAATCATGCTACCCTCCCGCACACAACCTCGGGGGAGACACACCATGAAACACCTCATCACCGCCGCCCTGCTGGCGTTTTTCGCCAGCCCCGCCGTCGCCTTCCAATGTCCGGCCGACATGGCCGCCATCGACGCCGCGCTGAAGACCGCCAGCCTCAGCGCCACCGACCTCGCGCGCGTCAAGCAGCTCCGTGCCGATGGCGAGGCGCTGCACCGGTCAGGCAGCCATCAGGCCTCGGTCGATGCCCTGGCCGAGGCACGGGCATTGCTCGGGATCTGAGAAAGTTCGGGACGCGGCCGCGGGGCGCGCTAGAGTCCGGCGCAGAGGTCAAACGGAGGAACCAAACATGTCACATGTCTATCCCGTCACCGAAGTCTACGGCTCGTCCAGCGAGAGCATCGACGATGCCGTGAAACAGGCGATCCGCACCGCCAGCCAGAGCCTGCGCCATGTCGAATGGTTCGAGGTCACCGACATCCGCGGCCATGTGGCCGACGGCGAGGTGGCGCATTTTCAGGTGGGCGTGAAGCTCGGCTTCCGGCTCGAGCGCGACGGCGCCTAGGGAATCGACCGTTCCACGACGCGGCCTGCCGATTGCAGGTCGCGTCCGGCGCCCCGGACCGTCTCGCAGCCGGCGAGCGCGATCAAAGTCACCCCGGCAATCACCAATTTCCACATGCTCCGGCCTCCTGCGGGTTTTGCCCGACAGGCCATAACGCGATGCGCGCGCGTTGAAAAGCCGGCCTTGCCCCTCATGGCGCAATGTCGCGCAAAAGGCCCCGGGTGCAGCGCTCGATCAGCGCCAGCGCCCCGTCGAAATCGCCGGTGAAATAGGGATCGGGCACGTGATCCTCGGGGCCCTCGGCGTAATCGGTCAAGAGCCGCACCGGCGTGTCCGACCCGCCGCGCAGCGCCTCGATGGCATCGAGGTTGTCGGCGTCCATCGCGATGATCAGGTCGAAATCGTCGAAATCCGCCGGCGTGACCTGACGCGCGCGCAGCCGGCTCAGGTCATACCCCCGGGCCCGGGCCGCCGCCTGCATCGGCCGATGCGGCGGGTGGCCCTGGTGCCAATCGCCGGTGCCGGCGCTGTCGAACCGCAGGTCGCGCCCGCCGGCCAGGGCCCGCGCCACACCTTCGGCGGCGGGCGAGCGGCAGATATTGCCGAGACAGACGAAGAGGATGCGGGTGGTCATATGCCTGCGCCTTTGCCAGTATCGCCCCGGGTGTAGCGCGCCCCGCCAGGCGGGGCAATCGACAGCGGCAGGGGGCCGGCATGGGCAGGATCGTCATTCTCACCGGCGCGGGCATTTCGGCCGAAAGCGGGCTGGGCACCTTTCGCGACGAAGGCGGGCTCTGGGCGCGGCACCGGATCGAGGATGTCGCCACCCCGGAGGGCTTTGCCCGCGATCCGGCGCTGGTCCACCGCTTCTACAACATCCGGCGCGCCCAGGCCGCCGCCGCCCGGCCCAATGCCGCCCATGCGGCGCTGGCGCGGCTCGAGGCCGAGAGCAGCGACGTGGTGACCCTCGTCACCCAGAACGTCGACGACCTGCACCGCCGGGCCGGCTCGCATCACGTGTTGCAGATGCACGGCCGGCTGGCGGGCGCGCTCTGCGATGTCTGTGGTCACCAATGGGAGGCGCCGCCCGAGATGGACGAGGAAACCCCCTGCCCGGCCTGTCACCGGGCCGCGGCGCGGCCCGATGTGGTCTGGTTCGGCGAATATCCCCATTACATGGAGGAAATCGCGGCGCTGCTGGCCGAGGCCCGGATATTTGCCGCGATCGGCACCTCGGGGCAGGTCTACCCGGCGGCGGCCTTTGTCGAGGATGCGCGCGCCGCCGGGGCCGAGACGGTGGAGCTGAGCCTCGAGCCCACCGCCGTCTCGCATCTGTTCGATCATTGCCATAGCGGGCCGGCGACCGAGACCGTGCCCCGCTGGGTCGAGAGCCTGCTGGGCTAGCGCCCGGCGGCCGGTCCGACGCCCGAAAGGGGTTAATGCCCCGTCTTGCCGTGATCCGTCTGCTGACGCTCCAGATCGACCGGGATTGCCACTTCGATCTCGCCGGCCCGTTCGAAGGTCAGCGTCACGGTGACGGTGGCGCCCTGCTCGAACGGTGCGGCGAGCCCCATGAACATGACGTGATCGCCGCCCCGCGCCAGCGCATGGCTGCCACCCGCCGGGATGGCAAAGCCCGCCTCGACGTGCGTCATCTTCATCACGCCATCGCCCATGTCCCTGTGGCTGTGCAGCTCGACCCGCGCGGCGGCGTCCGAGCGGATGTCAATCAAGCGGTCCTCGGCACTTCCCTGGTTGTGGATCACCATGAAGGCCGCCCCGGCGCGGGCGTTCGACGCGCGGGCATAGGCGTCTTCGATCAGGATATCCTCTGCCAGCGCCGGGCCGGCCAGAAGGGTTGCGGCAAGCGCCGCGGAAAAACGGGTCAGGGTCATCTGAACCTCCGGAATTTGGGTGTGAGTCATTGGCGAATGGGTCACACCCGGACCGGCGGCCCCCGGGCGCAGGGCGCCGGCTGCACGCGTCCCGCCTCGGCCGTGCCGGGGCTGCGCGCCCGCCCCTGCCGGGTGAAGGCCCGGGCCAGCTCCTCGGGCGTTGCGGCCGGGGCGGCGTCAAACAGCGACAGCGCGCAATCGGGGCAGATGTGCATCGGGCCAACCGGCGCGCCGGTCTCGTCCACCAGCACCCTCAGCGGCCCCGCCCCGGTGCAGAGCACCATTACGCCGACCGGTGGTGGCGCCCCGCGGGCGACCGCCATGCTCTGGCCGGTGAGGCCGAGCAGCAGGGCCAGCAGCAGGCCGGCAAAGGGGCGAGGTTGCGCGCGCATGCGGCCGGGGTAAGCGATTTCCCCGCCGGCTCCAAGAGGCGTTGGTGTCGCTCGCGCGGCATCACCACTTGGTGAGGGGGGCTATTGCGACGGCCGGCGCGCGGGCATGCTTGGCCGGCACCGTTTTCGGAGAACTCGCCATGCTGACCAGACGAACCCTCTTTACCGCCCTGGCCGCCGCGCCGCTTTTGCCCCGTGTTGCGCTGGCCCGCGAGCCCGAGGTCTTTCAGACCGGGGGCGTCGCCATCAATGGCGCCGATCCGGTGGCCTATTTCACCACCGGCGGGCCGGTGCTCGCCGAAGGTCGCTTTACCGCCGACTGGAACGGCGCGACCTGGCACTTCGCGCGCGCCGAGGACCGCAACGCCTTTGCTGCCGAGCCGGCACGCTACGCGCCGCAATTCGGCGGCTACTGCGCCTTTGCCGCCTCGCGCGGCTATCTCGCGCCCACCATCCCCGAAGCCTGGACGGTCTACGAAGGCCGGCTCTATCTCAACGCCAACCTGCGCGCCCGAGAGCTCTGGCTGGAGGATGTGCCGGGCAATATCGCCAAGGGACGGGCCAACTGGCCGGGCATCCTCGGCTGAGGCGGTCCCAGCCGCCGCCAATCACCGCGCGCCGCCCCCGGCGCCGGTCGCCTATTGCCAGGCCTGCTCGCCCGGAGGCGAGACGATGAGGTGACGGGCGTTGCGGGTGCGCAGGGTGCTTTCGACGTGAAAATCCAGCAGCTCGCCCAACAGCGCCTGCTTGTCCGCCGCATGCGCCGGATCGTCCCAGAGATTCACCCGCTCGCCGGGATCGGCCACCAGATCAAAGAGCTGGCCCGCCTCCGAGCCGTTGAAATGCACCAGCTTGTGGGTGGTCGAGCGGACCATGGTGAGATAGCTCGCGCCGGTCATGTTCACATCGCCGGCCTGTTCGCAGAAAACATGGCTGCGGCCGTCAAAGGGCTTGCCCTCCAGCACCGGGTTCAGGCTTTCGGCCTCGAAACTGGCATCCGGCGTCACCCCGGCCCATTCCAGGATCGTCGGTCCGAGATCGAAGAGCTGCACCATCTCGGACACGCTGCGCCCGCCCTCGAAACGGCCCGGCGCCGAGACGATCATCGGCACCCGGGTCACCGCGTCATAAGGCGCCCATTTCTGGCTCAACCCGTGATCGCCCAGATTGTCGCCGTGGTCCGAGGTGAAGATGACGATGGTATTGTCCATGTTGCCGCGAGCCTCGAGCGCATCGAGGATATGGCCGACCTGGGTGTCGATCATCTCCATGTTGGCATAATAATAGGCCCGCATGCGCTTGAGCTCTTCTTGCGTGGGCTTCAGTTTCCACGCCACGCTGTCATGGTCGACCTCGACGTCGTGCTGGCGTTTCTCGATCCAGGGCGCGGCCAGCGCGGCCAGCTCCTCGTCCGAAACCTCGGGCAGCGGCACGTCGCGCGCCATGTATTTCTCGGCCATCTCCGGCGTCGGGTCATAGGGCGGATGCGGTCCGGGGAACCCGATGGTGAGAAACAGCGGCTTGTCCACCGGCTTGGTCTCCAGCCACCAGCATGTGGTCTCGCCGATGAAATTGTCCGATTGCAGCGCCGCCGGCAGATCCCAGGTAAAGGCACCGAGGCGGTCCTTGTAATCGGGACGTTTGCGGTAGGTCTCGCGCTGCTGCTTTTTCAGCCCGTGCGAGGCCAGCGCCTTGTCCCATTCGTCGAAGAACCACCGGCCCTCCATGTAGCGGTCCTTGTTCTCGACCACGTAGCGTTCGTGGAAGCCGGCCTTGGCGTCATAGGGAATGGTGTGCATCTTGCCGATATTGACGCAGTGATAGCCGGCCCGCGCCAGATCGCTGACCCAGGTGCGGCTCCAGGGCTGGCCATTGGCCAGCACGCCATTGGTGTGCGGGTAATAGCCGGTAAAGAGCGAGGCCCGGCACGGTACGCAGGAAGGCGCAGTGACATGGCATTGTTCGAAGCTGACGCCGGTGGTCACCAGCCGGTCGATGTTGGGCGTGTCCATATGGGAGGCGCCCAGCGCGGCGATGGTGTCATACCGCTGCTGATCGGTGATGATGAAGACGATGTCGGGCTTCGGAGCTGTCATGGTCGGCTTTCAGAGTTTGAGGGTGTAGAAACGGTCGGCCAGCACGTCGAGATGGCTTTGCATCGCGGTGCGGGCGGCGTCGGAGGCGCCGCGCTCGATGGCGCGCAGGATCACCCGGTGATCCTCGGCCGAACGGCGGCGGTTGTCGGGATGGCGGGTCTGGTCGTACCAAAAGGCCCACATCTCGCTCTCGCGCATCCGCCAGAGATGGCCGACAAAGCCGGCCAGCACGTCATTGCCGGCGGCCTGGGCGATGAGATCGTGGAACTTGGCATCGGCGGCGTCGAAGGCGGCGACATTGTCGATGTTGGCGGCAAGCTCGTCATTGGTCCTGGCCATCAGCGCGATCTGCTCGGGTGTCGCATGGGCGGCGGCCAGCGCGGCGGTCTCGGCCTCGATCAGACGGCGGGCGGCCAGCACCGCCGAGGGCGGTGCGGCATCGGGCTCGTAGATCGGCGCCGCGCCACGAGAGGCCGCATCGCGCACGAAGACGCCGGCGCCGACGCGAATCTCGATCATCTGCATGATCTCCAGCGCCAGCAGCGCCTCGCGCACCGTGGTGCGGCTTACGTCGAGGGTCTGCGCCAGCTTGCGTTCCGGCGGCAGGCGTTCGCCGGCGGCATATTCGCCCTTTTCGATTTCCCCCGCCAAGTGGCGGGCAATCTCGAGATACCGGCGGCTTCCGGTTGGCAGGTTCAGGAAATTCACGACGGTTCCTCCGCTTGCTTGGCCCGCGCCCGGGCGCCCAGGCGCGCCGCGATATAAGGCCAGATCACCGTGATCAAGGCCAGCGCCAGGAACAGCAGCGCATAGGGCCGCGTCAGGAACTCTGCCAGGTTGCCGTCGGACATCATCAACGAGGCGCGCAGCTGTTCTTCGGCGATGGGCGAAAGCACGAAGCCGATGACAAAGGGCCCGAGCGGCACCCGGCAATATTCCAGCCCCAGCCCGACAAGACCAAAGCCGATCATCACCCAGACATCCGAGAAGCTGGAGTTCACCGCATAGGATCCGGTGACGCAGAACACCAGGATCACCGCCATCAGCCCCGAGCGCGGCAGTTGCACGATACGGGCAATGTAGCGCACCGCGCCCCACATCAGCATCAGCATCAGCACATTGGCCACCAGGTAGGCGGCGATGATGCCATAGGCGATCTCGGGCGCGTTCTGGAACAGCAAAGGCCCCGGTTGCAGATTGTGGATGGTCAGCGCGCCGATCAGGATCGCCTCGGTCACCGAGCCGGGAATGCCCATGGTGATCAGCGGGATGAGCGCGCCGCCGATAGAGGCATTGTTGGCGCTTTCGGCGGCCACAACGCCGGGCTCGTGCCCGGTGCCGAACTTCTCGGGCTCTTTCGAGAGCTGCTTTTCGGTGGAATAGGACACCAGCGCGGCGATATTTGCGCCGATGCCGGGCAGCAGGCCGATCCAGGTGCCGATGACCGAGCCGCGCAGCAGTTTGGGTGCATAGCCGAGATCGCTGCGATAGATCGGCAGCTTGGACTTGGGCATGTCCATCCTGCCGTTTTCCTGCGGGGTGGCGGCATCGCGCAGGATCTGGCTGATCGCAAAGGCTCCGATCAGCACCGGCAAGAGCCCGAAGCCCGACAGCATGGCGCTCGAGCCGAAGGTGAGCCGCGCCTGCCCGATCGAACTGTCGATACCGGGCAGCGCAAAGGCCATGCCCAGCGCGGCGGCCATCAGCCCCTTGACCATCGAGCCTTGCGACAGCACCGCCAGCATCACCAGCGCCATCAGCACCAGGGTGAAGTATTCCCAGGGTCCGAATTGCAGGGCAAAGCGCGCGAGCGCCGGAGACATGCCGGCGAGGAACCCCCAGGAGATGATGCCGCCTACCACCGAGGCCATGATGCCCAGCGCAAGGGCACGTTCGGCAAAACCGTTCTGCGCCATCGGATAGCCGTCGAAGGTGGTGACGATCGAGGCCGGTGTGCCGGGCATCCTCAGCAGGATCGCGGTGATCAGCCCGCCCGAAATGCCGCCGACATATTCGCCGATCAGCAGGGTCACCGCGCTCACCGGATTCATGTGGAAGGTGAGCGGCAGGGTCAGGGCGATCAGCATCGAGGCGGTGAGGCCCGGAATGGCGCCGACGACGATGCCGAGACCGGTGCCGATGGCCAGAAACAGCAGGTTTTGCCACTCAGCGAGGGCGAGGAAGGCGTCAAGCATGGGTCAGCCGATCGAGATATAGAGAAAGCGTTCGAGGATCGTCGAGATCGCCAGCGACAGCACCAGACCGACGGCGGCAAAAACCGCCAGGTTCACCCAGCTGCGCGCGCCGATGACGAGGCCGGTGGCGGTCACGAAGACGGTGGTCGCGGGCACGAAGGGCATGCGGCCGAAATCGAGCGCGGCGACATAAAGCACCAGGGCGACGAAGACCAGCGCGCCGCGCCGCGGATCGGCACCGGAGGATGCCGCCGCACTGGCCTGCCCGGCGCGCAGACGCAGCAGGGCGCGGATCACCAGGATCACCGCGAAAAAGATCAGCAGCGTCCCGAGGATGCGCGGCAGCGCCGCCGATCCCAGCGGCTCGAAACGCGGCGGCGGCAGTTCGGCCGCACCGATGAACAATAGCGCCGCCCCCGCCGCCACCAGTGCGGCGAGAATGACGTCGGCGATGGTCTGGCGTGTCGCGTCGCGCAAGGCTCGGCCTCCCCTCTCAGGCATCGCGCCGGCGGGCCACAGCCCGGCCCGCCGGCGCGGGGATCAGTTGATCGTGGCCGCCACGGCCTTCAACGCCTCGAGCTGCTTTTCGGCATCGGCCATGGCCGCGTCTCCGGGCGTCCAATAGGGCTCGAGCGTGTTGTTGCGGAAATACTCGACGATCTCGGGATCGTTGATTGCCGCTTCCAGCGCCGATGCCAGCTCGGCCACATGGGCATCCGGGGTCGAGGCCGGCGCCAGCCACCAGTTCGGGTTGGCCCAGCTTACATCATAGCCCAGCTCGGTCGCGGTCGGCACATCGGGCATGTCGGGCAGACGCTCGCGCCCGAAATAGACCAGCGCTTTCAGCCCCTCGCCCTGGGCGAGATATTCCGACGCGGCAAAGAGCGCGATATCCGCATTTCCACCCAGCACCAGCCGCAGCCGGTCGGCCCCGGAATTGGCGGTGACGTAGCGGGTCTCGAAGCCGGCTTCATTGGCCAGCATGGCACCAACGAAATGCGGAATGGTGCCGATGCCCACCGCCTCGACCAGACTGCGCGGATTTTCCTTGAGATGCGCGATCAGGTCTTCGAGCGTGTCGAATTCGCTGTCCTCGCTGACCACCCAGACCGGGCTGCCGCCGCCGGTGTAGCCGATCGACTTGAAATCCTCGAGCCCGAAATCGCCCAGCCCCATCGCCATGGCGATCAGCGCCTGATGGTGCCAATGCACGATTGTGTGGCCATCGTCATCACCCCGGCGCATCCGGTTGACGGCATTGGCCCCGGCCCCGCCATCGGCATTGACCACCGCCATCGGCTGGCTCAGCAGGCCCTTTTCCTGGATCTTGTCGCCGATCAGACGGGCCACCACATCGGTCCGACCGCCGGGCTTGAACGGCACGATGACCTCGAGCGGCTTGGCGGGGAAATCCTGCGCCTGGGCCGCGCCGGCGCCAATTGGTCCAACCGGAAGGGCCAAAGCTGCGGCACCCAGCCCCAAGATCGCAATGAATTTTCGTGTATTAAGCAATATTCCGTCCTCCCACATTGAAAATGTGCCAATTTATGGCATATTGGACCAACCGATATAGGGAAAACCTCAAATTGTCCAGACCAATATCCGACACCACCGAAAAACCGAACATCCTGCTGGTGATGACCGATCAGCATGCGGCCCGGGCGCTTGGCGCGGCGGGGGACCCGGCGGCGCAGACGCCGGCCCTCGATGCGCTGGCTGCGCGCGGCACAAGGTTCAGCAACGCCTATTGCCCTGCCCCGCTCTGCGTGCCCTCGCGCATGGCTTTTCTCACCGGGCTCGAGCCGCATGTCTCGGGCGTGCGCAGCAACGACGATTTCCTGCCCTCCGACATCCCAACCCTTGCCCATGCCATGGGTGCCGCCGGGTATGACACCCGGCTGATCGGGCGGATGCACTTTTACGGCCCCGATCAGCACCACGGTTTTGGCGCCCGCCCGATCGGCGATATCGGCGCCGGCTGGCCCGGCGCCGCGGCGCCGGATATCGGCGCACTCACCGGGGCGCGCGGCAACCGCGGCGCCGAATTGCCCGGGTCGGGCATGGGCGAGACCTCGTATCAGGCCTATGACCACGCGGTTACCGAAATGGCCGAACGCACGCTGGACGAGGTGATCGCCCGGCGCGATGCCGAAGGCCGGCCGTTCTTTGCGCTGGTCAGCCTGTTCTGCCCGCACCCGCCTTATATCGCCACGCCGGAGGATTACCGGGCGGTTGCGCCCGGGGTCGGCCCGCCGCGCCTGGCTGCACCGGCGACCCGACATCCCGCTCTTGCCGAATGGGCCGAAGCCGGCGCGACGGATACTGTGCCCGAGGATGCCGTGATGCGCAGTCGGGTGGCCTATTACGGGCTGGTGCGGATGATCGACCGTCTGGCGGGGCGAGCGATCGACAAGGTGGCGGCCCGCGCGGACACCCTGGTGATCTATGTCTCGGATCACGGCGAGGCGCTTGGCGAGCGCGGCCTGTGGTGGAAGAGCACCTTTCATGACGAAAGCGCCAAGGTGCCGATGATCCTGGCCGGCCCCGGGATCGAGGCCGGCGCGGTGGATGATCGCGTGGTCAGCCTCTGCGACCTGTCAGCCACGCTGCTGGCGCGCAGCGGCGCCGCGCCCCTGCCCGGCCAGATCGGGCGCGATCTGATGCAGCGGGCCGACTGGCGCAACCAGGTCACCGCCAGCTATTATGGCGGCCTGATGAACATCCGCACCGGCCCGCAACGCCACCGGATGCTGCGCCGCGACCGGTTCAAGCTGTGCTGGTACGATGGCTATGCGCCACAGCTCTTTGACATGCGGGACGACCCGGATGAGCTGACCGACCTCGCAACCCAACGCCCCGAGCTGGTCGCCGAACTCGCCGCCGTGCTGATGCAGGGCTGGGATCCCGCCGCCATTGCCCGCGCGCAAGAGAGGGCGAAGCAACGCAACGCCCTCCTGCGAAGCTGGGTCGGCGCGACCGCCCCGGCGGAACATCTGCGCTGGCGCGATCCGTCACCGGAGCGCAACCGCTATCTCGCCAGCGGGCACTGACCGCCAGAGGTCAATGCGGCGCCGCCGGATCGTCATCGGCGGCAAAAAGATGCGCGCGGGCGGGGTCGAACTCCAGGTCGATGGCTTCGCCGGGCTCGAAAATCCGATCCTCGTCAAAGGCGGCGATGAACTTGGTGCCATCCTTCAGGGTCATGTCGACGACGGTCTCGGTGCCCAGCCGCTCCGACAGGTTGACGGCGCCATGCAGCAGGCCGCGCCCCGGCTCGGTGGCCGAGACATGTTGCGGCCGGATGCCCAGAACCGCGTGCGGCTGGCCATCGATCCGGCCCTTGTGAGCGACGGCAAGCGGCTCCAGCGCCGCGTTCGAGACCCGTGCCTCGCCACCGTCCCGCGCGTCGACCGACACCTCGAGAAAGTTCATCGACGGCGCCCCGAGAAAGCCCGCGACAAAGCGGTTGGCGGGCTCGTGGAACAGCTCCATCGGGGTGCCGACCTGCATGACCTTGCCGTCCTTCAACACCACGATCTTGTCGGCCAGCGTCATCGCCTCGACCTGATCGTGGGTGACATAGACCATCGTCGCGTTCAGGTGCTTGTGCAGCTTGCCGATCTCCATCCGCATGTCCATGCGCAGCGCCGCGTCGAGGTTCGACAGCGGTTCGTCGAACAGGAAAACCTTGGGCTTGCGCACGATGGCGCGGCCGATGGCAACCCGCTGGCGCTGGCCTCCCGAAAGCTGGCTGGGCCGACGGTCGAGCAGATGCTCCATCTGGAGAACCCGGGCGGCCTCGGCCACCTTTTCCTCTTTCTCGGCCTTGGAGGCGCCGGCAATGGTCAGCCCGAACGCCACGTTCTCGCGCACGGTCATATGCGGAAAGATCGCGTAGGACTGGAACACCATGGCGATGCCGCGTTCCTTGGGCGGCAGGTCGTTGACCCTCTGACCGTCGATCTCGAGCGTGCCGGCGGTGATGTCCTCGAGCCCCGAAATCATCCGCAACAGGGTCGACTTGCCACAGCCCGACGGGCCGACGAAAACGGTGAACTCGCCGTCCTCGATCTCCAGATCGACCCCCTTGATGACATAGGCGTTGCCATAGCTCTTGCGAATGTCGGTGAGTTTCAGAGTTGCCATAGCCGTTTACTCCGCAGCTTTCGGCGGCTGCTCGACGCGGAGCAGCCCGTTGTCGTCGAGGGTGACCGGCGCGGGATCGAGCACGAAGCCGCCGAACTCGCCATCCGGCGCGTAGTCGTTGAACCCGAGGATCACGAGCCCCTCGCCGGTGTCCACGATCCGCGCCGCGTAGCGAAAGCAGGGCAGCGCGCCGTCAAGGAAATTGCCGGGCGCGATCTTCCACGGGCCGCGCGGCCCCTCGCCGATCAGGTAATGGTTGCCGGTGACCGGACCGCTGGGCGTGGCCTCGGCCTGCGCCTTGCTGAAATGCTCGGCAGCGGTGCAGAACAGGCAGAACCAATGGCCCTGGTGCTGAAACACCTGCGGCACCTCCAACTGGCCGAAGCCGCCGGTAAAGACCGGCGGCTGAAGCGTCCAGGTCTTGAGGTCGGGCGACGTGGCAAAGCCCACGGCGCCGCCGGCGTTGGGTTCCTTGATGCCCGGCGCGCGGGCGGTGAAATACATCAGCCAGCCCGCGCCCTCGGGGTCGCGCATCACCCAGGGATCGCGCATCGCGCGGTCGTGCCAGAAGCCCTTGGCGTGATCCGCCTCGTAGTGCCGGGCATTCGGCCCGGTGAGATCGAGGCAAAGCCCGTCTTCCACCCGCTCCCAGCTGTGCATATCGTGCGAGGTGGCATGGCCGATGCGCTGATAGAGCCCGTCCTCGGCCCGCGCGGTGCCGGTGTAGAACAGGTGCCAGAGGCCATCGCCGTCCTGCACCACGGAGCCGGTCCAGGTGGTGTAATCGTCGAAGGCAGGCCCCTCGGAGGGGGTCAGGCAGGTGCCCAAGTGCTCCCAGGTCACCAGATCGTCGCTGACCGCATGGCCCTGGCTCACGTTGAAGTGGCGCAGGTCGGGGTTGCCCAGCGACTTGGGCGCCTTCAGGAAATATCCGTGCCAGCGGGCGCCATCGTGGGCGTACCAGCTGTCCCAGATCCAGTGATTTTCGAGTGCGATGGTCATAGTGAGTTCCTCAGCCCTTCACACCGGTCGAAGCGATCGACGAGATGAAGGCGCGTTGCATGACAAGATAGAAGGCGATGACCGGGACCGAGATCAGCGTGAGATACGCCATCACCTCGCCCCAGGCGATTTGCAGCTGGAAGAAGTAGCCGAGGCCCACCATGACGGGGCGGTGCGCCTCGTCCTGCACCACGATCAGCGGCCAGAGGTATTGCTCGTTGTACATCTTCAGCGATTTCAGAATGGCGGCGGTGGCCAACACCGGGCCCGACAGCGGCATGACGATCCGGCGGTAGACGGTGAACCAGCTTGCGCCCTCCACCCGCGCCGCCTCGATCAGTTCGCGCGGCAGATCCTTGAAGAACTGCACGAAGAGAAAGATCGTCAGCGCATCGACGATCCAGGGGATCACCTGCACGCGGTAGGTGTTGAGCCAGCCGAACTCCAGCCCCTCCCAGCCGATCCAGGGCAGTTTCGACACAAAGAGCAAAAGGGGCACCGCGATGGTCTCGAAGGGGATGATCAGGGTCGCGACGATCACCGAAAGCAGCACGCCGCGCCCGCTCCAGTCGAGAAAGACGAAGGAAAACGCCGCCAGCGAACAGAGCAGGATCGAGAGCACCACTGTGACGATGGTGATCCCCACCGAGTTCATCATGAACAGCCCGATAGGCACGCGGTCGAAGGCCTTGTAATAATTGTCGAGGCTGATGTCGCCCACCGGAAGGAAGGCGCGGATGCTCGAGGTGTCGGCCAGAAGCTGCTGATCGGGCTTCAGGCTCGAGACCACCATGAAGACCAGCGGGAACAGGAAGATGAGGGCCACGAGGATCAGCGTCGCGTAGCGCGCTGCCAGCCGCAGGCCGCGGTTGTCGGAGGTGACGAGGGCCATCAGTTGCGCTCCCGGGTCAGAAAGGCCTGAACGGCCGAAATCATCAGGACCATGAGGAACAGGATGACCGAGATCGTCGCGCCCCCGGAAATGTCCTGCTTGCCATAGCCGCGTTCAACGGTCTGGAAGACCAGCGTCTGGGTGGAATCGAGCGGGCCGCCATTGGTCATCACGTCGATCTGCGCAAAGACCGCGAAGCTCTGCATGGTGATGACGATCAGCACCAGAACGGCGGTGTTCCGCAGCCCCGGCCAGGTGACATAGCGGAAGGTCTGCCACTTGCTGGCGCCTTCGATGGCCGCCGCCTCATAGAGCGTGGGCGAGATGGTTTGCAGCCCGGCGAGCCAGATCACCATGTGAAAGCCCACCGCCTGCCAGGCCGACATGGCGATGATCGATCCCAGCGCCGTGTCGGTCGAGCCCAGCCAGTCGACGGGCGTGAAGGCACCAAAGGTCAGCGCTTCGAGGATGTTGTTCAACAGCCCTTCGTTGCCGGAATAGATAAAGCGCCAGAGCAGCGAGATCACCACGATCGAGATCACAACCGGCATGAAATAAATCGTGCGGAAGGCATTGATGCCGCGCAGCTTCTGATTGATCAGCAGGGCAAGCAGCAGCGCCCCGCCGCCTTGCAAGGGCACGATGAACAGCGCGAAGGTCAACGTGTTGACCAGCGCCTTCATGAAGACCACGTCGCTTGCGATCACCACCTTGGCCTTGTCGCCCCAGTGCCAGCGGAACCATTCGCGCATGCCGCGATACTGCGGAAACTCGTCCGAACGGGTGATACTGCGGACCCGGGGATATGCGATGGCACCGTCATCGTCGCGGCGGATCTCTCCCGCTTCGTCACGCTCCGGCTCCAACGTCAGGACCGAGACGCTGAGCAGATCGGCATAGTTCTTCAGCCCCACGAACTCGGTCGGGTTGGGCGAGACAAGCCGTTGATTTGTCAGCGAAAGCCAGAAGGCAAAGAAAAACGGCACGATGATGAACAGAAACAGGAGCGAGAAGCCCGGCAGCGCAAAAAGCCACCCGGCACGGTTCGACCGTGTCAGCTTGCTAGACATGAGAGTCCCTCGGGGTTGGGTGGGGGCCGCCTGGGCGCCCCCCGATGGGGCTTAGTGGCCGTAGCCCTGGTTGGCCTCGATATCGTCGTCGATCTCGTCCACTGCGGCATCCAGCGTGTCGGCCACATCCGCGCCATTGGCGATATCGGAAAGCGCCTTCTCGAACACCTTGGCGGCCACCACGTAGCCGGGGCTGACCGGACGCACCAGCGCCTGTTCGGCGGAGAGGTCGAAGAACACCGCCAACGGGCCGCCCTCGGCATAGCTCTCGGTCATCTGGGCGGCCTCTTTGGTGGCCGGGATCAGGCCGATGCCGTCCGAGAATGCGGCGAGGTATTCGTCTTGCAGCGCGTGTTCGACAAAGGCCGCCGCACCTTCGGGATGCTCGCAGGCGCTGGATACGCCGAACTGCCACGAGGCGGCACCGATGGTGGAGCCGTTGCCGAAATCGGGCGCCGGCAGGAATACCACGTCATCCGCGTTCTCGACGCTGGCCAGCGTGTTGGCCGCGGCCCAGTTGCCGTTCCACGAAAAGGCGTATTTGCCCTCGATGAAGCCGCTGTCGCGGTCCGCCGGGTCCTGGCTGGTGCCGGGGGCGTAGCCCTCTGCAAACAGCGATTGCCACCATTCGCCGAATTCCATGGCCGCCTCGCCGTTCAGCGCGCCTTCCGCGGTCTGATAGCCGTCCCGGTCGACAATGTCACCGCCAAAGCTTTGCAGGAAGGGCGAGAAGGCATAGGGATACCATTCGCCGGTCCAGGCGGTTCCGAGATCGAGCGCGAAGTCATAATTGCCCGAGGCCTTCGCGGCCTCCAGCGCGCCCATGAATTCCTCTTTCGTCCAGGGCTCTTCCAGCGACGGGGTGCGCAGGCCCAATTCGTCCAGCGTGGACTGGCGGGCATAAAGCGCAACGGCGGCATCCCAGAGACCGACCGAATAGATCTCGCCATCCCAGCGGCCGATGGTGGCGTCCAGGTGGCCGTCGATGGCCTCTTGGCTGATCGGCAGCGGCTGAAGATAGCCTGCCCAGGCCCAGTTCGGCATCACCGGCCCGTCGACATCGAGGATGCAGGGCAGATTGCCGGCCAGGGCCGAGGCGACGACGCTGTCGTTGTAGCTTTCCTGCGGGAAGCTTTCGACGGTGACCTGCCAGTCCTCCTGCGCGCCGTTGAAATCCTCGATAATGCCGCCCAGGATGTTGCTTTCCACCTCGTTGCCGGCGCCGTGATACCACAGCGTCAACTCGGTCTGGGCGCTGGCCATGCCGGCCAGGGCGGTGGACGCGACCAGCGCGCCAAGGGTCAGTTTCGTGCGTTGCATAAAGTTCTCCTCCCGTGAGACTGCATTCAGAGTTCGGTGAGAGCGGTCACCGAGGACCGCCAGACGACCGGTCCCTGCACCAGCAGGGGATCGTCGGATGCGGGGACGTCGCCCCCGATCATGTCAAGAAGCCGTGCCGCCGTGTGCCGGCCCATGTCGATGTAGGGCAGCTCGACAGTAGTCAGATGCGGGTGCAGCATCTCGGCGATGCTGCGATGATCGTCGTAACCCGCAACCGAGATATCTTCGGGCACCCGCAGGCCCCGGCTGCGCAGCAGGCCATAGACCCGCATCGCCATTTCGTCGTTGCCGCAGCAGATCACGCTCGGCGGCTGGTCCAGTGTGAGCAGGTGCTCCAGCGCCTCGGTCAGCGCCGCGCTCTGCATTTCGCGCCCGATCACATAGCCGGCCTCGACCAGCACCGGATCATAGGGCAGCCCCGCCTCGGCCAGCGCGGCCTTGTAGCCCTCGAGACGCAACCGACCGGCGGGCATGGCCTGATCCAGCGTCAGAAAGCCGATCCGGCGGTGTCCGGCCGCGATCAGCCGCGCCACCAGCGCCTGCTGGCCGGCGGCATCGTCGGGCAGGACGCAGGGGGTGCCGCGATCGTCGTAGCAATTGGTCAGCAGCGTCGGGCAATTCGCGCCGCTCAGATCCAGATCGACGGCGCGGTGATGGTCGGCGACATAGATCAATCCTTCGACCCGGTGCTGGGCAAAGGTCGCGGCAAGCATCGGCACGGTCGACGGCGATCCGCCGGTGTCGGCAATCATCAGGATCTTGCCCCGCTCGGCCATCTCGCGCTGGATCGCCTGAACGATCAGCATGTCGGGCAGGCCGCGGGTTTCGGTGCCATGGGGCGTGGCAGAAATCGCGCCGGTGATCAGCCCAATCAGCCCCGACCGGCTAGATCGCATCATCCGCGCCGCCTGAGACGGAACATAGCCCAGTTCGGAAATGGCCCTGGCGACCTTGGTGCGGGTCTTTTCATTGACCGGGGCGTCACCGTTCAGAACACGCGAAACGGTTTTTGGCGACACTCCGGCCAGCTTCGCGACGTCGTAAATGGTTGCCACCCTGCCCCCTCCTGAAGTGCGTCATCAATTATGACACCGGTGTCATGACATCGGTGTCATACGGGATGCGTCCCGGCTGAGTCAACCTTTTTCAGATGCCACCAAGCCTGCGTGTGACGAGAAATGCCGGGCTTTCACGCTTATCCGATGTGCCGACGGCATCAGCCCACATGGCAAGCACCGCACCCCCAAGGCTACCGGGTGTGCGGTTCAAGGATCGGAGAACCATGCAAAAATCGCAGCGGAGCCGGCAGGCGGCGGTCCTGACTCGGGGGTCTGCGGTACGCTCAGCTGCTGCGGAAGACGTGCACGGCGCAGGGCGCGTGGCGGACCACTCTGGCGGCGGTCGAGCCCAACAGATAATCGCTGAAATCCGGCTGATGCGAGCCGATCACGATGCAATCGACCCCGTGGTCGGAGGAATAATCGATCAGCGTGCGATAGGTGTGGCCGCGCACGATTCTGGCCGTGATGCCTTCGATATGGGCAGTCTTTTCCGCCATCAGCTGCCGCGCCCGATCAAACCCGTCGCGCACCGCGTCATCGCCGAGATATGCGCTGACCGACGAGGGCGGCGCCTCGAAGACATGCAGAGCGACGATCTCGGCCCCGGGATTGCAGAGCGCCTGCGCAATCTCGAGCATCTGTGGCGAAATCCCGTGATCGAGCGCCATGGCCACCAGTATCTTGTTGTACATATCGGTCTCCTTGGGTCTGCGGCTGTACCGGGGCTCGGGGCGCGGCCAGGGTCACGCACCGCCCCGCCCCGGCGGGGTCATCCATCGGCCGACAGGTCGAACTCCTCGTCGGGAAAGTACTTGGCCAGCCGCACGTCGGCAGCGCGGGCATGGCCCTCCATTCCTTCGAGCCGCGAGATCCGGGCGGTCGCTTCGGCCACCGCCCTGGACCCGTCGCGGGTGGCGCGCTGCCATGTGACGATCTTCATGTATTTGTGCACCGACAGCCCGCCGGTGTAACTGGCCGCGCGCGAGGTCGGCAGTACATGGTTGGTGCCCGCCGCCTTGTCACCGTAAGACACCGTGGTCTCTTCGCCAAGAAAGAGCGACCCGTAACAGGTCAGCCGGTCAAGCCACCAGTCGGGGTCGGCGGCCTGAACGGTCAGATGTTCGGGGGCATAATCGTCGGAACAGGCGGCCATGTCCTCGCGGTCGGCGCAGAGGATCACCTCAGCATAGTCGCGCCAGGCGGCAGCGGCGTTTTCGTGGTTCACCTCCGGCAGATCGGCGATCAGGTCGGGGACGCGGGCCATCACGTCTTCGGCCAGAGCGCGGCTGTCGGTGACCAGCCAGACCGGCGAGTTGTAGCCATGCTCGGCCTGGCTCACCAGATCGGTGGCAACGATATGCGGATCGGCCTGCCCGTCGGCAAGGATCAGGCTGTCGGTCGGCCCGGCGATCATGTCGATGCCGACACGGCCGAACAGGATGCGCTTGGCCTCGGCGACGAACTGGTTGCCGGGACCGACAAGGATATTGGCCGGCGGCAGGCCGAACAGGCCAAAGGTCATCGCCGCCACCCCCTGCACCCCGCCCATCGCCATGATCCGGTCGGCGCCGCAGATCCGGGCGGCATAGATGATCGCGGGCGGCACACCGACACCCGGCCGGGGCGGCGAACAGGCGGTGATATGCTGGCAGCCGGCGACCTTGGCGGTGGTCACCGTCATGATCGCGCTGGCGATGTGGCTGTAGCGCCCGCCGGGCACGTAGCAGCCCGCCGCCGCCACCGGGATCGCCTTTTGCCCGGTGACAAAGCCCGGCGTCAGCTCGGTCTCGACATCGGTCAGCGTGCTTTTCTGAAGCTCGGCAAATCGCCGCACGTTGTCATGGGCAAAGCAGATGTCGGCCTTGAGCCTGTCGGACACCTGGTCACAGGCCGCCGCGATCTCGTCAGGCGACAGCAGCACATTGCCCTCGTAGCGGTCGAAGCGCGCGGCATACTCCAGCGCCTTGGCATCGCCGCCGGCTTCGATCTCGTCCAGGATGCGCGCGACGGTGTCATGGGTCTCGCGCGCGTCGGTCTTTGGCGTGCGATCCGCCTTCTTCAGATAGTGGCGCGGCATCGGATGTCCTCACGTCAGTTTCCGTAGATGTAGTTCGGCAGCCAGAGCGCGATCTGCGGAAAGACAAAGATCAGGATCAGCCCGATGAGTTGGATCACCATGAACTGCATCATCCCGAGATAGATGTCGCGCAGGTCCCATTCTGGCACCACACCCTTGAGGAAGTAAGCCGAAAGCGCCACCGGCGGGCTGAGCCAGGCGGTTTGCAGGTTTACCGCCACCAATATGGCAAACCAGATCAGCAAATCGTTCTGGCTCTCGAAGCCGAGGTCGAGCGAGGTGACGGTGGGAATCAGGATCGGCACGATGATCAGCACGATCGGCACCCATTCCAGCGGCCAGCCCAGCAGGAAGATCAGCGCCATGATCAGCATCAGGATCAGCACCGGGGGCATGTCGAGCGCCAAGAGCAGCTCGGTCAGCATCTTCGGCGTGCCGAGGTTGGAAAAGACCGCGCCGAAGAAGTTCGACGCCGCGACCAGGAACATGATCAGCACGGTGATCTCGAGGCTCTTGATCAGCGCGTCGTAGAGCCCGGGAATGGTGAACTTGCGATAGAGCATCGACAAGAGCACCGCGCCAAAGGCACCGCAGGCCGAGGCCTCGGCCGGGGTCGCCCAGCCGGCGAGGATCGAGCCCAGGGCAAAGGCGATCAGCACTGTCGGCGGCACCAGCCCCATGAAAAACTCGTACCAGAGGTCAGAGAAATAGAAGCCGCCGGGCTTGGCATTGTGCAGCCAGGCATAGACCGCGTACATCACGCCGATCCAGGCCAGCGGCACGATCAGCGCGCCGAAGAAAAAGCCGTACCCGGTTGTGATGCCGCGCGTGATCAGCCAGATCAGCACGATCAGCGACGCCATGACGAGAATGACCTCGAGCAGGTAGAAGCGCGAGGTTTCGGGCTGGTCTTCGGGCGGCAGGATCGGCCCGAGATTTGGATTGATCCAGCAGCGGCCCAATGCATAGAGCAGATAGAGCCCCGCCAGCAGGACGCCGGGAATGATCGCCGCGCGGAACAGATCGGTCACCGGAACCTCGAGCACCGGCCCCATGACGATCAGCATGATCGACGGCGGGATCAGGATGCCTAGGGTGCCGCCGGCGGTGATCGTGCCCGCCGCCAGCCGCACGTCATAGCCGGATTTGTTCATCGTCCGCGCCGCCATGATGCCGAGGATGGTGACCGAGGCGCCGACGATGCCGGTGGCGGCGGCAAAGATCGTCGAGACGAAGAGCACCGCGATGAACAGCGCCCCCCGGGTCCGGCTCATCATCATCTGCACCGCCTGGAACAGCCGCTCCATCAGCCCGGCCTGCTCCATCACGATGCCCATGAAAATAAAGAGCGGCACCGCGACCAGCTGGTCGGACAGCATCACGGAATTGGTCTGCAAGGTCATCAGGAAGGTGGCAAGCTTGAAATTCGCCCCCCAGGTGCCGAAGACGAAGCCCAGGAAGATCAGGGTGAAGGAGATCGGGAAACCCACGAAGATGGCAAACAGCATCACCGCCAGCATGATCAGCCCGATGATCGGCTTGTCGACGCTCAAAAGCCCCTCGCGCCCGAAAGCCGCCGTCCACCAGTCGGCAATCGGCACCACGTCGGGAAAGAACACCGCGCCGGTGACGATCAGCAGCGCGACAAAGTAGAAGGGCAGCACCCGGAGGAACTTGGCCTCGCGCGTCTTGCCCATCTTGTGGAAGGCGCGGAAAAGCTCAGGGAAGCCCTGGAGCAGCAGCAGAAAGGCCCCCACCGGCATGGCCAGGCGCGCCGGCCAGAGCAGCGGCGCCCAGGTGCTGTCGCTGGCCTGTTCGCCGGAGATGAAGGCCTTGAGCCAGTATTCGGTCGAGACCCAGGTGAAAAACAGCATCGCCGGGATGTAGAAGGCGAGATAAAGCACCGCGTCCACCGTCGCCTGTGTCCTGTCGGACCAGTTGCGATAGAGAAAATCGGCGCGGATGTGCACCCCGCGCATCAGCGCATAGCCGGCGGCCGCCATGAACAGCACGCCGCCCAGCATGCGCGAAATGTCATAGACCCAGAGCGTCGGGCCGAAACCCCAGGCGATGGCCTGCTCGTTCATGCCGTTCTGGGTCAGCACGGCGAACATATTGCGGGAAAACACCTCGTAGACGATGGCAAGGATCAGCGGCGCCATCAGCACGCAAATCAGCCGCCCCGCCCAGAGGTTGATGACATCGATGGTGGCGGTGATCGGACGTTGCCAGGGGGTCATGTCCTCCGGCGTCTGCCCCGGTTCCTCGGCGCGTCGCTCTGCGATCAACTCGTCGGTGATGTCGAGCTCTTCGGGGAGTACCTCTTCGGCCATGCCACGTCCCTTGTGATGAATGTCATGCGTGTCTTGCTGCCCGCCCCGGGCAGGACCCGGGGCCTCTGCATCGGTTGATGGCGAGGCCCCGGATCAAGGTCCGGGGCGGGCGTTCGAGCCTGTCACGCGTATTTCGCTGCCCGCCCCGGGCGACCCGGGGCCTTTGCGTCGGGTGGTCGAGAGGCCCCGGATCGAGGTCCGGGGCCGGTGAACGCCTATTTCAGACTGTCGGCATAGGCCCGGCCGAGGTTGGCGTTCGAGGTCTGCGCCCCAGCCCAGAACGGCACCGCGATCTCGGCGAATTCCTTCTGGCTCTGCCAAACTTCCGCAAAGAATTCGTTTTCGGCGGCATTGGTCTCCAGCGCGGCCTTGGCGGCGGTCATGTACTCCGAGAAGTAATCCTCGGGGGTGTCGTGCAGGATGACGCCGTGGTTCTCGGTCAGATCCTTCAGCGCCTTGCCGTTTTCGTAGATGCGATACGACATGGCTTTCGACAGCGAGGCATTGGCGGCCACTTCCAGCGCCTTTTTCTCGAGGTCGGTCAGCCCGTCATAGACATCGCCGTTGATGTAGAGATCGGCGTTCACCACCACTTGGTGCAGACCTTGCAGGTAGTAATGCTTCAGCACCTTCTGGAAGCCGAAGACGCTGTCAGGCTTGGGGCAGCACCATTCGGCGGCGTCGATGGTGCCTTTCTCGAGCGCCGGCAGGATGTCACCGCCGCCCATGGCGACCGAGGCGACGCCGATATCCTTGTAGGTCTGGCCGGGGATGCCCGGCGGCGTGCGGAATCGGTACTTGCGGAAATCGTCCATGCTGGCGATCGGCTCCTTGAACCAGCCGAGCGCCTCCGGCCCCACCGGTTGCAGCATGAAGCCCTTGACGTTGACGCCCATCTCGTCCCAGAGCTGGTCATAGAGTTCCTTGCCGCCGCCGTACTGGAACCAGGACACAAAGGCGATATTGTCGATGCCGACACCGGCGCCCGCCACGGGCGAGCCGAAGAGCATGGCCGCCGGGTGCTTGCCCGACCAATAGTGCGTCCAGGCAAAGCCGCCCTCGATCAGCCCGCTGTCGACCGCATCGAGCGTTTCGCGCACGCCGACGACGGCGCCGGCAGGCAAGACCTCGATCTTGAGCGATCCGCCGGTCAGGGCCGCCACATCGGCGGCGAATTCATTGAGCATGGTCACTTCGTCGGCCTGCGCCGGGATCACCGATTGCACCCGGATCACGGTTTCGGCGAAAGCGGCCGTGGCCGTCATGGCAAGGGCTGCGGCCCCTACGGTCAAAGTCTTGAGACTGAACATCAATTTTCCTCCCATGATGCGTTTGCCTTCCGCTTATTATTATCCGGGCCGAAGATGAAGGCGCTGGATCGGCCGTGTCGTCACCGGGCGGCTTTCCTCCCTGAAAGCGCCGCCCGTCTTGCTCTGTCGTCGTATCCCGACGACCGCCCCTTTCGGGCCAGGCCGCCGGAATGGCTGGTGTCTCCTGTTGCTAGCCTGCGGTGTCCTCCAGTATCAGGTCGCTGGCCCGCTCGCCGATCATGATCGCCGGGGCATTGGTGTTGCCGCTGACGATTTGCGGCATGATCGAGGCGTCAGCGACACGCAGCCCGTCAATTCCCCGCACCCGCAACCTCGGGTCCACAACCGCCATCGGATCGATCCCCATCTTGCAGGTGCCCGTCGGGTGATAGATCGTGACCGCGGTGCGCCGCGCCCAGTCGAGCGTGGCCGCCTCATCGTCAAAGGCCACGCCCGGGCCGGGCGCATGTTCGTCCATGATATGCGATTTGAGCGGATCCGTACCGGCAATCTTGCGCGCGATCTGAATACCTTTGACGATTGTCTTCTGATCGGTCGGGGTGGCCAGGTAATTCGGATGGATCGCCGGGTGATCGTCCATATCGGCCGAGCGCAGGCGCAAATGACCGGCGCTTTCGGGCCGCAGTTGCAGCACCGAGGCGGTAAAGGCCGAAAACCGGTGCGGACCTTCGGCCGGGCTGTCGGCGCTGAACGGCTGAATGTGGAACTGGATATCCGGGGTTTCCAGGTGCGGCTCGGTCTTGAGAAAGCCGGTGCCCAGGCTGGCGGCCATGGTCATCGGTCCGCGCTGGGTGAGCGCGTATTGCAAGGCGATGCGCGTCTGTTTGAACAGGTTGCTGGTTTCGATGTTGATCGTGCTCAGATCGGTCTTGAACACCGGGCGGGCCTGAAGGTGATCCTGAAGATTGCGCCCGACCCCCTTGAGATCGGCCTGCACGCCGATGCCCAGCCGCTGCAATTCGTCGCCGTCGCCGATGCCCGAGAGCATGAGGATCTGCGGCGAACCGATGGCGCCGGCACTCAGGATCACCTCGGAGCGGGCGCGGATCTCGTGAAAGGTGTCGCGGATGCGGACCCGTACGCCGTGCGCCCTGCCCGCCTCCAGCAGCACCTTTTCGGTCTGGGCGTCGGTGATGACGGTGAGATTGTGACGCCGGCGCGCGGGCTTGAGGTAGGCCACCGCCGAAGAGCAGCGCCGGCCGCCCTTCATGGTCAGTTGGAAATAGCCCACGCCTTCCTGATCGGCGCCATTGTAATCGCGCGCCGCCGGATACCCGGCCTGCTGCGCCGCCTCGATCCAGCGGTCGACCACCCGACGGGTGAGCCGCGAGGTCTGGACCGAAAGCGGGCCGTTCCGCCCGCGCAGCCCGTCCGGATCCTCGCCCTCCCAGTGCTCGGCCCGTTTGAAACAGGGCAGAACCTCGTCCCAGGACCAGCCCCGGCAACCGGCCTGTGCCCAGCCGTCGTAGTCCTGAGGCTGGCCGCGCACATACAGCAGACCGTTGATCGAACTCGACCCGCCCAGCACCCGGCCGCGCGGCCAGGGAATCGCCCGCCCGGCAATGCCGGGATCGGCCTCGGTGCGATAGCGCCAGTCGCTGCGCGGATTTCCCATGGTGCGAAAATAGCCGACCGGAATATGAATCCAGGGGTTGGTGTCACGCGGCCCGGCCTCGAGCAGCGCCACGCTGTAGCGCCCGTCCTCGGAAAGCCGGTTGGCAAGCGCACAGCCGGCGGACCCGGCGCCCACAATGACGAAATCGAATTCCATATTCCTCCCCCGTAAAAATCGGGACCAAGGGTCTCGATTTTTACCACGTATGCACGCTACAATGATTCGCGTACAAATCCACAAACAATTTGTTCGAGACAAACCCGATGGCTGACCAAGACCGGATACCGCCCAATCTGAGGACGCTGCTGATCCTTGAAATCCTTGGGAAAAGCGACCGGGCCATGACCGCGACGGAAATCAACGAAGAGCTGGGCCTGCCGAAGCAGACGCTGCACCGGCTCTGCGCCACCTTGGAGAACAACGGGTTCCTGACCCGTCTGGGCACGGATCGGCGGTATCAGGTGTCGCGGCGGTTGCGCGAACTGGGGTCGGGGCTGATGCACAGCTCGCGCGATCACATCGCCCGACATCAGATCCTGCTCGAGGTCTCGCGCGAAGTGCGTGAGACGGTGAACTACGTGATGCCCGCGGACACCGGAATGCGCTATCTCGACCGGGTCGAGACCGATTGGGCCTTTCGCATCCAGTTTCCGGTCGGCACCAATGTGCCGTTCCATTGCACCGCCAGCGGCAAATGCTTTCTGGCCAGCCTGGCGCCGGACGCACGGGCCAAATTCGTGGCCGCGCTGCCGCTGACGCGGATGACCGAGACGACGCTGACCGAGCCCGACCTGCTGCTGGATGAGCTCGATCAGATCGCGGCGATGGATTATTCGCTCGACCGCGAGGAATTTCTCGAGGGCATGGTGGCGATCGCCGTGCCGGTCACCGATCCCCAGGGGCGGTTCGTCGCGGCGCTGGCCTTTCACGCGCCGACCCAGCGGGTTTCACTGGCGCAGGCGATTGCCCGCAAGTCGACCCTTCAGACCGCCGCCGTCAAGCTGCGCGGCGCGCTCTTTCCTGAGACCTGATCAGCGGCAACGGCTCAGGCCGGCCCTTCCGAAACGATGACCAGCGGTCGCGCCGCCATGCGCGGCGGCTGCTTGCACAGCGCACCATATCCCGCCGCACCTGAGGGCGTGGTGGCCAGCCCCTGCGCGGAGAGAGTCGTGCTGGCGTTCTGCGCTTCGGCATCGCTCAGCACCGCATAGCGCACATCACAACGTTCGAGCGCCGCCCAAGCCACGATCGACGGCGCCTTGCAGTCCAGCCGGCCCATGTTGGTCTCGGGCCCCTCGCCCCGCCGGGGCGCCCCCGCCAGATGGCTGGCCCGCAGACAGGCGGCGGCTTCGGGTTCAACGACGATCAATTCTGGCTGTTTTTCCCAGTGCGCCCGGATCATATGCGCCATCGACGCGGCCAACCCGCCAACCCCGGCCTGAAGATAGACATGCGTCGGCCACTCGCCAGAGGCCTCGAAGGCGGCGCGCAGCTCTTCGGCGATGACGCAATACCCCTCCATCACCCACTTCGGGATCTCGGTGTAGCCCTCCCAGGTGCCATCGGCCAGCAAGGTCGCTCCGCTGCGGGCGGCATCGGCGCTGGCGGCGGCGACGCTGTCCTCATAGACCGCGCCGGCGCGCACCACCTCGGCCCCCAGACCGCGCAGCCGGTCGGCAAAACTCTCCGGCACCGTCCTGGCCAGATAGATCCGCGCCTGTGCGCCCATGGCGCCTGCCCCCGCCGCAACGCCCATGCCGTGATTGCCGGCGCTGGCGCAGACAAAGCTATGGCGCGCAGTGAACGCGCGGAACTCCGGCTCAGCCATCCGCGCCGGCGCCACCACTTCGCCGGTCTCGGCCTTCCAGCCTTCGGCAAGCAGGCAGGCCACGGCATAAGGCGCGCCCAGTGCCTTGAAGGCGCCCAACCCCATGCGCCCGGTCTCGTCCTTGACCAAGACGGCCAGGCCATCGGGGCCGGTCACTTCGATCAGTGGCGAGACGGCATAAGACGGCTGCGCCCGAAAAAACGCCAGCGCGCGGGTCACATCGGGATCGAAGCGGAGCGGGTCGGCATCGGGCATCGCGGGACTTTCAAACAGGGTCATGGGGTGTTTCTAGCAGGCGGCGCCGCTTTCCAATTTTCGTTCTTCCGCCTAGACTCGAGAAATTCTTTCACGTTGACGGCAGGAAGCGAGAGGTTTCTTCATGAACGACGATCTCGATGCGGCAGACCTGACAATCCTCAGAGAGCTTCAGAACGACGGCCGCGCCGGGCTCGAGCATCTGGCGCAGGCCTGCAACCTGTCGGTGCCCTCGGTGCAGCGTCGGCTGAAGCGGCTGCGCGCCTCGGGCCTGATCGCCAAGGAGGTCGCGGTGCTCGATCAGGCGCAATTCGCCTGCAAGATGACCTTTATCGTGATGGTCGAGCTGGACCGCGAGTCGCTGCAACAGCTCGACCTGTTCCGTAAACGCGCCAAGGCCGAACCGCAGGTCCAACAATGTTATTATGTCACCGGCGAGGCCGATTTCATCCTGATCTGCACCGCCGAGGACATGCAGGACTTCGAGGCGCTGACCCATCGGCTGTTTTTCGAGAATTCCAACGTCCGCCGCTTCCGCACTTCGGTGGCGATGGAACGCACCAAGATCGGCCTGAGCCTGCCGATCTGAGCCCAAAGTACTGAGCGATAACTTCGTCGTGCAGGCGAAAGACATCTGAACCGGCCCGTTTGGTGCAAGTTTTTCTGTCAAACCCGGCGAAACTCGATGCCAAAGATGCAGAATTGCGCGGTATCACTGGGAAAACCACCGGATGTCCGCAGCATGAGTGATTTCGAAACCCGACTGACCCGGATCCGCCAGGATCTGCACCGCAACCCCGAGCTGGGGTTTCACGAGACCCGCACCAAGGCCTTGGTGGCCGAGCATCTGCGCGCGCTCGGCCTCGAGGTGCAGGAAGGCGCGGGCGTTGTCGGCCTGCTGCGCGCGGGGCGTGGCAACCGGGCCATCGCGCTGCGTGCCGACATGGATGCGCTGCCGATCACCGAGACCGCGACCCACGGCCCTGTGTCCGCCACCCCCGGCGTGATGCACGCCTGCGGCCATGATGGCCATACCGCCATGCTCTTGGGCGCCGCCGAGCGGCTGGCACGGGAACAGGGATTTGACGGCACGGTGGTATTCCTGTTTCAGCCCAACGAGGAACACGGGCTTGGCGCGCAGGCGATGTTGGATGAGGGGCTGCTGGAGCGGGCCGCCTTTGACGAGGTCTATGGCCTCCACAACCTGCCCGGCGCCCCGCTGGGCCAGGTTTCGACCCGCGCCGGCGTGATCTGCACAAGCGAAACCCTGTTCGAGATCACGGTCACCGGCCGGGGTGGCCATGCCTCGATGCCGCAGGTCGGGGTCGATGCGCTGACCGTGGCGGCCGAGATCGTGCTCGCCCTGCAAACCATCGTCGCGCGCAAGCTGCCGCCGGGCAGCGGCGCGGTGGTCTCGGTCACCGAATTCCGGACCGACGGGCAACGCAACGTGTTGCCCGGCCGGGCCCGGCTCAAGGGCGATTTTCGCGCCCGGTCGCCGGAGACCCGGCTCAGGGTCGAGGCGCTGATGCGGCAGATCGCCGAAGGCGTGGCGGCGGCACATGATATCAGGGCCGAGGTCACCTTTGACACGCAATTCGTCGAGACGATCAATGCCGCCGAGCCGGCCCAAGCGGTCTATCGCGCCGCCGAGGCGGCGGGGCTTGCGCTGATCCGCGACCGTGAGCCAATGAGCTTTTCCGAGGATTTCGCCCATTTCGCCGCCGCCCGGCCCGGTTGCTTCCTGTTGCTCGGCAATGGCGAAAGCGGACGACACGGCCAGCCGCTTCATGCCTCGGACTATGATTTCAACGACGCGCTTCTGCCGATCGGCGCGGATCTCTGGGTCCAGCTGGTGCGCGACCGGCTGCCACCGGAGCCGGGCGCATGACGGCGCCGCCGCGCGGCTTTGCTCCGGCGGAATACGCCGCCCGCACCGCCCGTGCGCAGGCAGCCATGGCCCGCGCCGGCCTGGCGGGCCTGCTGCTGACGACCGAAGCCGAGGTGCGCTATTTCAGCGGTTTCCACACCGCCTTCTGGCAAAGCCCGACGCGGCCCTGGTTTCTCTTTTTGCCGGTCGAGGGCAAACCCGTTGCGATCATTCCCGAAATCGGCGCCGCGCTGATGCGCGCCACCTGGCTCGACGACATCCGCAGTTGGCCCGCCCCCACCCCCGGGGACGATGGCATCAGTCTGCTGACCGAACTGCTCGCGCCGCTTGCCGCGCGGCGCGAGACCCTGGGCCTGATGAAAGGCCACGAGACCTATCTCCGGATGCCGCTTGGCGATTACGAAAGGCTGCGGGCCGGCCTGGCGGGGATCCGGATCGCCGATGCCACCGCGCTCATGCGCGGGCTTCGGATGGTGAAATCCGAAGCCGAGATCGCCAAGATCGCGCATATCTGCGCCATCGGATCGCGCACCTTCGCAAGCGTCGCGGATATCGCCCGCGAAGGCCAGCCGCTGGAAGATTTGTTCCGCGCCTTTCGCCGCGCGGCGCTGGCGCAGGGAGCCGATGATGTGCCTTATCTGGTTGGCGGAGCCAAGACCGGCGGCTACCGCGACGTGATCTCGCCGCCCACGCGCCGGCCGCTGGCACGCGGCGATATCCTGATGCTCGACACCGGCGCCACATGGGACGGCTATTTCTGCGATTTCGACCGCAACTTCGCCATCGGCCCCCCCGAAGACGCCGCCCGCCGCGCCCATGATCGGCTCTGGCGCGCCACCGAGGCCGGGATTGCCGCCGCCCGCCCCGGCGCCAGCTGCCACGAGGTGTTTCGGGCGATGCAGGCGGTGATCGGCGAGAGCGGCGGCGACATCGGGCGGCTGGGGCATGGGCTGGGCATGCAGCTCACCGAAGGCCCCTCGCTCGCCGCCTGGGACGAAACCGTGATTTCCGAGAACATGGTGCTGACGCTGGAGCCCTCGCTGAGCTATGGCGACGGGCGGATCATGGTGCATGAGGAAAACATCGTGGTGCGGGCCGAGGGGGCGGCGCTTCTGACAGAGCGCGCGCCGCCCGAGCTTCCGGTGATCGGAGCGGCCGCGTGAAGCTCGATTTCGACACCGATGGTGGCATCGGCACGCGGGCCAATCTCGGGGTGATCGTGCTCGAGACCGACGAGACGCTCGAGCATGAATTTCCCCGTCTCGTGGTTCGGCCCGGGGTTGCGCTTTATCACACGCGCATCGCCATGGTGCCCGAGATCCGCCCCGAGACGCTGATCCACATGGAGGCGGCGCTGCCCGCCTCGGCCCGGCTGCTGCCCCCGGCGCTGCATTTCGACGCCATCGGGTTCGGCTGCACTTCGGCCTCGACGGTGATCGGATCGGACCGGGTGGCGCTGGCGGTGCAGCGCGCCTGCCCCGGCGCCAGGGTCACCGATCCGCTGGCCGCGACCATTGCCGCCTGCCGCGCCCTGGGGGTGCGGCGGCTGGGGTTCGTGACACCTTATGTCGCCGAAGTCTCGTCGCTGATGCGCCTCAAGCTGGAACTGGCGGGGATCGAAATCGCGGGCTTCGGCTCGTTCGAGGAGGGCAACGACCGGGTGGTGGCGCGGATCACCGGCGCATCGATCCTGCGCGCGGTCGAGGCCGTGGCGGCGCAGACACCCTGCGACGCGGTGTTTGTCGCCTGTACCAACCTGCGCTGCCTGGACGTGCTGGCCGAGGCCGAGGCGCGGATCGGCCGGCCGGTGATCTCGAGCAACCTCGCATTGGCCTGGCATATGCTGCATCTGGCCGGGATCGACGCGCGATGCGACAGGTCGCTGATCCGGCCGCGCTGAGGCCGCGCGCGGGCGTCAGCCTTCGGAGCGCACCGGAAAGCGGTCGCCTTTCTCGGTGATCACCACCAGCCGGTCCTGATCGTCCAGCACATAGATATCGCATCGCGTAAAGCCATTGACGAATTCGATGCAGATCGTGCTGTCCTCGGTGACCTCGTAATAGCCGTAGCCGGTGCCGCCCTCATCGGCATAGGTATAGGTGTAGCGCCCATCCTCGTAGAACTCGGATACGCCGCCGTCATAAAAGGCGATGCTCCGGCCCCGCAGCCGGTTGTCCAGCGCCTGCAACCCGATCTCGCGGTCGCTGTCGCGCCGCATCACGGGTTCGGCCACCACCGAGGTGGTGACAAGGCAGAGGGCTAACAGTAAACGCAACATAAAAAGGCTCCCGGAATTCGTCCCCCGCAGCCTAGCCGATCCGCGCAGGCCGGGGGCACACGATCACGCGACCAGCTTTTCGGCCTTTTTCAGATCGACGGACACCAGTTGCGACACCCCCTGCTCCTGCATGGTCACGCCGAACAGCCGGTCCATCCGCGCCATCGTCACCGCGTGGTGGGTGATGATCAGGAACCGCGTGTCGGTGCGGCGGCACATCTCGTCGAGCAGGTCGCAAAAGCGGGTCACATTGGCGTCGTCCAGCGGCGCGTCGACCTCGTCGAGCACGCAGATCGGCGCCGGGTTGGCGAGGAAGACGGCAAAGATCAGCGCCAGCGCGGTCAGCGTCTGTTCGCCGCCCGAGAGCAGCGAGAGCGTCGAGAGCTTCTTGCCCGGCGGCTGACACATGATCTCGAGGCCCGCCTCGAGCGGATCGTCGCTTTCAACCAGAACGAGGTTGGCCTCGCCGCCGCCGAAGAGATGGGTGAAGAGCATCGAGAAATTGGAATTGACCTGCTCAAAGGCGGTCAGCAGACGTTCGCGCCCCTCACGGTTGAGGCTGGCGATGCCGTTGCGCAGGGTGCGGATCGCCTCTTCCAGATCGGTCTTTTCGGTGACCAGCGTGTCATGTTCCTCCTGCACCTCGCGGGCGTCTTCCTCGGCCCGGAGGTTGACCGCGCCCAGCCCGTCACGCTGACGCTTGAGCCGGTTGACCGTCTCTTCGATCCGCTCCGAGGCGGGCATGTCCTCGGGATTGGTGCCCAGTTTCTCCAGCAGCCGCTCCGGCGTGACCTCGAGCTCATCCTCGATCCGCTCGGCGGCGGCGCGGGTGGTTTCCTGCGCCGCTTCGGCCCGGGCCTGGGCGGCGGCACGGGATTCGCGCGCCTCGGAGGCGGCGCGTTCGGCATCGCGTTCGGCCTGTTCGGCACTGCGCAGCGCGGCCTCGGCGGTGGCCAGGGTATCGGCGGCGCTGCGGCGGCGGGCCTCGGCGGCCTCGATGCTGCCGGCCAGCTCCTCGCGCTGTTCGGCGATCTCCTCGGGTTTCTGCGCGGCCTTGGCGAGATCCGCCTCGCTGGCGGATTTGCGCTCGGTCAGCTCGGTGCTGCGCTTTTCGGCGGTCTCCAGCCGGTGGCGCCAGCCCGAGAGCTCCTTGGTCACCTGCTGGCTTCGGCGGGTGCGCGCTTCGCCCTCGCGACGCAGTTCGTCAAGGCCGGAACGCCGTGCCATCATCGTCATCCGCGCCGCCTCGACCGTCATCTTGACGTCCTCGACCAGCGCCCGGGCATCGTCGAGATCGGGCAGGTCAGAGGCGCCCCGCTCGGCTTCGCGCAGTTGCAGCGCGGCGGAATGGGCCTCTTCCTCGTGACGCTGAACGGCAAGCCCGAGGCTTTCGAGACGGCCCTCGGCGAGGTTCTTCTCGGCCTCGGCCCGGTTCATCGCCCGGCTGGCATCGTTGAAGGCGCGGTCGGCCTCGCGGCGGGCCTCGCGGGCCTCCTTGTCGGCGCGGGTCAGGTCAGAGAGCCGGCCGGTCAGCGCCTCATGCGCGGCGCGGGCGGCGTCCATCCGGGTGGTGGCATGTTCCAGCGCCTGCTTGAGCTCTTCCAGCCGGTTGAGCTGTTCCAGACGCAGGGCGGCGGCCGAAGGCGCATCTTCGGCCCAGGCGCGATATCCGTCCCAGCGCCAGAGATCGCCCTCGGGGCTGACCAGCCGCTGGCCGGGTTGCAACAGCGGTTGCAGACGGGGGCCGTCGTCGCCCCCCACAAGGCCGATCTGGCCCATGCGACGGGCCAGCACCTCGGGCACCGAGACATGCCGAGACAGCGGCGTCACCCCCTCGGGCAGCGGCGGCGGGCTGGTGTAATCCGGCAGGCTGGCCCAGCCGGAAGGGCCGTCGGCCTGCACCTCCGGCGCGCGCAGATCGTCGGCCAGCGCGGCACCAAGCGCCTTTTCGAAGCCCTGCTGCACCTGCAACCGGTCCATGATCTGACCGCCTTCGGCAGTGTCCCGTTCCAGCAACTTGGCCAGGGCCTGCGCCTCGGCCCGCAAGGCATTGGCCTCGCCCTCGGCCTCGGAGCGTTCGGCGCGGGCCTCGGCCTCGCGCGATTGCGCCTCGGCGCGGGCCTCGTCGGCGGCGGTGAGCGCATCCTCGGCGCGTTGCGCCATCTGCTTGGCGGCCTCTTCGGCGGCGCGGGCGGCTGCCTCGTCCTCGGCGGCCCCGGCCAGCCGGGCCTTCGATTCGTCGACGGCGGCCCGGGCTTTCTGCGCCTCGGCCTCGCTGCGGGCCTGGCGTTTGCGGCTCTCCTCCAGCAGGCGCTGCGCCGATTGGTGGCGGGCAGCGAGCCGGGCGACATCCTCGGTCTGGCGCGTCAGGTCGCCTTCGCGCTCGGACAGCACGGCGGCGGCCTCCTGCGCCATTTCCGTCGCCTCTTCGAGTGCGGCGTCCTGGCCCTCACCGGCCTTGGCCAGCTCCTCGGCCTCCCATTCCAGTCGCTCGATCGTCTCGCCGGCGTCGCGGTTCAGCCCGGCCTCGCGGTCGATGTCATGGCCGAGCTGGGCAATGCGGTTTTCCAGCGTGGCGATCTTGTCGCGGGCGGCGGCCTCCTGATCGGCCAGGGTGTCGCGCTGCACCTGAAGCCGTTGCAGCACGGCGGTGGCAATCGCCTCTTCCTCGCGCAGGGACGGCAGGGCGGTGTCGGCCTCTTCGCGCGCGCTGGCGGCCTGACGGGCGGCGGTTTCGGCCTGCGACGCGGTGGTGACCATGCCGCGCAGCACCTCTTCGGCACGCAGCCGGGCCTCATCGGCCTCGCGCCAGCGGCGATAGAGCAACAACCCCTCGGCATGGCGCAGGTCTTCGCCGATGGCGCGGTAGCGGGCGGCCTGTTTGGCCTGACGCGCCAGTTGCGACAATTGCGCTGCGAGTTGTTCGATCACATCGTCGACGCGCAGCAGGTTGGCCTCGGTGTTCTTGAGCTTGAGCTCGGCTTCGTGACGGCGCTGGTAGAGGCCCGAAATACCCGCCGCCTCCTCGAGGATGCGGCGACGGTTCTTGGGCTTGGCATTGATCAGCTCGCTGATCTGGCCCTGACGCACCAGCGCCGGCGAATGTGCGCCGGTCGAGGCATCGGCAAAGAGCATCTGCACGTCGCGGGCGCGCACATCCTTGGCGTTGATCTTGTAGGCAGAGCCGACATCGCGGGTGATCCGGCGGGTGATCTCCAGCGCATCGGCATCGTTGAAACCGGCCGGCGCCAGCCGGTCGGAATTGTCGAGATGCAGTGCCACTTCGGCAAAGTTGCGCGCCGGCCGCGACGAAGCCCCGGCGAAGATCACGTCTTCCATGCCGCCGCCGCGCATCGCCTTGGCACGGGTCTCCCCCATCACCCAGCGCAGCGCCTCGAGCAGGTTGGATTTGCCGCAGCCGTTCGGCCCCACCACGCCGGTCAGCCCGTCCTGAATCAACAGGTCGGTCGGGTCGACAAAGCTCTTGAAGCCTGTCAGACGCAGTTTTGAAAAGCGCAAAGCTCTGGCCTCTCGATTGCCCGGGTTCACCCCGGTGATTCCGGTTTTCAGCCAGTGTGAGCCTTGGTGTTGTGGCCTGTCAACGGCCTGCCACAGGATGTGGGGATAAGGCCGGGGTTATCCACAGGATTTCGGCTGAAATCAGCCTGTTGTCAGCCACAGGTGAAGATCACGTCGCTTTCTCCGGTGCGGTAAGGCGCCGAGACGGTGCCGGTACAGATCGTCCGCCGGCGCGGTTGCGGCGGCGTCTTGTGCCCTGCGCCACAGTTCAGCCCGGCCAGGAGCACCGCAGGATCGCCCCGGAGCCAGGCCACCTCGCAGCCGGTGACGCGCAGGATGGCGCGGCCGCCGTTTGTGGCAACGTCCACCATTCGCAGGCCGGCCATCGGATTGGTGCGGATCGCCTCGGCCATGCCGGCGCGGGTGCGGATATCGAAGGTCATCCCCCCTTCGGCAACCTGCACAGGGGCCACGCCAAGATGGCGCAGCCCCGGGCTGTTACAGCCTGAAAGCAGGATCAACAGAGGAAACAACGCAAATCGATCCATGCCTCAGAGGTAATGCGGAAGGCGTTAACAATAGATTACCATAGGAAGAACATTGTTGCGGATTTCGTGCAATTGTTTCGCAACCTTGCCCGTCGCTTGCCCCGCCCCGCCTGCGGTCATATAATTTGACCAATTATCCGGAGCCGCCATGCCCTTCCAGCCCATCCAGCCCGAAAAGCTCTCGACCGCCGTGACCCGGCAGATCGAACAGCTGATCCTGCGCGGCATCCTGCGTCCCGGCGAGCGTCTGCCCTCGGAACGCGAGCTCTCGGAGCGGCTGGGCGTGTCGCGCCCCTCGCTGCGCGAGGCGATTGCGGAATTGCAGGCCAAGGGGTTGCTGTCGTCCCGCGCTGGTGCCGGAATATTTGTCGCCGATGTCCTGGGCTCGGCGTTTTCGCCGGCACTGGTGCAGCTCTTTGCCAGCCATTCCGAGGCGGTGTTCGATTATCTCTCGTTCCGGCGCGACATGGAGGGGCTGGCGGCCGAGCGGGCGGCGCGGCTGGGCTCGGACACCGATCTCAAGGTGATCCAGACGGTCTATGACAAGATGGTCGCCGCCCATGCCAAGCGCGACCCCAGCGACGAGGCGGCGCTGGATGCGGAATTCCACCTGTCGATCATCGAAGCCAGCCACAATGTCATCATGCTGCACATGATGCGTTCGATGTATCAGCTGTTGCGCGAAGGCGTGTTCTACAACCGCCAGATCATGTTCAAGCAACGGCTGACCCGCGAGATGCTGCTCGAGCAGCACCAACGGATCAACAGCGCCCTCCAGGCGCGCGACGGCGGCGCGGCGCGGGCGGCGATCGAGGCGCATCTCGATTATGTCGAGGCGGCGCTGCGCGACGATGTCCGGGCCGAACGCAACGAGGCGATTGCCCGGCAGAGATTCGAGCACGAACAGAGCCGCAAGGTCTGACACGGCAACCGTCTGCAACGGCAAAACGCCCGAAGCGCGGGGCTCCGGGCGTTTTGTCAATCGGTCGGATGGGGTCGCCCCCGCCGCATCAGTGCAGCTTGGCTTCCACCGTCGAGATCGAGTCGTCGATCAGGCGGTTGGCCTCTTCTTCGGTCATCTGCTTGGCGATCACCTCGCGCGCGGCGGCGACGGCCACCACGACGGCGCGGTCACGCACCTCCTTGACCGCGGCGGCACGGGCCGAAGCGATCTGGTCCTCTGCGCCGGCCAGACGGCGGGCGATCGAGGCTTCGATGTCCTTCTTGGCGGCGTCACCGGCGATGCGCGCCTCTTCCTTGGCGTGGTCGACGATGCGCTGCGACTGGGCTTTCACCTCTTGCTGCTTGCGCTCGTAAGAAGCCAGCAGGGTCTGCGCTTCCTCGCGGATGGCGCGGGCTTCGTCCAGCTCGCTGCGGATGCCTTCGGCCCGCTTGTCGAGCATCCCCGCCAGCAGCGCAGGCACCTTGAAGTAGATCAGGATCGCGATGAACAGCAGGAAGGCCAGCACCACGATGAAATCGGTGTTGCTGAGCGAAAAGAACGGGCCCGGGGCAGCCAGCGCCGGGCTGGCCGAGATCGAGCCAGAGGCAATCAGCGCCACTGTCATGAGTTTGCGCATGTCTTACCCTTTCGTCCGTTCGGCCACGGCCGCATCGAGTGCGGCGCTGTCCGCACGGCCACCCAGCGCGGTGACAAGTGCTTCCGCGGTGTCCCGCGCAACCTCTTTCACGTTGTCGAGCGCACCGGCGCGAATCTCGGAGATCGCCTTTTCCGATTCCGCCGTGCGGGCGGCGATTTCGGCATCGGCTTTGTCGGTTGCAACCTTCAGTTCGGCTGCGATTTCCGCCTTGGCCTCGGCGATGATGTTCTGGGCCTCGGCACGGGCATCCGCCAGCGCCTTGTCATAGGCCTGTTCGGCCTCACCGGCCTGACGCTTCAGCTCTTCGGCCTTGGCGAGGTCGTTGGTGATGGTTCCCTGACGTTCCGCCAGAACCGCCGCGATGCGCGGCAGCGCGATGCGGGACAGGACGAAATAGATCACGGCCAGCGTGATCAGGAGCCAGAAGATCTGGTTGCCCCAGTGATCGAAGTTCAGCTGCGGCATGCCGGGAGCGGATGCGGCGGCGTCAGCCCCGTATTCGCCAGCGGCCTCTGTGGTTACTGTTGCCATGTCGTCCTCCTTGGGAAGTCCGGTTACCAGCGGTCGGGCGACACAGGTCGCCCGACCGAGGCGTAAGGATCAGTCTTCCGTAAGGCTTAGACGGCGAACATCAGCAGCAGAGCAACCAGGAACGAGAAGATGCCCAGGGCTTCTGCGAAGGCGATGCCGATGAAGAGGGTCGCGGTCTGCGAAGCAGCTGCGGAGGGGTTGCGCAGCGCGCCGGCCAGGTAGTTGCCTGCGACGTTGCCCACACCGATTGCGGCTGCGCCGGAACCGATAGCTGCGAGACCTGCGCCGATGTGTGCGAGTTGACCTTCCATGGGTGTATCTCCTTACGATTGGAAGTTGGAATTCAGGGGTGTTCCGGGCGGAGAGAAGCTCCGCCCATATTGCGTAGGGTGGGTTTCTCAACCCACCGCAGGCTTAGTGCGACGGGTGCAGTGCGTCCTTGAGGTACACGCATGTCAGGATGGTGAAGACATAGGCCTGGATGAAGGACACGAGGATTTCGAGACCGTACATCGCGGTGATCGCCACGACCGAGATCGGCGACACGACGGCGATGGCGGCAAAGCCGGCAAAGACCTTGATCACGGCGTGGCCGGCCATCAGGTTGCCCGCCAGACGAATGGAGTGGCTGACCGGGCGCACGAAGTAGGAAATCACCTCGATCACCGCCAGCACCGGGCGCAGCGCCAACGGCGCGGAAGCGACCCAGAACAGCCCGAGGAACTTGGAGCCGTTCTTGACAAAACCCACCACGGTCACGGTGACGAAGACCAGCAGCGCCAGCACCACGGTCACGGCGAAATGCGAGGTGGTGGTGAAGGACATCGGGATCAGGCCGAGGAAGTTGGCGAAGACGATGAACATGAATAGCGTCATGATATAGGGGAAGAACGCCAGCGCGTCCTTGCCGGCCACGTCTTCGACCATCTTGTAGACAAAGCCGTAGGCCAGCTCGCCGACCGACTGGGTGCGCGACGGGATGATCGCACGGCGCGAGGTGCCCAGCACCATCAGGGCCACGACCGCGAGCACCGCGAGGAACATCCAGAGCGTCACGTTGGTGATGGTGAACATGCCCACCTCGGAGCCGCCAAACAGCGGCTTGACGATGAATTGGTCCATCGGGTGGAAAACCAGCCCGCCCTCTTCGGCACCTTGCGCTTCAACCGCCATTATCGTCCCTCTCGTGCTCTCCGGCCGTGTCGGCCGATTGGTCCTTGGGCTGGAACTCCTTGGCCGTGCGCAGCATGGTCTGCACCCCGGCGGCAAAGCCCAGCAATGTAAACAGCACCAGAAAGATCGGCAGCGTGCCGAACAGGCTGTCGAGCCCGAATCCGATGCCAAAGCCGATCCCCAGACCGGCCACCAGTTCGATCACCATGCGCCAGCCCATCTGGGCCTGCGAATAATGCTCTTCCTGATGGGGTTTGGCCTCCCCGCCCTTGAGCTTGGCGATACGCTCGTCGAGCGCTTCCAGCCGCTTGCGATGCTCAAGGTCCGGCAAGCTGTCCCCCTTGGTAATTCCTGCCGCTGTGCTAAGGCGGTGGCGGCGGCGAGTCAATAAGCGGTGAGCGCCTTTGGTCCAGCCGTCAAGTTATTGATATTGCACGACCTTAGAGGAACCCCCGGCAAGCCTGTCAAACCGTCGCAGGCCGCGGGCGGGCCGATTGTGCCGCTTTGCCATATTCAACTGATCGGTTGATCTTGCCCGCTGCGCCACTTGACCGGGCCCGGCGCAGTGGCTACCTCGGCGGCTGTGACACCGACAGCCTCCCTCGACGCGGTCTTCGCCGCGCTTGCCGATCCCACCCGCCGCGCGATCCTGTCGATGCTGCTCGAGGATGACATGGCGGTGACCGATGTGGCCGATCCCTTCGACATGTCGCTGGCGGCGATCTCCAAGCACTTGATGATCCTGACCCGCGCCGGGCTGATCAGCCAGGAAAAGCGCGGCCGGGTGAAATGGTGCAAGCTGGAGCCTGACGCCCTGCGCGCCGCCAGTGTCTGGATGCAGGGCTTCGGCCAGTTCGAACCGGTCAACCTCGACGCTTTCGAGCGTTTTCTGGCGACGGAGCTGCCACAGCGAGAGTGACGGCTCAGGCCGGTGTGACCTCGCGCTGCGGCTCCGGCCGCAACAGGAGCACCAGCGCCAGCACCGTCAGCCCCACCCCGATCAGCACCAAGGGCACCGGCGCGCCATGGCCCAGCCCCAGCTCCCACAAGAGCACCCACGAGGGGGTGAGATAGGTATAGGCCATGACCTTGGAGGCCGGCAGCCGCAGTGAGGCGACTTGCAGCAGGATGAAGGTAGCGACGGTGGCGAAGGTCGCGATATAGGCCAGCGTGATCCAGACCAGCGGCGGCAGAGCGGCCCAGTCAGTGGCCCGCAGATCGCCCCAGCCATAGACCGCCACCAGCAGCGCCCCGGCAATCAGAATGCCGGTGGTGAAGACGACCGGCGGCTCGCCACGGTTGAGCCTGGCCATCAGCGGCGGATAGACGGCATGGCAGATGCAGCCGAGGAAATAGATCGCCTCCCCGCGTCCGATCTCGAATTGCACCAGCGCTGACCAGCTGCCTTGGAAGATCACCCAGAGTGCACCGCCGGCCCCCACCGCCAACCCCAGCGCGATGCGCGGCGTCAGGCGCTGGCGCATCAGCAGATAGCCGAAACCCGCCGCGATGATCGGGGTCAAGGTAAAGACCGCCGCTGCGCTCACCGGAGCCGCCGTCTTGAGGCCCTCGAACATCAGCACGAAATAGGTGGCGAAAAATCCCGCCAGCACGAAATAGCGCCAGGGCGCCGCCAGATGTGCCCGGCGAATCTGACCGGTGGCGATGGCCACCGCCCCGGTCAGGGTCGCGGCCAAAAGGAACCGCGCCGCCTGAAGCGCCGTCGGCGCGATCTCGTTCGCCACCAGCCCGCCAAGCGAAAAGGAACCGGCCACCAGCGCCGAGAAACACAACATGGCCAGATGGCCCTTGGACGCCTCAGTCATTCAGCGCGCAGCACTTTTCCCACTGTTTGGCATGGGATTTCAGATATTTCAGAAAGGCCTGGACCTTGGCCGCACGGTGCAGGTCGACATGAGTGACCAACCAGAGCTGCGAGGCCCATTCGTCGCGCGCCGGCATGATCTCGACCAGATCGGGGTGCCGCCTGGCCTCGAATACCGGCACGAACCCGATCCCCGCGCCGGCGACCACGGCTTCGGTGTTGGCGCGCATGTCAGTGCTGCGGAAGACACAGGCGCTTTCGGGCACCTGATCGCGCAGCCAGCGGTACATCGGCGCGCGGCTGTTGAGATCGTCGTGACAGACAATCCGGTGCTGCGCCAGATCGCTGTCGCGCTCGGGTTTGCCATGTGCCTTGACGTAGGCCTTCGAAGCATAAAGCGCGAAGGGATGGCGAAAGAAGGGCTGGACCACGTTGTCGGGCTGTTCCGGCGCCGATCCGGCGCGGATCGCCACATGCGCCTCGCCGTATTCCAGCCGGAACAGGCGGTCGCCGGTCAGATAGCGCAGCACCACATTGGGATAGTCGCGCTGGAACTCGGCCAGCACCGGAGCGAACATCCCCGCCATGCCGACCAGCGAGGTGACGACCAGCTCGCCCGAGACGCCCTCGCCCCGGCCCTTGATCCGGCCCTGCAACTGGTTGAATTGATCCTCGGTGGCCTGCGCCACCCGCAGCAGATCCTCGCCCGCCTCGGTCGGGGTATAGCCGCGGGCATGGCGCTGGAACAACTTGGCGCCGAGCTGCGCCTCGAGCGCGTCGATATGGCGGATCACCGTGGCATGATGCACCCCCAGCGCCTCGGCCGCGCCGCTGACCGTGCCGTGCAGGGCCACCTGAAACGCGGTGCGCACCTCTCCCCAATTGTCCATCAGATACCTCCACCGAATACTTATGTGCAAAAATCAACAAGTCCTGTTGATATGCGGCAATTGAGTTCATGAATGCAAGAGCCAACTCTAGGTGCAGATCAAACCCGGAGACATGACAATGACCACCACCCTTTTGCGCATCGACGCATCCGCCCGCAAGGCCGGCTCGGCCACCCGCGTTCTGACCGAGAGCCTGACCGAGACCCTGGCGCCCGAGCGGGTGATCACCCGCGACCTGGCCGAGACACCGCTGCCGCAGATCGACGAGACCTGGGTCGCTGCCAATTTCACCCCCGCCGCCGACCGCAGCGAGGCCCAGAACGCGCGCCTGGCGCAATCCGACGCGCTGGTGGCGGAATTGCAGGCGGCCGATACCATCGTGATCGGCCTGCCGGTCTACAACTTCGGCGTACCGGCCGCGCTCAAGGCCTGGATCGACCTCATCGCCCGCGCCGGCGTGACCTTCCGCTACACCGCAGAGGGCCCCGAAGGACTTTTGACCGGCAAGAAGGTGATCGTGGCCTTCGCCTCCGGCGGCGTGCAGCTGGGCTCGGATTACGATTTCGCCTCGACCTATCTGCGCCACGTGCTGGGCTTTGTCGGATTGACCGATGTGAGCATCATTACCGAACAGGCCGACGCCGCGCAGTTCGCGGCCTGATCCGGCGGCGCCGGGGGGCTTTGCCTCCCGGCCTGCGGCCTCCCCCACGGTATTTTCGAACTGAAGAAGACCGGATCGCGCAGGGCCGCGGCGGCGGTGCTTGACTCGCCGCCGCCTTTTGCCTATGCCCCGCGGCGATACCCGGAAGACTTGCACCTTCCGGTCCCTTGGGCTTTGCCCGGGATCGCCTCCCACCAGCGCGTTGCGCCCGTGGGGGCGTTTGTGCTTTGTGCGGTCGGCTCTTATGTGAGTTGACGAGGAAACCAGATCGGGAGGCTTGAGAGCCGCATGTTCGAGAACCTGTCAGACCGCCTCTCCGGCGTCTTCGACCGCCTGACCAAACAGGGTGCGCTGAGCGCCGATGACGTCAAGACCGCCCTGCGCGAGGTGCGGGTGGCGCTGCTCGAGGCCGACGTCTCGCTGCCGGTGGCGCGCAGCTTCATCAAGGCGGTCGAGGAAAAGGCCACCGGTGCCGCTGTCACGAAATCGGTCACGCCGGGCCAGCAAGTCGTCAAGATCGTCCATGACGAATTGATCGAGGTGCTGAAAGGCGAAGGCGAGCCCGGCACGCTGAAGATCGACAATGCCCCGGCGCCGATCCTGATGGTCGGCCTGCAAGGCTCGGGCAAGACCACCACCACCGGCAAGCTGGCCAAGCGGCTCAAGGACCGCGAAGGCAAGAAGGTGCTGATGGCCTCGCTCGACATCTATCGTCCGGCGGCAATGGATCAGCTGGCGGTGCTCGGCCAGCAGGTCGGCGTCGACACGCTGCCCATCGTCAAGGGCGAAAACGCGGTGCAGATCGCCAAGCGCGCCAGGCAGCAGGCCATGCTCGGCGGCTATGACGTCTATATGCTCGACACCGCCGGCCGCCTTCAGATCGACGACGTCCTGATGAAAGAGGTCGAGGACGTCCGTGATGTCGTCAGCCCGCGCGAGACGCTTCTGGTGGTCGACGGGCTGACCGGTCAGGTCGCCGTCGAGGTGGCGGAGGAATTCGACGGCAAGATCGGCATCTCCGGCGTGGTGCTGACGCGGATGGACGGCGACGGCCGTGGCGGCGCGGCGCTGAGCATGCGCGCGGTGACCGGCAAGCCGATCAAGTTCGTGGGCCTCGGCGAGAAGATGGACGCGCTCGAAACCTTCGAGCCTGAGCGGATCGCCGGCCGTATCCTTGGCATGGGCGACATCGTCGCGCTGGTCGAGAAGGCGCAGGAAACGCTGGAGATCGAACAGGCCGAGCGCATGATGAAGCGCTTCCAGAAAGGCCAGTTCAACTTCAACGACCTCAAGATGCAGATGGAGCAGATGCTCAAGATGGGCGGCATGGAGGGCATGATGTCGATGATGCCCGGCATGGGCAAGATGGCCAAACAGGTCGAGGACTCGGGATTCGACGACAAGGTGATCCGCCAGCAGATCGCGCTGATCAACTCGATGACCAAGAAGGAGCGCGCCAATCCCAAACTGCTTCAGGCCAGCCGCAAGAAGCGGATCGCCAAGGGCGCCGGCATGGAAGTTTCCGACCTCAACAAGCTCATGAAGATGCAGCGCCAGATGGGCGACATGATGAAGAAGATGGGCAAGATGGGCAAAGGCGGCATGTTGAAACAGGCGATGCGCGGCATGTTCGGCGGCAAGGGGGGGCTCCCCCCGGAAATGGCGCAGGGAATGGACCCCAAGGCGCTGGAAGCCGCGGCCAAGCAGATGGGCGCCGGCAAGGGGGGCGGTCTGCCCGGCCTTGGCGGCGGCGGCCTGCCCTCCGGTCTCAGCGGGTTCGGCAAGAAGAAGTAACCGATGCTCTCGCCTGTCACCCTCCCCTGCCCCGGCGCCGATATCGCTGCCGCCGCGCGTGCCACCCTGCCGGTGCTCGCGACAGAGCGGCTGTTGCTGCGCGCCCCGGAGGTGACGGATTTCGCCCTGTTCAGACGGCTGTTCTCGGCACCGTCGGCCAAGTTCATGGGCTCGGTTCCGGGCGATGACGCGATCTGGGCGCAGTTCACCAATTACGTGGCGGGCTGGCTGTTGCGCGGCGACGGCATGTTCACCGTCTGCCACGAAGGCGCACCGGTGGGCTTTGTCTTTGCCGGGGTCGAACCGGGCGACGAGGCGATCGAGCTGGGCTTTTTCATCGCTCCCGAAGCGCAGCGGCAGGGCTTTGCCTACGAGGCGGCGACGGCGGCGCTGGCGCACCTGCGATCGCTCGGCCCGGATCGGATCGTGAGCTACGTGGCGCCCGACAACCGGGCGAGCCGGGCGCTGGTGGCGCGGCTCGGCGGCAGCGAGACCGGCAGGCTCGACGGGGCATTGGTGTTTTCTTATCCGCTGGCCGATGCCGGCGCGCAGGAGGCCCGGCCATGAGCCTGCGGCTCGAAACCCAAAGGCTGATCCTGCGCCCGCCCGCGCCGCGCGACGTGCCGGCGATGACCGAGTTCTATGTCTCGGAACGGTCGCAATATGCCGGCGGCTTCGTGTCGCGCGCCAGGGCCTGGGGCCATGCGGCGGCGATCCTGGGCCATTGGCAGATCCGCGGCTACGGCCTCTGGATGGTGACCGAAAAGGCGGATGACACGGGCCTTGGCATGGTGGGGCCGTACTGCCCCGATGGCCGCCCCGAGACCGAAATCGGCTGGTGCCTGTTCGAAGCGGCCGAAGGCCGTGGCATCGCGGCCGAGGCCGCGCGGGCGGCCATTGCCGATGCCCGCGCGCGGCTGGGCTGGACCGAGATCGTGCATTACATCGCACCGGAGAACACCCGGTCGATCGCGCTGGCCGAACGGTTGGGCGCGGTGCTGGACATCGCCGCCGCGCAGCCCAAGCCCGACACCCCTTGCCTGGTCTACCGCCAGCCCGCGTCCGCCGGGCGCGACGGCCCCCAGACGGCCCGGGGCATCGACATGGAAATCAGCCACGACGCCGACCCGCTGTTACAGCCGAAAGGATATGCCCTTGACTGACGCCGTCACCCGCGCTGCCGCGCTGCTCAAAGGCCACCGCGAAAGCATCGACCGGCTTGATGCGATCCTCGTCTATACCCTGGGCGAGCGGTTCAAGCACACCCAGGCGGTGGGCAAGCTCAAGGCAGAACACGACCTGCCCGCCTCGGACCCGGACCGCGAGGCAAACCAGATCGCGCGGCTCGAGGACCTGGCGGTCCAGGCCGATCTCGACCCGGAATTTGCCAAGAAATTCCTCAACTTCATCATTGCTGAAGTCATTCAGCATCACAAGCAGCACCAATCCTGACCGGCGCTGCGCCGGTCACGACACGCCATTCAAAGGAGATACACCAATGGCCATCAAACTTCGTCTTGCACGTGGCGGTTCCAAGAAACGCCCTTTCTACCGCATCGTCGCCGCCGACAGCCGCATGCCGCGCGACGGCCGCTATATCGAAAAGCTGGGCACCTATAACCCGCTGCTGCCGAAAGACAGCGAAGACCGCGTGAAGATGGACATGGAGCGCGTGCAATACTGGCTCGACCAGGGCGCCCAGACCACCGACCGCGTGTCGCGTTTCCTCGAGGCGGCCGGCGTCGTCGAGAAGAAAGAGCGCGCCAACATGAAGAAGGCCGAGCCGGGCAAGAAAGCCCAGGAACGCGCCGAAGAGAAAGCCGCCAAGGCGGCCGAAGCGGCAGAAGCTCCGGCCGAGGAGTAATCGGTCGCCGGGGCCCGGGCGTCGCGCCCGGGCCTCTTTGCCTTCCGTGCCCATGCGCCTGCTCCGGTTGATCCTTTTTGTGATGGTTGCTTTCGTCTCGGGCGTGTTGTTCGAACGGCTGGAGCAGCGCGAGGCCTGTGAAACCGCCGGCGGGCAATGGCTGCGCGCCGGATATTGCGGAGAGATGTCCCGATGAGCGATCTGGTTTGTGTCGGCGCGATTGCGGGCGCCTTCGGCGTGCGCGGCGAGGTGCGCCTCAAGAGCTTTACCGCCGATCCCACCGCGATTGCCGAATACGCGCCGCTGACCACCGAGGACGGCGCGCGGAGCTTCGATCTCGATCTCGGCCGCCCGGTCAAGGGCGGCTTTGCCGCGCGGCTGTCGGGCGTGATGACCAAGGAACAGGCCGACGACCTGCGCGGCGTGCAGCTCTTTGCGCCGCGCGACCGGCTGCCGGACTTGCCGGATGATGAATATTACCACGCCGATCTGATCGGGGTGGAGGTCTTTGACACCGGCGGCGCGCCGCTGGGCCGGGTCAAGGCAGTGCACAACCACGGCGCCGACGATCTGCTGGAAATCCACGGCCCGGGGCTCAAGGCCACGGTGCTTCTGCCCTTTACGCTGGCCGCCGTGCCGACCGTCGATCTGGCCGCCGGTCGGATCGTCGCCGACCCGCCCGAAGGGCTCTTTCCCGACAAGGGCTAGGCAAAGGCCCCCCGCACCATCAAGGCGCGGATGTTGATCAGCTGCCGCTCGCGCCCGGGGCCGCGGTGATGCGCCTCTGCCGGGATCGCCGCCCAGGCCCTGAGCAGGCGATGCCGGGTGTAGAATCGCGCAATCTCCGGCGAGAGCGCCGGATATTCCGCCGCAAAGGCCCGTTCCCAAGGCTCCGGCATGAGCCGCAGCTCGGGCGGCAGACGCCGGACATGCAACAGCAGATCGGCCCAGAGTTCGCCGATGTCGCGGTCGGCGGGATGCTGGCGCAGGTTCTCGAAATCGATGCCGATGACCCTGCCTTCGTCAAAGAGCAGGTTGGCCAGGGTCAGATCGCCGTGCAGGCAGGCGCGCCGGACCTCGCGGCCCCGCAAGCCGTCGGCCAGGCTGCGAAGCTGCTCCAACGCCGCCGCATAGCCGGCGGGTTCGGCGCAATCGGGCGCCGGCGGCAGCCGGTCGACCGCGCCCCGGGCATCGAAACGGCCGGCGCTGACCTCGCGCGCGGCATGCAGCCGGTCGAGCCAGGCGGCGGCCCGGGCGAGGATCTCTTCCGGCGCCACGCCGGCCAGCAGCGCCATGCGCCCGGACCGCCCCGGCACGAACTCCAGCAACAGGGCCCGGCAGGCTTCGTCGAACCCCAGCAACCGCTGCGCCGCCAGCCCCGGGTGCCGGCGAAAGATCCGCGCAGCCTGGCGATGCGCCCGGACGATGCGGCGAAACCGGGGCAGATCGGCCTGCGGGAACAGCTTGAGCACCACATCCCCCACCCGCCAGACATCGGGGCCCAAGAGCTCGACATCGGTGGGACCGGTCTCGGGGCGCAGCGCGGCCCAGGCGCGCAGGGGCAGGTCGGCAAGGATCATGGCGGCATTGATGCGGCATTTGGCCGGGCGCGCAAGCCAGGGGGTCTTTGCAGGCGCAGATTGGCAGGCTAAGGAGCGCACATGACACAGCCAAAGTCCCCTCCGAGCAAGTCCCATGGCCGCAAGGCCGTGCGCCCGACCCTGACTCCGCAGCCGCTGATGACCGACACGCCGGACCTGCACGACGTCTGGCGGGCCAGCGTGATCACGCTGTTTCCCGAGATGTTTCCCGGCGTTCTGGGCGGATCGCTCACCGGGCGGGCGCTGAAGGACGGCAAATGGCAGCTCGACACCGTGCATCTGCGCGATTTCGGCGAGGGTCGGCACCGCAATGTCGACGACACCCCCGCCGGCGGCGGCGCCGGCATGGTGCTGCGCGCCGACATCATGGGCCGCGCCATCGAACATGCCTTGCGCAAGGGGCCCGGCCCGCTGATCTATCTCAGCCCGCGCGGCCGGCGCTTCGATCAGGCGATGGCCCGCAGCCTGGCCACCACGCCCGGCGCGATCTTCATCTGCGGCCGCTTCGAGGGGCTCGACCAGCGGGTGATCGAGCATTACGGCATCACCGAAGTCAGCCTTGGCGATTTTGTCATGACCGGCGGCGAGCTGGCGGCACAGGCGGTGATCGACGCCACGGTGCGGCTGCTGCCGGGCGTGCTGGGCAATGAAGCCAGCGCCGAAGAGGAAAGCTTTTCCAACGGCCTGTTGGAACATCCGCATTTTACCAAACCGGCGGATTGGCAAGGCCACAAGATCCCCGACGTGCTGCTCTCGGGCCATCATGGCGAGATCGCCAAATGGCGTCAGGCGCAGTCGGAAGCGATCACCCGGGCGCGCCGGCCCGACCTCTGGGAGGCCTGGCTGGCGCAGCAAGGGTGACAACACCGGCGGCCCGCGCGGCTACAACGACCGGCGGCCGGCCCGATCTGCGCGCCCTTGTTTTCGCCGTGCCTGCGCACGTCGACCGGCTGGGGGCTCTGCCCCCAGACCCCCGGGATATTTTGGCCAGAAGAAGCAGCCTGGCCCTGCGCTCCAGACAGATCGCGCGGATAATTCGGCGGAGCGCCGGCGGGACTGCCGATGGCGCGCCAAGGTGTCGAGACCCCGAGGCGGCCCTGGCAGCCTTCCTTGCGCCATCGGAGGCCTTGCCTGCGGAGGATTGCCGGGTCGGGCCGCTTTTCGCTTGAAAACTGCCCGGTTCTCTGGTTTACCGCGCGCATCCCGCGCCATGCCGGTTTTTGTCGATTCCCGTCTGCTTCTGGCGGGGCTTGCAAATGCCACCCTAGCAAGGCGTGTGACCGACGACAGCAAAGCCGACCTGATCTCTGGCGGGCGCGACATGCGGACCCGAGAGAAGACCGAGAGCTCTGAGGCCGACCACCTTCACGGGCAAAACCGTGAGCGACATAGGAGAGGATCAGATGGATCTGATCGCAGAACTCGAGGCGGAACAGATCGCCTCGCTCGGGAAGGAGATTCCCGATTTCAAGGCCGGCGACACCGTGCGCGTCGGCTACAAGGTGACCGAAGGCACCCGCACCCGGGTGCAGAACTACGAAGGCGTCTGCATCAGCCGCAAGAACGGCGAAGGCATTGCCGGATCGTTCACCGTCCGCAAGATTTCCTTTGGCGAAGGCGTGGAACGTGTGTTCCCGCTCTATTCGACCAACATCGACAGCATCACCGTGGTGCGCCGTGGCCGTGTCCGCCGTGCCAAGCTGTACTACCTGCGCTCGCGCCGCGGCAAATCGGCCCGCATCGCCGAGGACGCAAACTACAAGCCCAAGTCTTCGGGCGCCGAAGCGTAAGGAGTGGCGAGATGAAAAAAGACACCCATCCCGATTACCACGTCATCGACGTCAAGATGACCGATGGCACCGTCGTCCAAATGCGCACCACCTGGGGCAAGGAAGGCGACACCATGACGCTGGACATCGATCCCAGCGCGCACCCGGCCTGGACCGGCGGCAACACCCGCCTGATGGACCAGGGCGGCCGCGTGTCGAAGTTCAAGAAGAAATACGAGGGCCTCGGGTTCTAAGCACCCGTGCATTCCACGCGTTTTGTGGCTGCCCCCGGAACCTCCGCGGGCAGCCATTTTCATTTGTGCCTGCTCTTTTGTGAAAGCGAGTTTAACCATGTCGACCCTCTCCCTCTCCCGCGCGCCCTCGCTTTGGCGCGAAGGCCTGATCCTCGGCGCGCTGGTCATTCCCGGCCCCTTTGCGGTGGACATGTTCCTGCCGGCCATGCCCGACATCACCCGCGATCTCGGTGCCTCGGTCGCCGCGACGCAGATGACGCTGACCGCCTATTTCATCGCCTTCGGCCTGGCGCAGATGATCTATGGCCCCTGGTCGGATGCCGCGGGGCGCAAACCGCCGATCTATGCCGGGCTGGGGGTCTTCCTGCTGGGCACGCTGGCCTGTGCCCTGGCGCCGTCGATCGGCGTGCTGATCGCGGCGCGGGTGGTGCAGGCGATCGGCGCGGCGGTGTTGATGGTGGTGCCGCGCGCGATCATCCGTGACCGGCACACCGGCGATGCGGCGACCCGGATGATGGCGATGATCATGCTGGTGATGTCGGTCTCGCCGATGCTGGCGCCGCTCGCGGGCAGTCTGATCATGGGGGTCGGCAGCTGGCGGATGATCTTCGGCGTTCTGGTCGCCGCCGGCGGCCTGGCGCTGGTGCTGAGCCTGCGCGCCCTGCCCGAGACCCTGGTGCCGGAGGCACGCCAGCCGGTCAACCTCGGCTCGATGCGGCGCGGCATCGCGCTCCTGTCGCGCGATCCGGTGTTCATGGGGCTGACCTTGGTCGGCGGTTTCGGCATGGCGAGCTTTTTTGTCTACCTGGCGATGTCGCCCTTTGTCTTTACCGGCGCCTACGGGCTCAGCCCGCAGCAGTTCAGCCTGGCCTTTGCGGTCAATGCCATGGGCTTCATCGCCGCCTCGCAATTCGCCGCCACCCTGGGCGCCCGCTTTGGCGCGGCGCGGGTGGTGATCTGGGCGACCTTCGGCTTTGCCGGCTTTGCGGTGCTGCTTGGTTTCTGGGCGTTTCTCGGCGCGGTGCCGCTGTTCGGGCTGATCCTCGGGCTGGCGCTGGGCAATGCCTGCCTCGGCCTCGTGGTGCCGACCTCGATGGTGCTGGCGCTGGACCCGCACGGGCCGATCGCCGGTCTCGCCTCGTCCTACGGCGGCACGTTGCAGATGGTGGTGGGCGGTGTGATGATCGGGCTGACCGGGCTGGTCTTTGACGGCACGCCCGAACGGCTGATCCTGGCCATCCTGATCTGTGCACTGCTGGCGGTTGCGACCGTGCTGGCGACGCGCGGCGGCCGCGCGCGGGGCTGACAGCGCCGGGTTTCGCCGCGCCTGCGGGGTCGACCGGCCGGGAGGCTTTGCCCCCGGACCCCGGGCCGCCCCGATTCGCACACCGGGGGGGCTTTGCCCCCCGAACCCTTCCCACCGGCATTTGCAAACAGAAGAATACCGGATCGGCGAAAAACCCCGCGCGGGCTCTTGTACGTGCTCCGGGTTGATGGGAATAAGCGGCCACTCAGAGCAGCAGGTGTCAGGGCAGAGAGGCTAACCCATGGCGCACAAGATCGTTGTCGGCAATGAAAAGGGCGGCGCGGGGAAATCCACCGTGTCGATGCATGTGGCCACCGCATTGGCGCGGATCGGGCACAGCGTCGGCGTGGTCGATCTCGACCTGCGCCAGAAGACGTTCGGCCGCTACATGCACAACCGGCTGAGCCATATGGCCGAGGCCGGGCTGGCGCTGCCGACACCGCAATATCACGACGTGCCGGCCACCGAAGGCGACGAAGACGCCAAGATCCACGGCGCGCTCGCGGCCTTGGAACCGGTCTGCGACTTCGTGCTGATCGACTGCCCCGGCTCGCACACCCGGCTGAGCCAGCTGGCGCATTCGCTGGCCGACACCCTGGTGACGCCGCTGAACGACAGCTTCGTCGATTTCGACCTGCTGGCCCATATCGACACCGAAGGCGACAAGATCACCGGGCCATCGGTCTATTCCGAGATGGTCTGGCGCGCCCGCCAGGAGCGCGCCGTCGCCGGCGGCAAGCCGATCGACTGGGTGGTGCTGCGCAACCGGGTGGGCGCGCAGCAGATGGTCAACAAGATGAAGATGGAACAGGCGGTGCAGAAGCTGTCAAAGCGGATCGGCTTTCGCGTCGCACCCGGATTTTCCGAACGGGTGGTGTTTCGCGAGCTGTTTCCCCGCGGGCTGACGCTGCTCGATCTCAAGGATGCCGGGGTGCGCCAGCTCAACATGTCGAATATCGCCGCGCGGCAGGAATTGCGCGAGCTGATCAAGGCGCTGAACCTGCCCGGGGTCGCGGTCAACTTCTGACCACAGGCGGCGGAGCGCTCACGTCGCGGTGATCGCGCCCGTGGCGGGGTTCTCTCGCGCCGCTCAGGCAGGCAAGCTGGGGCGACGAGACCTTCAAGGGCCTGCCGATGCTGAACCGCCGCAGATTTCTGACCGCCGCCGCCACCGCGCCGTTCCTGCGCCCGGCGCGGGCCGCCGGCGATGCGCCGGATTTTGCCACAAGAGACGCCGCCCGGGCCTGGCGCGCGGCGGGCGGCCGGCTGGACGCGGGCCAGCGTTTTACCGCCGGCGGCATTGGCTATCTCTGGCAACCGGGCGCGCGCTGGATCCCCGACATGGCCGACGTGGTGCCGCTGGGCGCCCCCCGGCCGGAGCATTTCGGCGCCCTGCCCGACCTGCGCTGGCGACAGCTGCGCGAGGGCGACCTCGACGGGCTGAACGGCGCCGTCTACGGGCCGCTGCGCGCGGGCGGCAGCAATGCGATCAACGGCTTCCTGCTGGCCGATCGCTATGCCCGCGCGCAGGGCGCCGGCCGCTGCCGGGCCGAAGGCGATTACCTGGTGCGCAGCTACAGCCGCGTCCGGGCCGGTGGCCGCGAGGACCGCTGGGCCTTTCCCTTCTTTGCAGAGCGGCCCGAGCAAATCCGCGTCGCGCTCTATCGTGCCGAGGTCTTTGCAGCGCTGCGCCATGACCCCGGGCTGGACCGCGCCGCGCTGGCCGAGCAGGTGCATGTCGAGCTGTCGCCCGCCGACTATGAGATCGAGCTGTCCCCCGACGGGCTGGGCGGCGTGCTACATTACCGGCCGGAGGCGGGCCAGTATATCGACATCTGCCGGCAGTTCGACCTGACCGCCGAATGGCGGCACAGCGGCGTGCTCTGGACCGATTTCCAGACCTTTCAATGCGGCCTGAACCTCGCGGCCTCGGGGGCCGCCTGGGAGGGTGACCGGATCATCGGACGGTACAGCTACTACGGCTCGAAACCGGCGAACCGCGGACAGAATGGCGTCGTGGCCGGGGCGATCACCGGCTATTACACCACCGAGGCCCAGCCGCGCCGGCGCGATGTCCGGCTGCGGGCGCGAGTGTGCCGTGCGGCCTCGGTGCGGGGCGACGAGAACGACCGTTATGTCGACAGCGACCCCTCGATCCTGACCGCCGCAGTCGGCTGGATCGACAGCCCGGTGTTTCAGGTCGGCACATTCGGCCGCACCAACACGCCGAGCAACATGTTGTTTCTGGCCCATTGGAGCGGCCGTTACCGGCCGCCCGCCGGGCGCGAGACGCTCGACAAGGCCGGCTATCCGCTGACCGAAACCTGGCACCCGGAGAATGTGACGCTGGAGTTTCTCAGCCCGATCGACCGGGCGACACATGGCTTTACCAAGGGCTGGGAACTGGCCGCCGTGGCCGGGGCTCATGTCGGCCGGGCAGAGCATGTCGGGGTCAGCCATCCCTATTGGATCGGGGTCGGCGATGTCTCGGATGCCTTTGCCAATCCGGCCCAGCGCGGGCGGGTGAACCGCGCGCCGATCCGGGTGGGCCACCAGACCGCGATCGAGATCGCGCCCGATCCGGAGACGGAATATTATGGCGTGCTCTACAAGGGCACCGGCACGTCGAAATTCGAAACCTATCCCGGCACCGACATCGCCGTGCAGCGCCATGGCGAGCTCAACGTCACCTGCGAGGGCCACAGCATCGCGGCGGTGCAGGGCACGCTCGAAGCAATCCGCCTGCGCCAGTTCCGTGGCCGGGTCGATCTGGGCGATTGCTGGCTGACCGGCGCGCGAAAGGCGCTTTACGCGCTCGGGGGCGAAGGCCGCTGGACCGCGCGCATTCATCGGTACGACGGGCTGATCCACAGCCAGAACCACGCCTTTGGGCGGCTGGAGGGACCAGTCTTTGCCGGCACGGCCGAGCGCCGCACCGGGCCGCCGGACCGAGGCGGGCCAGCGGTCTTTGCCGAAGGTCAGGTCTTTGCCACGCGCACGCGGGCGGCGGCGCATGCCGGCGCGCAATGGCTCCCGATCGAGGCGCTGAGCGATCCCTGGCACGATATCAACGCCGGCGACAGGCTGGATATCGCGGCGCCGGACGGCAGGCTCATCAGCGTCTATGCCACCGGGCTTTTCGTCAATGGGACGGTCCGGATCGGGATCACCCCGCTGCCGCTGGACGTCGCGGCGGGAACGACGGTCAGGATCGATCAGAGCGCGGGGCTGGAAATCGCAAGCGCGCCGCGAACCGCCACGCGCTTGCGGCTTTTCACTTCGGTCGGGCGGATAAGACGCGCCCCGTTCTGAGCAGGTGCCGCGTCAATGCAGCATTGGCCCCTGCCGACAAACAGGCGCCCGTGAAGGCCGGAAAACGGAAAACCTCTTGACTCGATGTGGAACGTTCCACTAATGATATGGAACGTTCCAACGAACAGGAGGGCAGAGCGTGATTTGGGCACTTTCCGGCGCCAGTACGATCGCCAGCCAATACATGATCGGCGCGCTGCGCGCGCAGGAGGGTGGCACGGTCCGCTGGGTGGTCAGCGGTTCCGAGGATCACGCCAGACGTTATGCGCAGAGCCACGACATTCCGCACAGCGGCACCGATCTGGCCGCCGCGCTGGAGGATCCGGCGGTCGAGGCGGTCTACATCTCTTCGACCAATGAAAAGCACCATGCCCAGGCGATGGCGGCGATCGCGGCCGGCAAGCATGTGCTCTGCGAAAAGCCGCTGGCCCTGAGTGTCGCTGAGGCCGCGGAAATGATCGCCGCCGCGCGCGCCGCGGGTGTCACTCTCGGCGTCAATCACCACCTGCGCCACGCCGGCAGCCACCGTGCCATTCGCGAGGCCATCGCCTCGGGCCGGCTGGGCCGTATCCTGTCGCTGCGGGTCTTTCATGCCGTGCACCTGCCCGAGCATCTGCGCGGCTGGCGGCTCGACAATCCGGCGGCCGGCGGCGGGGTGATCCCCGACATCACCGTGCACAACGCCGATACCGTGCGCTTCCTGTTGCAGGAAGACCCGGCGTCGGTAATCGCCGAGTCCGCCGTCTCGGGCATGGGCCAGGGCGTCGAAGACAGCGCCATGTCGGTCTGGAGCATGCCCTCGGGCGCAATGGTGTTCAGCCACGAGAGTTTTACCCACCCGCATACCACCTCGGGGCTCGAGGTGCATGGCACCGAAGGCTCGCTGATCGCGCGGGATGTCATGGCGCAGGATCCGAAAGGCGCGCTGGAGCTGATCACCGCCGCGGGCCGCAGCGCCCTGCCCTTCGACACGACCAGCCTTTACGAGACCGCCGTGCGCCGGTTCGAAGCGGCCGCGCGTGACGGTCGTGAGGCCAGCGCCTCGGGCACCGACGGGCTGAAATCGCTGATGATTGCGCTGGCGGTGCGCGATGCCGCGCAGAGCGGCACCCGCCAAAGCCTCGATTACGGAGTAGCCTCATGACCAAGATCGTCACCCCCGAAACGGCGGCGGCACGCATTCCCGACGGCGCTGTCGTCACCGTCTCGTCCTCATCGGCGCTGGGCTGCCCCGACCGCATGCTCGAAGCCATCGGCACGCGGTTCGACAGCGAGGGCCATCCGCGCGACCTGACCACCATCCACCCGATTGCCGCCGGCGACATGTACGGCATCAAGGGCGTCGACCACATTGCCAAGGACGGGCTTCTGGCGCGGGTTCTCGGCGGCTCTTACCCCTCGGGCCCCTCGTCCAAGCCGATGCCCGAGATCTGGAAGATGGTCGTCGAAGACCGCGTGGCGGCCTACAACGTGCCCTCCGGCATCCTCTTTGACATGACCCGCGAGGCGGCGGCGAAGCGGCCCGGCGTGCTGACCAAGGTGGGGCTGGATACCTTTGTCGATCCCCGCCGCGAAGGCTGCGCGATGAACGACCGGGGCGCCGCGGCGCCGATTGTCAAGCGCGTCGAGTTCGATGGCGATACCTGGCTGCATTTCCCAAATATCGTGCCCGATGTCGCCATCCTGCGCGCTACCACGGCGGATGAACACGGCAACCTGACCTATGAGCACGAAGGCGCCTATCTGGGCGGGCTGGAACAGGCGATCTGCGTGCGCAATCACGGCGGGCTGGTGATTGCCCAGGTCAGCCGGGTCACCAAACGCGGCTCGCTGCGGCCGCATGATGTGCGGGTGCCGGGGCATCTGGTCGATCTGGTGGTGATCGACGAAGATCAGAAGCAGACCTGTGAGACGCCGTATGACCCGGCGATCTCGGGCCAGGTGATGCGCCCTTGGGAGAGTTTTGCCCTGGCCGAACATGGTGTCGAAAAGGTCATCGCCCGGCGCGCGGCGATGGAGCTGCGCCCCGGCATGTCGGCCAACCTCGGCTTCGGCATCAGCGCCATGGTGCCGCGCATCCTGCTCGAGGAGGGCCAGCCCGAGGCAGTGACCTGGGCCATCGAACAGGGCGCCGTGGGCGGCATGCCGCTGACCGGTTTCGCCTTTGGCTGCGCCTCCAACGCCGATGCTTTCGTGCCCTCGCCGCAGCAATTCATCTATTTCCAGGGCGGCGGTTTCGACGTGTCCTTCCTGTCCTTCCTCGAGGTCGATGTCGAGGGCAACGTCAACGTTTCGAAACTTGGCAAGAAACCCTATCTGACGGCCGGCTGTGGCGGCTTCGTCGACATCACGGCGGGGGCGAAGAAGATCGTCTTCTCCGGCTGGTTCGAGGCCGGCGCCAAGGTCGAACTGACCGATCAGGGCATTCGGATCGCCGCCCCGGGCAAGTTCACCAAGATGGTGGAAGCGGTTGAACATGTGACCTTTTCCGGCAAACGCGCGCGGGAGCTAGAGCAGGAAATCCTCTATGTCACCGAACGCTGCGTGATCCGCCTGACCGATCAGGGTCTCGTGGCCACCGAGATCATGCCGGGCATCGACCCCGCGCGCGATATCGTCGCGGCCTCCGGCGGGCGGGTCCGGGTGGCCCAGGATGCCGTCACCCTGCCGCTGTCACTGCTGGCGGATGCGCCGATGGGATGGGGCCAATGAGCGGCGTCCGGTTCGAACAACGGGGCCGCATCGCCGAACTCAGGCTCGACAACCCGGCCAAGATGAACGCGCTGACTGTCGAAATGCTGGGCGCGCTCTCGACGCATCTCGAGCGGATCGAGCGCGATCCAGCGATCGCTGCCGTGATGCTCACAGCCGAAGGCGACCGCGCCTTCTGCACCGGGGCCGACATCAACGGCTGGGGCGATCTGACACCGGCCGAATTCGCCCGCCACTGGGTACGCGACGGCCACCGCATCTTTGACCGGCTGGCGCGGCTGTCGAAGCCGACCCTTGCCGTGCTCAACGGCCATGCCTTCGGCGGCGGGCTGGAGCTGGCGGCGGCCTGCGACCTGCGGGTGATGGCCCCCAAGGCGGCTCTGGCCCTGCCCGAGGCCGGCGTCGGTATCGTGCCGGGCTGGTCCGGCACCCAGCGGCTCCTGCGGCTTTTGCCCGAGCCGATGGTCAAGGAGATGGCGCTCTTTGGGCACCGCATCAAAGCCGACCGGGCGCTGGCCTGTGGCTTTGTTGCCGCCGTCGACGAGGACCCCCGCGCCGCGGCGCTGGCGTTGCTGGAGCGCGCCGTCGCCCTCTCGCCGCGCGCGGTCGAAATTGCCAAGACGATGATCCATGCCGCCCAAGGTGAGGATCGGGCCGCCATGGTCGAGGCGCTGGGCAGCGCCGCCATCGCCGCCACCGACGATCGCGCCGAGGGCGTCGCCGCCTTCCGCGACAAACGCACACCAGATTTCTCGGGAAAGTAAGTCATGCTCGACCTCACCATCCAGACCGACCAGACCGTGGCAATGCCCGAGGCGCCTTATGCGGCGCGGCATTTCATCGACGGGCAATATCACGACAGCGCCGATGGCCGCACCTCCGACCGGGTCTCGCCCTCGCATGGCATTGTGGTCAGCCGCGCCGCGCTTGGCACCGCCAGCGAGACCGGAGCCGCAATCGCCGCCGCCCGCCGCGCCTTTGACGACGGGCGCTGGAGCGACCTGTCGGGCAAGGAGCGCGCCATCGTACTCAACCGCGTCGCCGATCTGATCGAGGCGAACGAAGAGCGGCTGGCGGTGATCGAAACGCTGGAAAGCGGCAAGCCGATCAGCCAGGCCCGCGGCGAATGCGGCGGCGCGGCCGATCTCTGGCGCTATGCCGCCAGCCTCGCGCGGGCCAGCCACGGCGACAGCCACAACACACTGGGCACCGACATCCTCGGCGTGGTTCTGAAGGAACCGATCGGCGTGGTCTCGATCATCACGCCCTGGAACTTCCCGTTCTGGATCCTCAGCCAGAAGCTGCCCTTTGCCCTGGCCGCCGGCTGTACCTGCGTGGTCAAACCCTCGGAAATGACGCCCTCGACCACCGCTATGCTGGGCGAGCTGCTCAACGAGGCCGGCCTGCCCGCCGGGGTCTGCAACATCGTGCTGGGCCACGGCGATCCGGTGGGCAGTCTGATGAGCACCCACAAGGACGTCGACATGGTGAGCTTTACCGGCTCCACCGCAGTGGGCAAGCTGATCACCAAGTCCGCCGGCGACAGCCTCAAGAAAGTGGCGCTGGAGCTGGGCGGCAAGAACCCGCAGGTGATCTTTCCCGATGCCGATCTCGAAAGCGCCGCCGATGCGGTGACCTTCGGCGTCTATTTCAACGTCGGCCAATGCTGCAATTCCTCCTCGCGGATCATCGTGCACGAGGACATTGCCGATGCCTTTGTCGAGCGGGTGGTGGCGCTGTCGCGGCAGGTGGTGTTCGGCAACCCGATGCACCCCGACACCCAGGTCGGCGCCATCGTCACCGCCGATCACCAGCAAAAGATCGACGGCTATGTGCGGGCCGCCAGAGACCAGGGCGCCGAGGTCATGCTCGGCGGCGGGATGATGGAAGTGCCGGGCCTGGGCCAGCAATTTTATCAACCGACGGTGGTGCGCGGGGTCACGCCAGAGATGGAGATCGCGCGGGCCGAAGTCTTTGGCCCGGTGCTCTCGGTGCTCACCTTCCGCGATTTCGACGAGGCTGTTGCCCTGGTGAATGACTCGGCCTACGGTCTGTCTGCGGGCGTCTGGAGCGAGGATGTCCACACCTGCTTGAGCTTCTGCCGCAAGGCGCAGGCCGGCACGGTCTGGACAAATACCTGGATGGACGGCTTTCCCGAACTCGCCTTTGGCGGGATGAAGGAATCCGGGCAGGGTCGCGAAATCGGACGTTACGGGTTCGAGGAGTTCCTCGAGGTGAAATCGCTGGTCATGCGCATCGGGCGCAGCCGGGCGCCTTGGGTAAAGACAGGCTGACATTTTTCGGAAACGTGGCTGCGGCCAAGACCGAAGCTGATGGAGACCCTGATGTGGTGCGATAGCGAACAGACAACAGCGATGGCCCGTCCGCCCTGCCCGCCCCTGGCGGGCTCAGGCCGAGACCGTGGCATCGGACGCCTGCCAGCTTGCCGGGCCCGGCGGAAAGAGGTGCTGAAGCCCGCCCGCCGGCTCGCCATCCATGTTGCGCAGAAGCATCTCGGCCATGGTCTGGCCGGTGGCGCGCAGGTCTTCGAAGACGGTCTCGATCCGCGGCCGGATGTTGTCGAAGATCGGCGAGGCGCGTTTGGCGACCACGTCGGCCGCAATGCCCGGCACCACACCGGCATCCGCCAGCACCCCCATGGTGGCCAGGGCGATCGCCTCACCGACACAGACATAGCCATCGGGCGGATCGGGCCGGGCCAGCCGCGCACGCAGCGCTTCGGCGATCTCGGCGCCGGGGCTGTCGATATTGACCGAAGAGACAACCTCATGATCGATGCCGGCGGCGCGGGCCGCAGAGACAAAGCCGTAGCGGATGTGCTGGGCAAAGGTGAAATCCTCGGCCGGCGGGATCAGCAGAATGCGCTTGCGGCCGCGCTGGATCAGCCGGTCGACGGCCACCCGGGCAAAGGCTTCGTTGTCGTAGTCCACCCAGGCGTGCGGCTGGGCAAATTCGGTCCGGCCGTGACAGACGAAGGGAAAGCCCTCTTCCATCAACAGCCGCACCCGCGGATCGAAGCTTTCGGTGCGGGTGAACAGCAGGCCATCAGCCAGCCGGTTGCGCAGGATCGTGCGCACCGGGCTCAGCCGATCGGGCCCGAGGCTGTCGGGCACCACCGTGACCGAATAGCCCGTGCCACGCAGACCCTGGGTGATGCCGGTCAGGAACTCGTGGGTAAAGCCCAGGAACTCGTGATCGGTGTTGAGCAGCAGCGTCACCACCTGGGTGCGCCCGGTGCGCAGACGCCGCGCCGCACGGTCGGGGACGTAGCCCACCTTTCGCGCCGCATCGGCGATCTTTTTCCGCGTGCTCTTGGCGATCTTGGGGTCGTCGGCCAGCGCCCGCGACACCGTGGCCACCGCATATCCCGTCAGCTCGGCGACCGTGCGCAGCGTTGGCCTGGGTTGGTCGAATCGGGGGTCGGGGCTCATGGGATCCACTTCACGAACTGCCACAGCGGGCGACGAAATCGGTTTCAGAGTAAGCGGCAAACTTAAAACGATTCAACTGAAATCTTTCTGGAAAAAATTCTGACAGACACATGCTCTTGAGATTTTAATATAATAACAGTGGCTTAAATCGCCCATCACGGCATCGCGGAGGTTCAATGAAAAGTTAAAGCTTGACGGAAAAGCGATTTGTAACGTTTTAATATGGCTGCCCGGGAGGGGCGCAACAACAGGGAGAACGATCATGACAATGATGAAGACACTGAAAATGACGGCCATGGCGGTCGGCCTCGGGGCCGCTCCGGCGATGGCGGCCGACGTCGAGGTACTGCACTGGTGGACGTCCGGCGGCGAGGCCGCGGCGCTCAACGTACTCAAGGAGGATCTGGCCGGTCAGGGCATCGGCTGGCAGGACATGCCGGTCGCCGGTGGCGGCGGCACCCAGGCGATGACCGTGCTGCGGGCGCGGGTGACTTCTGGCAATGCGCCGACCGCCGTGCAGATGCTGGGCTTTGACATCACCGACTGGGCCAAGGAGGGCGCACTGGCCAACCTCAACCCGATCGCCGAAGAGGGCAACTGGGACGAAGTGATCCCGGCGGCGCTGCAAAAGTTCGCCACCCATGACGGCCAATGGGTCTCGGCCCCGGTCAACGTGCACTCGACCAACTGGGTCTGGGCCAACAAGGCGATCATGGACGAGCTCGGCCTCGAAGAGCCGCAGTCCTGGGACGATTTCGTCGCCGCCCTGGAAGCGGCCGAAGCCGCCGGCTATACCGCGCTTGCGCATGGCGGCCAGGCCTGGCAGGAAGCCACCTTCTTTGACGCGGTGGTGCTGTCGGTCGGCGGGCCCGAGTTCTACCAGGCCTCGATGATCGATCTCGATCCCGAAGCGCTGGGCTCGGACCAGATGAAAGAGGTCTTCGACCGCATGGGCACCCTGCGCGGCTTCGTCGATGACAACTTCTCGGGCCGCGACTGGAACCTGGCCACCGCCATGGTGATCAACAAGGAAGCCGCATTCCAGCTGATGGGTGACTGGGCCAAGGGCGAATTCCTCAACGCCGGCAAGGTGCCGGGCGAGGATTTCCTCTGCTTCCGCTTCCCCGGCAGCCAGGATCAGGTGACCTTCAACTCGGACCAGTTCGCCATGTTCAGCCAGGGCGACGGGGTGTCGGATGAACAGGCGGCACTGGCCAAGGCGATCATGTCGCCGGAATTCCAGATCGCCTTCAACAAGGTCAAGGGCTCGGTTCCGGCTCGCACCGACCTTGACGCCAGCGCGCTGGATGCCTGCGGCCAACGCGCCTACGAAGACTTCAAGGCGGCCGCGACAAGCGGCAACCTCTATGGCTCCATGGGCCACGGCCACGCCAACCCGGCCGCGGTCAAGAACGCGATGTATGACGTGATCACCGCACATTTCAACGGCGAGTACGACAGCGAAACCGCCGTCGACGAGCTGGTCACTGCGGTCGAAATCTCGCAGTAACCGGCACCTTTCGGGAAAGCGCCGCGTGCGCTTTCCCACCCTGCCACCCGGAGACTCCCATGACACAGGTTGCCAAACCCCGCCGAGGCGGTTCTGACTGGCTGCGCGAAGCCCTGCCGAAAATCGTTCTCAGCCCGAGCCTCGCGATGGTGCTGATCTTCGTCTACGGCTTCATCATCTTCACCTTCTACCTTTCCTTCACCGACAGCCGTATCCTGCCCTCCTACGATCTGGTGGGCTGGGAAAATTATTCCAAACTGTTCCGCATCCGCGCCTGGGACACTGCCGTTACCAACCTTCTGATCTTCGGTTCGCTTTATATCGTGATCTGCTGCGCGCTGGGCCTGACGCTGGCGATCCTGCTGGATCAGAAAATCCGGGCCGAGGGCTTCATCCGCACGATCTACCTCTACCCGATGGCGCTCAGCTTCATCGTCACCGGCACCGCCTGGAAATGGTTCCTCGATCCCGGCATCGGCTTGCAGGCCGTGGTACGCTCCTGGGGCTGGGAAAGCTTTACCTTCGACTGGATCAAGGACGGCGACATGGCGATCTATACCATCGTCATCGCCGCGGTCTGGCAGACCTCCGGCTTTGTCATGGCGATGTTCCTCGCCGGCCTGCGCGGCATCGACAACGAGGTGCTGAAAGCGGCCCAGATCGACGGCGCGTCGAACATGGCGCTCTATCGCCGGATCGTCATCCCGCAACTGCGCCCGGCCTTCATGTCGGCCTTCGTGGTGCTGGCGCATATGGCGATCAAATCCTACGACCTGGTTATCGCGCTGACCGGCGGCGGGCCTGGCACGGCCACCGAACTGCCGGCGACCTTCATGTATTCCTACACCTTCACCCGCAACCAGATGGGCATCGGCGCGGCCTCGGCCACGATCATGCTGATGGCGATCGCCGCGATCATGGTGCCTTACATCTATTCCGAACTCAGGGAGAAGAAGTGATGTCCAGCAATGCAACCGCAACCGTGGTGCGCACCGGGGCCGGCACGCGCTTCGTGATCTACACCCTGCTCACCTTGTTCTGTCTCTATTATCTGCTGCCGCTTTACGTGATGGTGGTCAATTCGCTGAAACCGCTAAGTGAAATCCAGGCCGGCGGGATGATGTCCCTGCCCGACCAATGGACCGTCGCGCCGTGGAAAAGCGCCTGGTCGACGGCGCAGATCGGCGTCGAGGCCACGGGTCTCAAGCCGTTCTTCTGGAACTCCATCGTCATGGTGGTGCCGGCGGTCGCGATCTCGACCGTGCTGGGCGCGCTCAATGGCTATGTGCTGACCAAATGGCGGTTTCGCGGCGACACCGTGCTCTTTGGCCTGCTGCTCTTCGGCTGCTTCATCCCCTTCCAGATGGTGCTGATTCCGATGGCGCGGATGCTGGGGCTGGCGGGTCTGGCTGGCACCGTGCCGGGGCTGGTGTTCGTACACCTGGTCTATGGCATCGGCTTTTCGACGCTCTATTTCCGCAACTACTATCAGCAGTTCCCCACCGAACTGGTGCGCGCGGCGATGATCGACGGCGCCGGGTTCTTCACCATCTTCCGCCGCATCATGCTGCCCTCGTCAGGCCCGATCGCCGTGGTCTGCGTGATCTGGCAGTTCACCAACATCTGGAACGACTTCCTGTTCGGCGCCTCCTTCTCGGATTTCGACAGCCAGCCGATGACCGTGGCCCTCAACAACCTGGTGCAAAGCTCGACCGGGGTGAAGGAATACAACGTCCATTTCGCGGGCGCCATCATGGCCGCCCTGCCCACCCTCCTCGTCTACATCGTCGCCGGCCGCTACTTCGTCCGCGGGCTGATGGCCGGATCTGTGAAAGGATAATCCGATGGGATTTCTCGATATCAACAATGCCACCAAATCCTATGGCACGGTCAAGGTGCTGCACGAGACCAATATTTCGGTCGAGGAAGGCGAATTCCTCGTGCTCGTCGGCCCCTCGGGCTGCGGCAAGTCCACCCTGCTCAACATGATCGCCGGGCTGGAAGAGGTCACCTCGGGCGACATCGCCATCAAGGGCCGGTCGATGAACGGCGTCCGGCCGGCCGAGCGCAACATCGCCATGGTGTTCCAGAGCTATGCGCTCTACCCCAACATGAACGTCGGCCAGAACATCGTCTTTGGTCTCGAGATGCACGGCACGCCCAAGCCCGAGCGCGAGAAGGCGATGAACGAAGTGGCGGATCTGTTGCAGATCAAGCACCTGCTCGATCGCAAACCCGGCCAGCTCTCCGGCGGCCAGCGTCAGCGGGTCGCCATGGGCCGGGCGCTGGTGCGTGACCCCGATGTCTTCCTGTTCGACGAACCGCTGTCAAACCTCGATGCCAAGCTGCGCGTCGACATGCGCACCGAGATCAAGAAACTGCACCAGAAGCTCAATACCACCATCGTCTATGTGACGCATGACCAGATCGAGGCGCTGACGCTCTCGACCCGGATCGCGGTGATGTTCGGCGGCCATGTGCAGCAGCTGGGCACGCCCAAGGAGATCTATGACAATCCGGCCAACATGTTCGTGGCGGGCTTCATGGGCTCACCCTCGATGAACCTCTTCCCCGCCCGCATCGCGGTGGAAAACGGACGCGCGGTGGCCATGGCCGGGCTGGCCGACGGCACCGAGGCCACCCTGCCCTTTCCCGAAGGCAAGGGGTTCGAGGCGCACGACGGCCGCGAGATCGTGCTGGGCCTGCGCCCCGAAGCGATCACCGACCGCGACGGCGCCGACCGCAACAGCCGTTCCGTGCAGATCGTCGAGGCGCATGTGGAAGTGACCGAACCGGCGGGCTCGGACACCTTTGTCGTCACCCAGCTCGGGGGCAAGGAGGTCACCGGACGGTTCCGCGCCGATGTGGATGTCCATGCCGGGCAAAGCTTCCCCTTTGCCATCAACATGGACAAGGCGGTGGCCTTCGATCCCGAAACCGAGTTGCGGATTTCCTGAATGAGCGCGGCGGCGGATATCGTGATCGTCGGCTCCGGGATCGGCGGAGCAACGCTCGCCGCCAGCCTGGCGCCGAGCGGCCGCCGCATCGTCATCCTCGAACGCGGCCACCATCTGCGCCCTTCGGAACATGATCGCGATCCCGAGGCGATCTTTGCGCGCGGCCATTACCGCCCGGACGAACAATGGCTCGACGGGGCCGGCCGCGCCTTCAATCCTGGCAACTACTACAATGTCGGCGGCAACTCGAAATTCTACGGCGGCGCGCTGATCCGCTATCGCGCCGAGGATTTCCGCCCCCTGCGCCACATCGGCGGCACCACGCCGGGCTGGCCAATCTCCTATGCCGATCTCGAACCATTCTATTGCGAGGCCGAGCGGCTCTACAGCGTGCGCGGCAAGACCGGCGACGACCCGACGGAACCGCCGCATGCCCGCGACTATCCCTTTGGCCCGGTGCCGCATGAACCGGTCATCGCCGATCTGAGCGACCGGCTGGCCGCGCTCGGCCTGCATCCGTCATCGGTGCCGCTGGCGGTCGATCTGGAGCGCTGGCTGTCGCGGGCCAGGACGCCCTGGGATGCCTTTCCCGACACCAATGGCGGCAAACGTGACGCCGAAAGCGCCGCGCTGACCCAGGCGCTGGCGCAGGACAACGTGACACTGCGCACCGGGGCGCGGGTCAGGCGGCTGCTGCGCGGCGCGGACAACCGGCTGCGCGGTGTCGAACTGGAGAGCGGCGAGGTGATCGAGGCCGGCCTCGTCGCCCTGGCCGCCGGCGCGGTGCAGAGCGCCGCGCTGCTGCTGGCCTCGGCGGACGAGAGCTGCCCCACCGGGCTCGCCAATCGCTCCGATCAGGTCGGGCGCAATTTCATGAACCACAATTGCTCGGCGGTTCTGGCCCTGCACCCGCTGCGCAAGAACCCGTCGGTCTATCAGAAGACCCTTATGCTGAACGATTTTTACCTCACCGGCGGGCCCGGCGGCGAACCGCTGGGCAATATCCAGCTGCTGGGCAAGATCTCGGGTCCGATCCTGCGCGCCAGCTCCGGCCTGCCGGGGCCGCTGGCCGACTGGATCGCCGCCCGCTCGATCGACCTTTATGCCATGTCCGAGGATCTGCCCAACCCCGCCAGCCGGGTGACGCTGAAAAACGGGCAGATCGTGCTCGACTGGCAGCGCTCGAACATGCAGGCCCATGCCGCGCTGGTCAGCCGGCTCAAGCGGCTGCTGCGCAAGGCAGGCTATCCGGTGGTTGTGGCGAAACCCTTTGATCGGCGCACGCCGTCGCATCAATGCGGCACCGCGCGGATGGGCGATGACCCGGGTGCCAGCGTCACCGACAGCTTTGGCCGCAGCCACGACCACCCCAACCTCTTCATCACCGACGCCGCGCTCCTGCCGACCTCGGCCGCGGTGAACCCGGCGCTGACCGTAGCGGCGCTGGCGTTGCGGGCCGGGGCGCATCTGCGCCAGCACGATCTCGCGGGCTGACCACCGTCCCAAACTCAGGAAGACCCCATGTCCAAAGGTTACGATTTCATCATCATCGGCGGCGGCTCGGCCGGTTCGGTCCTGGCCGGGCGGTTGTCCGAGGACGCCTCGGCGCGGGTGCTGCTGCTGGAAGCAGGGGGCAGCGACCGCCATCCGTTCTACCACCTGCCCGCCGGCTTCGCCAAGATGACCAAGGGCATCGGCTCCTGGGGCTGGGACACGGTTCCGCAGAAACACATGCAGAACAAGGTGTTCCGTTACACCCAGGCCAAGGTGATCGGCGGCGGCTCGGCGATCAACGCCCAGATCTACACCCGCGGCAATCCCCAGGACTACGACGACTGGCGACAGATGGGCTGCACCGGCTGGGGCTATGACGACGTGTTGCCCTATTTCAAGAAGGCCGAGGACAACGAGACCTACGAGAACGCCTTCCATGGCAAGGGCGGGCCGCTGGGGGTCAGCGAACCGCGCGCGCCGCTGCCGATCTGCGAGGCCTATTTCGAAGCCGCCGCCGCGCTTGGCATTCCGCGCAACCCCGACATCAACAGCGAAACGCAAGATGGTGTCTGCTATTACCAGCTGACCCAGCGCAATGTGCGGCGCTCCTCGGCGGCGATGGCCTATGTCACCCCGAACCGCGGGCGCCCGAACCTGACGGTCAAGCTTGGCGCGCAGGTGCGCAGGCTGCTGGTCGAGCGTGGCTGCGCCACCGGCGTCGAGATGATGGACGGCACGCGGCTGATGGCGGATCGCGAGGTGCTGCTCTGCTCCGGTGCCGTGGGCTCGCCACGCCTCTTGCAGCTCTCGGGCCTCGGACCGGCGGACCATCTGTCGCAGCTCGGCATCGACGTGGTGGCCGACCAGCCCGAGATCGGTGCGAACCTCCAAGACCACCTCGACCTTTACTGCATCAGCGAGCTGTCCGGCCCCTACAGCTATGACCGCTACGCCCGGCCGCATTGGGCGGCGCTGGCCGGGCTGCAATATGTCATGGGCCGCAAGGGGCCGGTGGCCTCGTCGCTGTTCGAGACCGGCGGCTTCTGGTACGCCGATCCCGACGCGCGTTCGCCCGACATCCAGTTCCACCTCGGCCTCGGCACCGGCATCGAACATGGGGTCGCCGCCATGCCGCAGGGCGGGATCACGCTGAATTCCTGCTACCTGCGCCCGCGCTCGCGTGGCACCGTCCGATTGCAGAACGCCGATCCGGCCAAGGCGCCGCTGATCGATCCGAACTATCTGCAAGACCCGCTGGATCGCGAGATGTCGATCCGCGGGCTGAAGCTGACGCAGGAGATCCTGTCGCAAGCCCCGCTGGCCAAATACATCCTGGCCGAACGCCTGCCCGGCCCGGATGTGAAGACCGATCAGGCGTATTTCGATTTCATCTGCATCCATTCCAAAACCTCGCACCATTGCGCGGGCACCTGTCGGATGGGGGTGGATGACGGCGCGGTGGTGGACACCCGCCTGCGGTTCAACGGCATCGAGCGACTGCGGGTGGTCGACAATTCGATCATGCCGACGGTGATCTCCTCGAACACCAACGCCGCCGCCATCATGATCGGCGAAAAAGCGGCAGAGATGATCAAATCAGACAACGGGATGAAAGCATGATCCGACACGTGGTATTGATCCGGTTCCAACCGGAGGTGAGCGAGGCGAAGATCGCCGCGCTGTTTGCCGAACTGAAAGAGATCGAGGACAAGCTGCCCGCCTGCCTCGGCATCACGGCCGGCAAGAGCGAAAGCCCGGAAAAGATGGAGCGCGGCTACATGCACGGCTTTATTGCCGATTTCACCGACTGGGACGGGTTGCAGGCCTATCAGGACCATCCCGATCACCAGATTGCCGGCGCCAAGCTGACCGAACACGCCCAGGGCGGCAAGAACGGCATTCTCTGTTTCGACCTGGAGGTCGCGGGCGCCTGAGCGGTCACGACTGGCGTTTGCCCTCGGACCAGCCTATGGCAAGTTGATCCGAGGAGAACGGCGGAAGAGCACAGAAATGACCCGCAGACCGACCATCATCGACGTCGCGCGCGAGGCGGGCGTGTCGAAATCGACCGTCAGCCTGGTGTTGCAGAACAGCGCCTCGGTGCGCGACGAGACCCGCAAGCAGGTGCGCGCCGCGATGGCGCGGATCGGCTATGTCTACAACCGATCGGCCGCCAACATGCGCTCGTCGAACGCCGGTCTGGTCGGGCTGGTGATCAATGATCTGCGCAACCCGTTCTTTACCGAATTCGCCACGTCCTTGCAGATGGCACTGGCCGACAAAGGGTATTCCGCCGTCATCGCCAACACCGACGAAGACCCGGGGCTGCAAGCCCAGGTGGTCGGCTCGATGATCGAACATGGTGTTTCGGCGCTGATCCTCTGCCCGGCCTATGGCGAGACGCGGGCGACCTTTGACGCCATCGCGCGCGCCGGAATTCCGGCGATGCAGATGCTGCGCCGGGTCGACGACCGGCTCGATCTCTTCCCCCTCACCGCGCCCGATTACGCCCGGGGCAGCGGCGAGGCGACCCGGCATCTGCTGGCCGGAGGCGCGCGGCAGGTGGCCTTTGTCGGCGGGCTCGAGGGACGGGCGGTGACGGAAGAGCGCCAGGACGGCTATCTGTCGGCGCTGGCCGAGGCCGGCATGACGCCGGTGATGCTGACCGGCCAGTCGACCCGCGAATTCGGCCGCGAGACGGCAAGACGGTTGGCCGAGACACATCCGCAGGTCGATGCCGCCGTCTGTTTCAACGATCTCGTCGCGCTGGGCATGCTGTCCGGCTTTCAGGAAGTGGGTCGCGACGTCGGGCAAGGCTTCCGCCTCGTGGGATTCGACGATATTTCCGAGGCGGCCCAATGCTTTCCCACGCTCACCTCGGTGCGCTGCGACATTGCCCGGATCGGCGCGCAGGCGGCGGAAACGGTGATCGGCTGGCTCGACAAAGGCACCCCGCCGCCGGGGGAAACCCGGACGCCGGTGAGCCTGGTGGTACGTCAGTCGAGCGGCGGCGACGGCAGGTCATAGATCGCCCCGGTCAGCCAGGCCGGCCAGTCGCGCTCGAAAAACGCCTTGGCCCCTTCGTCGAACGCCCGATTGGGCCGCGTGGCAAGCGTCATCCTGCCGCCCGCCATCCGCAGGGTGATCTGGCTGGCCTTGTCGTCCTCGCGCTCGGGGCGGAAGCGCACGTCTTCCAGCGGGCCTTGGACCGACATCGGCAAAGCGGTGCCGGCCGGATCGCAGATTGCCCGCGCGCCCCGGCTGCCGCCGCCGGATGAGATGTAGTGATCGAGCGCCGCCAGCACCGCCTCCGAGGCCAGCGCCATCTGCTGCCATTGCAGCGCCCGGCCGGCCTCGCTGCTGCGGCCAAAGGCGATGCCCTGCGCCCGGATGCGTGCGTTCAAGGCGCGGGCGTCCCGCAAGGCGGCGCGCACCTCTTCTGCGGTGCAGAGAATGCCGGCCGTGTCGCTCATCCGCGCCTGCACCTCGCGGCGCACCTCCTGCAACGGCACCCCGGTTTCCGGCCGCAACAGCGCGTCGATGGCCACCACCGCCTCGGCCACGCCCGGAGCCAGGCCCTGCGCCGGCACCGAGGCACGCCCGGCCGCCGCGATATGTTCGGCAACCCGGGTGCCAAAGACCTGCCCGGCATTCAGTGCCGACCCGCCCGGCCGCGTGGCGCCATGGGTGCCCGCGGCCTCGCCCACCGCATAGACCCCGGCGAGATTGCTCCGCCCCCAGGGATCGACTGCGATGCCGCCGTTCATGTGCTGGTTGTTCACCGCGAATTCCAGCGGATCGGCGGCGATATCGACCTTGTAGCGGCGGTAAAGCTCGATCGCGAGCGGGTTCATGTGCCGCAGCCGGTCGATCGGCAGCGCCTGATCGGCCCCGGCATTGCGCAGGTAACCGCGCACGTCGTCATCCAGCCGGTCGAGGTCAAACGGTGCGTCGCCGGGCACCGGCAGAGGGTTGCGATTGAAGTCCATGAACACCCGCCGGCCCTTCTGCGTCTCGCGAAAGATCGCCAGGTCGACAAGGCTGGAGCGGAAATCGAGCATCCGCGCGGCATGGAACGGCCATTGATAGCCCTTGCGAAAGACGTTCGAGGCCAGTTCCTGCGTGCTGCGGTAATAGTCGGCGAGGAAATGGCGCTCCTGCCCGGCGTCGTCGAGCGAATAGATATGCGGGATGACCTGCACATAGGTGCCCGACAGGTTCCAGGGAAAACCCTCGCGCCGGGTGCCGATGCCGAACTGGCTCTCGGTGATGTTGACCAGCTCGAGCCCGGCCTCCAGCGCCAGCCCGAGCGAGCCGAAACAGCCGTTGGGAAAGACACTGTCGCGATAGAGCTCGCCCGGTCCCCCCGCCGCCAGCACCAGCGCCTCGCAGCGAAAGAGCGCGAGGCCCAGCGGATTCTGCTCTGACCGGTCCTTCGGGCGGATGGCGAGAAATCCGGTGACCCGATGGCCGTCGCTCAGGATGCGTACGGCGGTGGTCTGGTTGGAAAAGCCGATGCCCAGGCGGAGCGCCTCCTGTGCCAGCACCTTGACCATCAGCCGCGAGGTGCGCGGCCCGCAGCTGGTGGCGCGGCCGACCTCGTCATGGTCGGTCTGATAGCGCAGGGTGCCGCCCAACCCGTCCTGCGGCAGCGGAAGACCGAGAAATTGCAGCGAAGCCATCGCCCGGACCGAGCCCACCGCCTCGATATAGGCGGTGTCCTCGTCCATCGCGCCGCCCGAGCGGATGGCGCGGGCCATCTCCTTGAAATTGTCGGCCTGATCGGCGGTATTGGCGGTGTGCAAGGTCTGCTTGTCCGAGCCGGAACAGGCCGAGGTGCCGCCCCAGGCGCTCTGGCTGACGATGCTCACATCGCCACCGCGCCGCTTGAGTTCCACCGCCGCGCGCAGCCCCGCCGCACCGCTGCCCACCACCATGGCGCCGGCCCGATGCACCGGAATGACATGCCCGGCCAGCGACAGCTTGTCGTCGAAACCCGGCTCGGGCGCCAGACGCGGCATATCGACGTCGGTCAACGCATCGAGGATGTCTTGCGGGATTGTCTGGGTCATTTCTGTCCGGCCTGACTGATCTATTGGAACGTTCCATTCAGGCGTATTGAATGGCGCCGCTTCTGTCAAGACGCGACCTCGGCGGTGTCTGGCGCTGGACGATGTCGCGGCGCGGCCCTAGGCTGAGGCCATGACAAACAAGGTCGTTTCCGCCGTTGACGCTGCCGCCCTGATTCAGAGCGGCGATACCCTCACCACCTCGGGCTTTGTCGGCATCGGCGTGCCCGACGAATTGCTTGCCGCGCTCGAGGCGCGGTTTCTCGAAACCGGCCAGCCGCGCGACCTTGGCCTCGTCTTTGCTGCCGGCCAAGGCGACGGAAAATGCCGCGGCCTCAACCGGTTGGGCCATGAGGGACTGCTGCGTCGGGTGGTCGGCGGGCATTGGGGGCTGATCCCCAAGGTGGCGGCGCTGGCGGTGGCCGGCAAGATCGAGGGCTGGAACCTGCCGCAGGGCTGTATCAGTCAGCTCTACCGCGATATCGCGGCCGGCAAGCCGGGGATGCTGTCGAAGGTCGGGCTTGAGACCTTTGTCGATCCGCGCAATGGGGGCGGTGCGATCAACGATATCTCAACCGACCCGCAGCTGGACCTGATGCAGATCGGCACTGAGGAGCTGCTGTTTTATCGGGCGCAGCGGCTGTCGGTGGCGCTGTTGCGGGGCACCACCGCCGACGAGGCCGGCAATATCACCATGGAGCGCGAGGCGCTGACCATCGACAACCTGGCGCAGGCGATGGCGGTGAAGAACGCCGGCGGCGTGGTGATCGTTCAGGTCGAACGGGTGGCCCGCGCCCGCACCCTGCCCGCGCGCGAGGTCCAGATCCCCGGCATTCTGGTGGATGCCGTGGTGGTGGCGCAGCCCGAGCATCATGTGCAGACTTATGCCACCGGGTTTTCGCAGGGGTTCACCAACCGGATGCGCACCCCGGCCGGAGACATGCCGCCAATGCGGCTTGACGCGCGCAAGGTGATCGCCCGACGCTGCGCCTTCGAATTGCCGGTGAACGGTGTGGTCAATCTGGGCATCGGCATGCCCGAAGGCGTGGCCGCTGTCGCTGCCGAGGAAGGCCTGCTGGAACATCTGACCCTGACGGCAGAGCCCGGGGTGATCGGCGGCCAGCCGGCCTCGGGCCTCGATTTCGGCGCGGCGGTCAACACCGACGCGGTGATCCCGCAGAATGCGCAGTTCGATTTCTACGACGGCGGCGGGCTCGACATGACCTGCCTCGGGCTGGCGCAGGCCGACCGGCTGGGCAACGTCAACGTCTCGCGCTTCGGGCCTCGGCTGGCCGGCGCCGGCGGCTTCATCAATATCTCGCAGAACGCCCGTGCGGTGGTTTTTGCGGGCACGTTCACTGCCAAGGGACTCGAGCTGGCGGTGGAGGACGGCGCGGTGCAGATCCGCCGCGAAGGCGCGGCGCGCAAGTTTCTGCGCGACGTGGAGCAGGTCACCTTTTCCGGTGCCCGCGCGGCGCGGCTGGGCCAGCCGGTGCTCTATGTGACCGAACGCTGCGTCTTCGAGCTGACGCCGGAGGGCCTGCGCCTGACCGAGATCGCCCCCGGCGTGGATCTCGACCGGGATATTCTCGGCCAGATGGAGGTGCGGCCGATTGTCGGCGAAGTGGCAATGATGGACGCACGCATCTTTCGGCCTCGCGAGATGGACCTGCGCACCGATCTGCTGCATCTCGACCTGCCGGATCGCGTGGCGCTGGATGCCGCCTCCAGCCAGCTTTTCCTCAATTTCGAAAAGATGCGCCTGCGGTCGCAGGCCGAGGTGGACCGCGTCGGCCGTCTTGTCGAAGAGCGCTGCGCGCCGCTCGGCCGCAAGGTCGACGTGGTGGTCAACTACGACGGCTTCCGCATCGACGAGGCGCTGGAAAAGCCCTGGGCGCGGATGGTCGCAGATCTGCACGCGCGCTTTTACGCCAAGGTCTCGCGCTATTCCGGCTCGGCCTTCATGCGGATGAAGCTGGGCGAGGTCTTTCCCGAGGCGCGCACCCATATCTACGAGACGGCGGAACAGGCCCGCGCCTATCTTGAGGGCTGAGGGCCCTGCCCCGCCTGCCGGTGTCCGCCCCGCCCGGCGTCAATATTGCATGTAGACCGTGCGTTTCTGCAAAAAGCCCTCGAGGCCGTGAATGCCGTCCTCGCCGCCGAGGCCAGAGCGTTTGTGGCCGTTGTGATAGCCCTGCACATAGCCCGAGATCCCCTTGTTGAGAAAGATCGTGCCGGTCTCCATCTCGTGGATGGCGCGCATGTAGCTGCCGGCGTCGCGGGTCCAGAGATAGGCCGAGAGCCCGTCGGGGCGTGCATTGGTGATGCGAAGCGCGTCGTCCAGCCCGCCGATGCGCACCACCGGCATGACGGGGCCGAATATTTCCTCGGAAACGGCCGGCGTGTCGGCCTGGGCGTCGAGCAGGATGGTCGGCTCGTACCAATTGCCGCTGGCGAAATCGCCGCTGCCGCGTTTGCCGCCCAGCGCGACCCGTGCGCCCGCATCGACGGATTGTGCCACCAGCGCCTCGATCCGGCTCAGCGCGCCCTCGGTCGAAACCGGGCCCATGCCCGCATCCTGCATCGGGTCGCCCAGCTTCACCTGCGCGGCGCGGGCAAGCAATTTCTCGGTAAAGGCCTCGGCCACGCTGTCCTCGACCAGCACGCTTTCGTTGCAGATGCAGACCTGTCCGGCATTGGCATATCGCGCCACCACCGCCGCCTCGACCGCCGCATCGAGATCGGCGTCCTTGAGCACGATGAACGGCGCATTGCCGCCCAGTTCCAGCGACAGCGCCGCAAGGTGCTGCGCCGCCGCCGCCGCGATGGCCTGGCCGGCGCGGGTCGATCCGGTAACGCTGACCAGACGGGTCGCGGGATTGGAGACCAGCGCCGCGCCCAGCTCGGCCCCGCCGCCGGTGACCAGCCCGACAACGCCCGCCGGCAGGCCGGCGTCGCGCACCAGCCGGCAGAATTCGCTGCCGGTCACCGGGGTCGCCTCATGCGGTTTGATCACCATGACATTGCCGGTCACCAGCGCCGGCCCGAGCTTGCGCCCGATCAGGGCGAGCGGATAATTGTAGGCGCAGATGCCCAGCGTCGTGCCATAGGGGACGCGGTAGATGAACAACTGTTCATTGGGCAGGTCAGAGGGCAGGATCTCGCCCTGGATGCGCCGCGCGGCCTCGGCGGCATAGGTCATGTAGCGGATGGTATCGTCGACCTCGGCCCCGGCCTCGGCCAAGGGCTTGCCCTGCTCCATCACCAGCAGCCGGGCGAAATGGTCGCGTTCGGTGCGCAGGGCCTCGGCGACGCGATAGATGTATTCGGCACGTTTGACCGAAGGCAGCGCCGCCCAGTCGCGGCGGGCGGCCTCGGCGGCGTCGATCGCGCGGCGGGCATCCTCGGGGCCGCATTCGGGCACCTCGGCCCAGACCGCGCCGGTCGCCGGATTGCGCACGGGCCGACGGTCGCCGCCGGCGGCATCGGTGAACTCATTGGCGATGAACGCCTGATAATAGGTGGTCATGTCGGTGTCCTTTTGGATGGGGTGCGGCGCGGGCGGGCGGCTAGTGCCCCTGCCCCGCGCCGGCCATGTCGGCCAGCATCCGGTCCTTGTCGAAACCGGGATAGGCATATTCCGAGACCGTCGCACCCTGGTAGAGGGTGAGCACGCGGTCGGCGAGCATGATGACCTCGTCGATTTCATACGACAGGATCAGGATGCCGACGCCGCGGCCGGCGAGGTCTTCGATAATGCGGTAGATGTCGGCCTTGGCGTGAACGTCGATGCCGCGCGTCGGCTCGAGCAGGATCAGCAGTTTCAGGTCCGGGTCGAGCCAGCGGGAAAAACAGATTTTCTGCTTGTTGCCCCCCGAGAGAAAGCGGATCTCCTGTTCCGGCGAGGAGGTCTTGGTCGAGGTGTCGCGGATCGCCTTGTCGACCAGCGCGTCGATCCGGCGGCCGTCAATCAATCCGGCCTTCACCGATTTCTCCAGATAGGGCAGCGCGATGTTGTCGCGCACGGAGAGTGGCGGCAGGATGCCGTTCTTGTCGCGGTTTTCCGTCACCAGCCCCATGCCGTCGGCCACCGCCTGCGCCGGGCCGCGTCCGGGCTTCAATGGCTGGCCGAAATAGGAGATCTTGCCCGCGTAACTGCCGTCCAGCCCAAAGATCGCCTTGGCCAGTTCCGGGGCGCCGCAGCCGCGCAGCCCGGTCATCACCACAATCTCGCCTTCATGGACATTGAAGGAAATGTCCTCGTAGGCACCGGGATGGGTGAGGTTTTCCACCGTCAGGATGGTCTTGCCGGTGATCTCCTTGTGCGGTTTGACGAAATGGTCGAGCTCGGCGCCGGTCATCGACCGGATGACATGATCCTCGGACGAGGCGGCGGTGCGTTCCGACAGCACGATCACCCCGTCGCGCATCACCGTCACCTGTTCGGCAATGCTGAAGATCTCGGGCATGTGGTGCGAGATATAGATGATGGCGATGCCCTCTTCCTTCATCTTGCGGATGAAGTCGAACAGCATCTCCTTGTCCTCTTCCGACAACGCCGAAGTCGGCTCGTCCATCACGATCAGCCAGGCGTCCGACATCAGCGCGCGGATGATCTCGACGATCTGTTTTTCGCCCGAGTTCAGGTCGGCCACCTTGCGGTTGGGGTCGAGCGTCAGCCCAAAGCGATCAAGCTGGGCGCGCACCTGCCGCGCCATTTCACGCTTGTTGACGAAGGGCGTGGCGCCGTGGCGCAGCTCGCGGCCGAGGAAGATGTTGCCCGCCACGGTCAGCTCGTTGATCAGCGACAGCTCCTGGTGGATCATCGCGATGCCACGGTCTCCGGCGTCCGAGGGCGCGGCGATTTCGACCTTTGCGCCGTCGATCTCGATCACGCCTTCGTCTTTCTGATAGACGCCGCCGAGGATCTTCATCAGCGTCGATTTCCCGGCGCCGTTCAACCCCACAAGCGCATGCACCTCGCCCGCCACGCAGGTAAAATTCACGTTGTCGAGGGCGCGGGTGGCGAAAAAGCTCTTGCCGATGCCCTTCATGTCGAGCCGTTTGGTCATTGCGCGTTCCTCCGCTGTACCAGCGTGTCGAGCAGCACCACGCCCAGCAGGATCATCCCCTTGATCAGGCTCTGCAAATAGGGATTGGTGCCGGTCAGTACGAGGCCGTTGATGATGATGCCGTAGAGCAGGACGCCGAGGATTGTGCCGAGCAGCCGCCCGCGACCGCCAAAGAGCGAGGTGCCGCCAAGGATCACCGCGGTGATGGCGTCGAATTCGAGGTAGAGCCCCGCCCAGGGCTGCCCCGAGGAGACGCGGCCGACGGTGATGATGGCCGAGAGGCCCGCCAATGCGCCCGAGAGGACATAGACCCAGACCAAGGTGCGTTCCGGCCGGCGGCCCAGCACGAAGGCGGTGTTGATATTCGACCCGGCGGCATAGACATCGCGGCCGAAAGTGGACTTGTAGAGCAGCACCGAGAGCGCGACGAAAACCAGTGCGACAAAGGGGATGACCACCGGCATGTTGCCCCAGCTCACCCCGCCCAGCCAGAGGAAGGCGGCGTCGGAGACATTGATCGAATCCGCATTATAGATCACCAGCGCCATGCCCCGGGCCAGCGCGTAGGTCGCCAGCGTCACCATGAAGGCCGAAAGCCTCAGCCGCCCGATGAAAACGCCGTTGATCGCGCCGATCGCCATGCCGGCGGCGACGGCGGCGGCAAACCCGATGGGGGCCGAACCGGTGGCGGTCAGCGCCACCACGCCCACCCCGCCGGAAAAGGCGACGTTGGAGCCGACCGAAAGGTCGATGCCGCCGGTCAGCATGATGAAGGTCATGCCCATCGACAGCAGGAACAGCACCGCAATGGAGCGCAGCAGGATGCCGATATTGGCCAGCGAATAGAAATTTTCGTTGGCGATGCCGAAGCCCACCGAGGCGATGACGATCAGCAGGATCAGGAACAGGTAGCGCTGGGTCAGGCTGTCGAGCTTGAAGCCCGGCCGTGACGGCGTCGTGGCGGTGGCTGTGGTCATGGTCTCTCCTCCCCGGAAGGGGACGGCCCCGGCTGGGGGCCGCCCCGGTCGTGTCGTTACTTCACCGAATCTGGGCCGAACTCGAGATAGCCCTTGGCGGCCACGTCGAGCGCCTGATCGACGTAATAGACCTGCACGTCCTCGGGAAAGCCGTTCGCCAGTGCCAGCTTGTGGTTCTCTTCGCTCATCACCAGCGGGGTGAAGAAGTCATAGACCTTGTCCGGCGTCTCGCCCTTGTGGATGCGATAGGCCATCTGCACGAAGTTCCAGCCCTCGCGGGTGCCCGACAGCAGGATATCGGCCTTGACCGGCCCGTCCTGCATCTGTTGCAGGATCGGGATGTCGCCGTCATAGCCAAAGAACTCCAGGTCCTTGCCCGAGTTGGTGGCGATGGCAATCGAGGGGTACATATACGCGTCGGTCACGCCCGAGATGGCATCGAGGTCCGGATATTGCGTCATCCAGTTCTCGGCAATCGACTGCGCCTTGACGGTGTCCCAGTCGGCGGGCTGTTCGGCCACCACCTCGACATTGTCGCACGAGGCGATACCCTTCATGATGCCTTCGCGCCGCGCCTCGCCCGACGGGTTGCCCGCCTGCCCCAGCATCACGGCCACCTTGTAGGCCTCGCCGCCCGACAGCGCGCACATCGCCATGCCCTGATTGGTGCCATTGGCCACGTCGCCCAGGGTAAAGCTGTAGTCCGCGCTTTCCATCGGCGAATGCACGGCGATCCAGGTGATGCCCGCCTCCTGCGCCTTCGCCACCAGCGGCTCGAACGCATCGACGTTGATGGCGTTGACGAACATCACATCGGGCTTTTCGTTGATCGTCACTTCGGTCTGCTGGATCATCTTTTCCAGCGAGCCTTCAGCCGAGAGCCAACGGCCGGTGATCTCGATGTCCTCGAAGGCGTCGTCATAGGCTTCGATGGCGTCCTCGAACCCCGAGAGCCAGGCGACGTGATAGGGCGCGACATGGCCATCGTTGATGAACACGATGTCGAGCTTGCCTTCGTCGGCCAGCGCGCCGCCGGCCAGCCCCGTGGCCAGCGCAAGCGTGCTGGCGAATGTCCGTTTGAAAGTCATCTGTAGTCTCCTCCTTGTTGATTGGTCTTTGGTAATTTCGCGGGTCAATGCGCCTCGACCTGCCGCGACTGCCAGAGCAGCCAGTTGGCCCCCAGCGCGGCCAGAATGACCGCCCCCTTGAACACCTGGTGCCAGACGTCCTCGACGTTGAGCAGGTTGAGCGCGTTGTTGATGACGCCGATGAACAGCAGGCCCCAGAAAGCGCCGCCAATGGTGCCGCGCCCGCCCAGGATCAGCGTGCCGCCGATGATGATCGCGGCGATGCCGTCGAGCAGCAGGCCGTTGCCGTCCAGCCCCGGCTGCACGAACCCCATGCGCGAGGACAGGACGATCCCCGCCAGCCCGCTGCACAGTGCCGAGAACATGAACACCCCGATCTTGACCCGGTCGACATCGATGCCGGCGAGGCGGGCGTTTTCCTCGGAATTGCCGATGGCGATCACATAGGCGCCCCAGCGGGTGTGGTTGTAGACCACATAGGCCAGCACGAAGAGCGCCACGAGGAACAGGAACGACCAGTAGAGCCCCATGAACTTGCCGGCGCCAATGAAGCGGAAGAAATCGCCCATCAGGAAAATCTGTTGCCCGCGCGGGATGATCAGGCCCGAAAGCCCCTGCGCGCTGAACAGCATGGCGAGCGTGACGATGAAGGCCGGTAACTTGAGCTTGGCCACCAGCACCCCGTTGAAGAAGCCCAGCGCCAGCGAGCAGACGATCACCGCGACAATCCCGAGGGCGACGCCGCCCGTGAGGCCGAAGAACACGCCCAAAACGATGGCAAAGAGCACCGATCCCATGCCCATCGACAGGTCGATATTGCCCGAGACCACGACAAAATACTGCCCCAGCGCGATCAGCCCGATGGGCACGATCTGGCGCGAGATGGCCGACATGTTGTCGAGGCTCAGAAAGCGCGGGCTGATCAGATAGAACAGCACACAGAGCGCGAGGGTCACGAAGATGATGTTCCTTTCGCGCAGCAGTCGTCCGAAGTTGGGCATATCTGTCATCCTTCTCATAGCCGCCCCAGCACCATCTCGGCGCAGCGGTCGCCCAGCACCATGGCGGGCGCATTGGTGTTGCCGGCAGGAATGTCGGGCACGGCGGACATGTCGCAGACGCGCAGCCCCTCGACGCCCCGCACCCTCATGCGCGCATCGAGCACCGCCATCGGATCGCCATCGGCGCCCATTTTCGCGGTGCCGGCGGGGTGGAAATTGGTCTTGACCACGCGGCGGCAATGGTCGCGCAGCGCCGCGTCGGAATAGTCTGTGGGCGCCACGACCTCGGCAATCCGGTCGGCCAGCGGCGACTGGTTCATGGTCTCGCGGAAATAGCGCAACCCCTTGACCATCTCGTCCATGTCGCGTTCGTCCGACAGGAAGTTGGGGTTCACCAGCGGCATGTCGTCGGGGTTGGCAGAGGCCAGCTTCACGTCGCCGGTGGACTGCGGCTTGAGCAGCACCATCTGGATCGAGACGCCGTAATCCTCGGGGATGGTCCTGGCCTGCGCGTCATTGAGATACATCACCGGGATGCAGTAGGCCTCATGCGTGGGCAGCGCCTCGGGATCGGTTGGGTTGACGAAACAGGCGGCCTCGAGCCCGGTGGTGGTGATGCGGCCCCGGCCGAAGAGTTTGAACTCCATGCCGTTGCGCAGCATGTTCCAGCCGCGATCCTGCTTGAAATAGCCGTAGTTTCCATTCGCCCGCGCGACGATCGAGACGTCGGGGTGATCCTGAAGGTTCCGGCCGATGCCCGGAATGTCCTGCACCACGTCGATGTCATGGTCGCGCAGGTGATCCGCTGGGCCCAGCCCCGAGAGCATCAGCAGCTTCGGCGTGATCAGCGCCCCCGCCGAAAGGATCACCTCGCCCGCGCAGCGCGCGGTGTGCTCGGTGCCGGATTTGTCGCGATAGACCACACCCACCGCGCGGCCATCCTGGATCAACACGCGCTGTACCGTGCTTCGCAGGCGGATCGTCAGCTTCGGGTTGTTCTTGATCGGATCAAGAAAGGCATAGGCCGCCGAAACCCGTTGGCCCCGATCATAGGTAAACTGGAAGAACCCGGCGCCGCGCTGGCTCTTGCCGTTGAAATCCGGGTTGAACGGCTCGCCCTGCGCCTGAAGCGCCTGCACGAACCATCGCGCCATATCGTCGATATGCCCCGGGTCCGAGACCGTCAGCGGCCCGTCGCAGCCATGCAGATCGTCGTTGAACTTGCGGTTGCCTTCGAGCCGCTTGAAATGCGGCAACACCGCCTCCCAGTCCCAGTGCACCGCGTCATTGTTCCCGCGCAGCGCCGCGTGCCAGGCGTCGTAATCCTGCGGCCGGCCGCGCACATAGGCCTGACCGTTCACGGTAGAGCCCCCGCCCAGCACGTTGCCCTGCGGGATCTCGGTCTGGCGCCCGCCAAGCTGGGACTGCGGGGTGGATTTGTGGGTGCGAAAAAACTTGGAGCCGTTCTTGAGCAGCTTGAACACCCCCGGCGGCATGTCGAGCAGAGGATGGCGATGGTGATACCCGCCTTCGAGCAGCAGCACCTTGGCGCCTCCCTCGATCAGCCGTGCGGTGGCCACGCTGCCCGCCGATCCCCCGCCGATCACGATATGATCGAAAGTCTCCATCATCCTCCCTCCCCAAGAAAGTCGCACTCCCCTCAATTTTGGTAATACCAAAATATGGAAAACTTGTGCCAAACGTCCGACATTCTGTCAATAGCCGTCGGTTTCGATATCTTTTGTAAGACTAAATAGATTTTCCTGTCAGGCCCTCTCCCAGCAACAATATCTTGCCGAAGGCCTTGCCGGCCGTCATATACGCCAGCGCGGCCCCGGTCTGATCAAGCGGGTATTCCGCGGCCGTCAGTGCCTCGAAATTCACCGCGCCGGATTCGATCAGCTGCACCGCTTCCTCGAATTCGCGGTTGAACTGAAAGGAGCCGCAAAGCTCGATTTCCTTGAGCATCACCAGATGCAGCATCACCCGGGCCTCACGCAGCTGGATATTCGACAGGATCGATACCCGGCCCTTCTGGCGCACTGCCTTGAGCGCGGTATTGAAGGCCGGGATCGCGCCCGAGGCCTCGACCACCACGTCAAAGCGTTTCTCGATGTCGGCGTCCGAAATCCGGTCGGCCAGAAGCCCCTCGCCGGCGCCGGCCTTGCGCGCGACCTCGACCGCACCGGGCCGCAGATCGAGCGCCGTGACTTGCGCGCCCCGTGCCGCCGCGCCGGCAATCGCCAGGAGCCCCATCGGCCCGCAGCCCGTCACCAGCACCTTGTCCCCCGCGCCCACGCCGCCCTTGTTCAGCGCGTGCAGCGCACAGGCCATCGGCTCGGCAAAGGTCAGGTGGCGCGGGTTCACATCTTCGGCCACCGGGCGGCAGCAGCGCGCCGGGTGATCGATCACATCGCGGAAAAAGCCGTCCAGATGCGGAACGGTGGTGGCCGATCCGGGGAATTTCTTGGCGGTGCAGAGGTTTTCCTCGCCCCGCTTGCAGGGATCGCAGCTCTGGCAATTCATGATCGGGTTGAGCGCAACGAGCTGGCCCCTGCGCAGTCTCGATCCGTTCGGATCCTCCACCCAGGCGCAGGCTTCGTGGCCCAGAGTCACCGGATTGTGCAGCTCGAACCCGGCATTGGCGAAATGCGCGTAGTAATGCAGATCGGTGCCACAGAGGCTGGCAACCGCAAGGCGCAGGCGGACATGGCCGTCTGCGATCTCTTCGGGCGGCGATTGGGGGCCGGTGGCAACGCTTTCGGCGGCGGTCAGGCGGGTCTGGACAAAGCTCATGACGGTTCCTTCAAAATCCGATGGCATAGCCGCCGTCGACCGGCAGATTGACGCCGTTGACATAGGCCGCCTGGTCTGAGGCGAGATAAAAGATGGCATTGGCCACATCCTCGGGCTGGCCAAAGCTGTGGGTTGGGATGCGGCTTTCGATCCTGTCGCGGCGCGCCGGGTCTTTCGCCAGCACGGCGCGGGTCATGTCGGTATCGATGAAACCCGGGCTGACGGCATTGCAGCGGATGCCAAACTGCGCCGCATCCACCGCGACGGAACGGGTCAGCCCGACAACGGCGGTCTTGGCGGTCACATAGGCCGCGGCCGAGGGCAGCGCCATGATCCCGCCCATCGACGAGACGTTGACGATGGCGCCGCCGCTGTCCTGATGCAGGCTGACATAGCGCCCGCAGGCCGCGAACATGGCGCGCACGTTGATGTCGAGCACCTGGTCGAGCGCCTCCGGCGGCACCTCCCAGATCGGCTTCTTGAAATGCACGCCGGCGTTGTTAACCAGCGCCGCGATCGGGCCGGCGCCGGCATGGATCGCAGCCAGCCAATCAGCCGCCCGGTCGGCGGCAATGTCGCATTCGTGGAAATGCGCCCCCTGCCCCAGCGCGTCAAAATCGGCCCGGCTCCGGGCCACCACATGCACCTCGAACCCGGCTTGCAGGAAACGCCGCGACTGGCTGAGGCCCAGCCCCTTGTTTCCCCCGGTGATGACGGCAATCGGCATGGCTCAGGCCTCACAAAAATGATGGTGATAGAGTTGGTTGATCCGCGCGAGGAACTGCTCCTCGGGGATCGCCCTGCGAAAGAAATCCGGCATGATCGCACAGACCTCGTCGACAAAATCCAGAAACCAGATGTCGCGCGGCCTGGTCCAGGCGTTGTCGATGGTGTGAAAGCCGCCCTTGAAGAAACCGGCAACCGCCGGGTTTTCCGCCTGCGCCAACCAGGTGTGGCGGTTGGCGGGTTGGCCATTGTTGTCCAGGTAGACGCCGGATTGCACCTCGGGCGAAGTGATCCATTGCGCGAAACCGATAGCGGCCTCGGGGTGCCGCGTCTTGGCGGACACGCCGATCCCGGCGCCCCCGAGGATGCTGCGCGCGCGGGAATGCCCGGCGCAGAGCGGCAGATCGAAATAGCCCACGGGATGCGGGCGAAATCCGGGGCGGGCGTAGTTGACGTATCCGAACAGGCAGGGCGACAGGGCGAAATCATCGGTGGTCGAGAGCACCTCCAGCGCGCCGATCGGGTTCATGTCGACCTGCTCATCCGGCCCGAGATTGTAGAGCGCGCGCAGAACCCCGAGCGCATAGAGTCCATTGTCGTCAGAGACGAAATGCGCCGGGCCCACCGGCATCACCGCACCCCCGCGCCCGGCGACAAGCGTCATCAGCATGTCGAAGGCATCGACCGGCAGCAGCGGCGTCAGCGGACGGAAGCGCGCGGCCTCCCCGCTCAGGAAATCCTCCCAGTGGCGCGGCAGATCGGGGCCCAAATCGGGGCGATAGGCCGCCATCTGGCAGGCCGCATCCACCGCATAGGCCCAGCATTTTCCGTTCCAGAAATAGCTCTCTGCCGACCCACCCAGCGAGGCCGAGGCATCTTGTGGCATCGGCAGCGACAGCAGCGCGCCGGTTTCGGCAATCTGGCCGACGTGCGGATGGTCGAGCACGATGAAATCGTAGCGCTCCGCCATCTCGGCAATCGGCGCATCGGCAAAGGCCTGAAGCGACCGCTTGTCCCAGGCGATCTCGACGCCGGTCTCAGCGCGAAACACTTCTGACGCGGCGACAACCGGGTCGAAGCCCCGCGGATGATCCCAGGTCATGCCCCTCAATTTCATGCGCTTGCCCTCCCGATTCTGCGGCTTGCCTTCTTGCTTGCCGAATCCGGATTCTATTTTCAAGTATCAAAATTACTTCTAAATTTGAAATTCCTGTGTTATCCCAGACTCGGAAACGGCGCAGACACTGCCGCCGACCACCGAATCGGAGGAGGAAAATTCATGACTTTTCAACTTATTGGCCGCGCTTCCCGCCTGATCGGCATTGCCGGCCTCGCCCTGGCCCCCTTGGCGGCCGGAGCGGCGGAATACACCTTTCGGCTTGCCCATGTGACCTCGGACAAGGAGCCGATCCAGCAGGCGATGGAAGAATTCGCAAAGAACGTGGAGACCCGCACCGACGGCGCGGTTGCGATCCAGATCTTTGCCAATGCGCAGCTCGGATCGAACCCGGAAGTCTTTGAGCAGATCCGCGCAGGCGCGCCGATCATCTCGATCTCCGACCCCGGCTATCTCAGCGATTTCGTGCCCGATTTCGGCGTTCTGGGCGGGCCCTACCTGATGGATGATCCCCGCGATTTCACCAAAATCGTGGAAAGCGATCTCTATGCCGAGATGAAGGACCGGCTGCGCAGCGAATCCGGCATCGAACTGCTGTCGCTCAACTGGCTGTTCGGCGCGCGCCACATGCTGGCCGACAAGGCGATCTCCAGCCCCGCGGACACCGAAGGCATGACCTTCCGCACCCCGCCCAACATCATGTGGGTGGAAACCTTCAACGCCATGGGTGCGCGCCCGACGCAGGTCGCCTGGGGTGAGGTCTATTCGGCGCTGTCCGCCGGCGTGGTCGATGGCGCCGAGGCGCCCCTGCCCTCGATCCACGGCGCCAAGCTGCACGAGACCAAGAAAACCATCTCGCTCACCGGCCATTTCAAGGGCTTCACCGGGCTGATGATGAACGCCGATCTCTTCGCCTCGTTGCCCGAGGACATCCAGATCGTGCTGGACGAAGAGGCCAACAAGGCCGGTGTCTTCATGACCGACGTTATGCTGAACTCGGAAGAAGAGTGGATTTCCAAGCTCGAGGCCGAAGGCGTCACATTCAACCGCGACGTCGACATCGCGGCCTTCCAGGACGCCACGGCCGAAGTCTATACCAAGTTCCCGGACTGGTCCGAAGGCCTGTACGACCGCGTGCGCGCGATCCTCGACAACTGAGGAAGGCCCCCGGTCCGGGCCAGATGCGGCCCGGGCCAACCAAGGGAGGAGAGATCATGCAGAACCTTGCCAAATGGGTCCGGCGGGCCGAGAATCTGGTGTCCTTCACGGCGCTGGCGGTGCTGACCGGCTCGGTGCTCTGGGGTGTTTTGACGCGCTACGTCACCGAACGCCCGGCGGTCTGGACAACCGAGCTCTCCGGCATCCTTTTTACCTGGGTGGTCTTTATCGGCGCGATGACCGCCCATCAGGAAGGGCGGCACATCCGGGTGACCCTGCTGATCGATCTCCTGCCCGCTGCGGCCCGGCGCGCGCTGCGCAAGCTGGCCGACGGGCTGGTGCTGGCCTTTCTCGCCTATGCCGCCTGGCTGAGCTTTGTCATGATGCAGAAGGGCGCGACGCGGCCCTCGCCGGTGCTCGATATTCCGTTCTCCTGGGTCTACCTCGCCACGCTGCTCGCCTTTGTCGGCATGTCGCTGACCTCGGCCCTGCGGCTGCTGGGCCTGATGGACCCGCCGCCGGTCGACGCGCTGGAGGATGTGGTATGAGCCTCGCGCCCGTCCTGATCCTGCTGCTCGGCATCGCCATCGGCATTCCCGTCGCCTTCGCCATCGGCATGGCGGGGCTCTCCTTCTTCCTGATTTCCGGCGCCATGCCGCCCGAGATCTTCATCCAGCGCATTGTCGCCGTCACCCATTCCTTTCCGCTGCTGGCGGTGCCGCTGTTTGTCATGACCGGCGTCGTGATGAACTACGCCGGCATCACCAGCCGCATGATGAGCTTCGCCGAGGCGATGACCGGCCATTGGAAAGGCGGGCTGGCGCAGGTCAACGTACTGCTCTCGACGCTGTTGGGCGGTGTCTCGGGCTCGGCCAATGCCGATGCGGCGATGCAGTCCAAGGTTCTGGTGCCCGAGATGACGAAGCGCGGCTATGACCCGGCATTTTCTACCGCCGTCACCGCGTCCTCCTCGATCATCTCGGTGATCATTCCGCCGGGGATCGGGCTGATCCTTTATGGCTTCATGGGCGATGTGTCGATCGGGCGGCTGTTTCTCGCCGGGATCGTGCCGGGGGTACTGATCTGCGCCGCGATGACGGGCGCGGTGGCCCTGCGCGCCCGCCAACTCGACCTGCAACCGGCGTATGAGGCGCCCCTGCCCTGGGCCGGCCGCGGCCGCGCCTTTCGCGGCGCCTTCCTGGCGCTGCTGGTGCCGGTGGGCATCGTGCTGGGCATCCGGCTGGGTTATTTCACGCCGACCGAGGCCGGCGCGATGGCGGTGCTTTTCGCGGTCGTCGTCGGGCTGGTGCATGGCGACCTGAAGCTTTCCCACATTCGCCCGATCCTTGAGCAGACGATGCAGGCGACGGCGGTGATCCTGCTGATCATCTGCGCCGCCAACGCCTTTGGCTTCTACATGACATGGGAGCGGATCCCGGCGCAGGTCGCCGAGGCGATGCTGGCCCTGACCCAGAACCCGCTGCTGCTGCTCCTGCTGATCAACCTGCTGCTGGTGCTTGCGGGCATGTTCATCGAAGGCTCGGCCGCGCTGATCCTGCTGACGCCGATTCTGGTGCCGGTGATCACCAAGGTCGGCATCGATCCGGTGCATTTCGGTGTCGTCATGGTGTTCAACCTGACCGTCGCCGGCGTCACCCCGCCGCTCGGCACGCTGATGTTCACCACCTGCTCGATCACCGGGGTGCGGATCGCCGATTTCATCCGCGCCTGCGCCCCCTTCTACCTGGTGCTTTTCGGGATGCTCTTCGTGCTCACCTATCTTCCGCAGCTCTCGCTCTGGCTGCCCAACCTGCAATTCGACGGAGGCCCGCAATGACTCAGGACACCGACGGCAGCGTGGATTTCACCCACGACGGACATGTCGCCGAGATCACGCTGAACCGCCCCGCCAAGCACAACGCGCTGACGCCGCAGATGTATCGCCAGATCGGCCAATGCTGCGCCGAGGCGAACGAGACCGCCGCCGTTCATGTGGTGATCTTTCGCGGCGCGGGCGACCGCGCCTTCTGCGCCGGTTCCGATATCAAGGCGCTGGAGGGCTATGAGGATTTCTGGGCCTGGCGCAACCGCCTCGATTACATCCCGCCGATCCTGTCGCTGCGCAAGCCCGCCATCGCGGCGGTCAAGGGCTGGGCCCTGGGCGGCGGGCTGGAAATCGCGCTGGCCTGCGACCTGCGCGTGGTGGCCCGCTCGGCGATCTTTGCCGCGCCCGAGGTGCGGCTCGGCTGGAATGGCGCCGGCGGCGCCGCGCAGCATCTGACGCGGATGTGCGGCCAGGGCCAGGCGATGCGGCTGCTGCTGACCGGGGATCGCTTCGACGCCGAAGAAGCGGCGCGGATCGGCATGGTCGAATACCTCGTCGCACCGGGCGAAGAGCTGGACAGCGCCCGCGCCATCGCCGGCCAGATCGCGGGACACGCGCCGCACGCCACCCAGGGCGTCAAGGCGGCGGTGCGCGGGGCGATGGATCTGAGTCTGGAACAGGGGCTGCGCAACGAAAATGAACTGATGTCCCTCTGTTTCGCCAAGGCGGAACAGGCCAAGATGCGCGCCAGGCAATCAGGGGACACCAGATGAACAAACCTGCGGCAAATGACGCGACCAAGAAAGCCAAATCCTCGGTTCCGGCGGTGGAAAAGGCGCTCGACGTGCTGGAACTGCTGACCGACCGGTCGGGCGGCCTGACGATGAACGAGATCGTCGATGCGCTGGGCCGGACCATGGGCGAAATCTATCGCGTCGTGGTCTATCTCACCGAACGCGGCTACCTGCATCAGGATCCGCGCACCAGCCGTTATGCGCTGACGCTGAAACTGTTCGAGCTGTCGCACCGACACGACCCGACCGAACGGCTGATCCATGCCGCCCTGCCGCTGCTGGAACGGATTGCCGCGCGCACCAGCCAATCCTGTCATCTCGGTGTCCTAAACCGCGACAACGTCCTTGTGCTCACCTCGGTGCAAAGCCCCCTGCCCGCCGGCTATGCGGTGCGCACCGGCGCCTTGTTTCCGGTCAGCCAGACCAGCTCCGGCCATGTGATCCTCGCCTTCTCGCCCGAGGACGTGCAGGACCGCCACATCGCCCGCCAGCCCGAAGACCAACGCGCGGCGCTGGCCCGGCGCCTCGCCCGCATCCGCCAGAACGGCTTCGAGGATACGCCCAGCACGATGATCACCGGCGTGCGCAACCTCTGCGTGCCGGTCTTTGACACGCGCGGCGTCACCGCCGCCATTACCTCGGGGTTCATCGGCCAGGTGGGCGACGCGCCCAGCGCCGAAGACGCCCTCGCCACAATTCGCCTCACCGCGCTCGAACTGTCGCGCTCGCTGGGCTTTCTGCCCGACGCCAGCCCATTCGGCGCCGCACTTACCTCATGACACAAAGGACCTGACCCATGACCGATCTTCCGCTCTCCGGCCTGCGCGTGCTGGATTTCGCGCAATTCCTTGCCGGCCCGGTGGCGGCGCTGCGGCTGGCCGACCTGGGGGCGGAGGTGATCAAGATCGAACGGCCCCAGGGCGGCGATCTGTGTCGGTCGATGGTAGTCAACGATCAACGGCTGGACGGCGACAGCCTGGTGTTTCACACCTTCAACCGGGGCAAAAAAAGCGTCACCGCCGACCTCAAGAGACCCGAGGATCTGGCCGACGTGCGCAGGCTGATCGAAACCGCCGACGTGATGATCCACAACTTCCGTCCCGGCGTGATGGAGCGGATCGGGCTGGGCTATGACGCGGTCGAGACCCTCAACCCGCGACTGGTCTATGGCGCGGTCTCGGGCTATGGCGCCGAGGGTCCGTGGAAGGACAAGCCGGGACAGGACCTGCTGGTGCAGGCGCTGTCCGGGATTGCCTGGCTCAACGGCAATGACGGTGACGGGCCGGTGCCGACCGGCTTTGCCATGCTCGACGTGGCGACGGCGGGGCAGTTGGTGCAGGGCATCCTTGCCTGTCTGGTGCGGCGCGGGGTCAGCGGCAGAGGCGGGCTGGTCGAAGTCGATCTGATGTCGGCGGCGATCGACATGACCTTCGAGCAGTTCACCTGTTTCCTCAATGACGACAGCGGCCAGCCGCGCCGCCACGCGCAGGGCAACGCCAACCCCTATCAGCCCGCGCCTTACGGTGTGTACCGGACCGCCGATGGCCACATGGCGCTGGCCATGGCACCTCTGGCCAAGCTGGCGGAGCTGCTCGCCTGCCCCGAGATCGCGGCCTTCGGACAGGCGCAGGCCTTTGCTCGGCTCGACGAGATCAAGTCGGTGGTGGCCGGCGTTCTCGCGACGCAACCGACGAAGCATTGGCTCGACATTCTCGAACCGGCCGGGCTGTGGTGCGCCCCGGTTCTCGACTGGCCCGCCTTTGCCGCGACCCCGGGTTTCGCGGCGCTCGATCCGGTGCAGGTGATCCGAACCGAAGGCGGTGCCGACGCCAAGACCACCCGCTGCCCGATCCGCATCGACGGCCGGATGCTGCGCAACCCCGTGGCCGCGCCGGCGCTGGGCGCCGACACCGACGCGGTGTTCGGCAGCCTTGTCGCCGCAGCCCGGGCATGAGGCCGCTCGATGGCGTGACGGTGGTGGATTTCAGCCAGTTCCTGGCCGGTCCCTATGCCGCGCTGCGGCTGCTCGATCTCGGCGCGCGGGTGATCAAGGTGGAAAACCCCGACCGTGGCGATCTCTGTCGTCATCACTATGTGTCCGCGACCCGCGTCGAAGGCGACAGCACGCTGTTTCACGCCATCAACCGTGGCAAGGAAAGCCTGACCCTCGACCTCAAGAGCGCCGACGGACAGGAGGCGGCGCAAAGGCTTGTCGCCGGGGCCGATGTGGTGATCCAGAATTTTCGCCCCGGCGTGATCGACCGGCTGGGCCTCGGCTATGAGACGGCGCAGGCCCTGCGGCCGGGGCTCGTCTACGGCTCGATTTCCGGCTACGGCGAGACCGGCGATTGGGCCGGGCTGCCGGGGCAGGATCTGCTGGCGCAGGCGCGCAGCGGGCTGATGTGGCTGAGCGGCGACCGGGGCCAGGGTCCGGTGCCGGTGGGGCTGCCGATTGCCGATATCACCGCCGGTGCCTGTCTGGCGCAGGGGCTGCTCGCCGCGCTTTTTCGGCAGGCTCGCAGCGGCGAGGGCACCCATGTGCAGACCAGCCTGCTGGAAGCGCTGATCGACCTGCAATTCGAATTCCTGACCACCTGGATGAGCAACGGCCAGACCCCGCCGCGCCGGATGCGCCAGGGGTCGGCGCATGGCTATCTCGCCGCGCCTTACGGGGTCTACGACACCGCGGAGGGCTGGCTGGCGCTGGCCATGACACCGCTGCCGGTGCTGACCGAGGCGCTGGGCCGGCCGGCGCTGACGGCAGAGCTGGACGGGATGGACGGCTTCGCCGACCGCGAGGCGATCCGCACAGCGGTGCAGGCGGTTTTCGCCACCGGCCGGGCGGCGGACTGGGAAGCGGAGCTTGCGGCCAAGGGCATCTGGTGCGCCCGGGTCCGTACCTGGGAGGACATGATCGCCGAGGGCGGCCCGGCGGTGACCGGAATGCTGCGGCCCGGAGCGGAACTGGCCCGCGTTGCGGCGCCGTTCCGGCTCGACGGTCAGCGCCCAGAGCCTGCCCGGCGCGGCCCGGCACTGAACGAACACGGGCAAAAACTGGCCGCGGAGTTCGGGTTCAGCGCCGCGGTCGCGACAGGCTAATGCGCCGCGACGTTCTTCATCCCCAGCGCCCGGATCTGCTGTGACATCTGCACGAAGGAGCCGTCGACATGCTTGCGGATCACGGTATCCGCGCGGGCCGGATCATTGGCGCGCAGGGCGACGATCAATTCGTCATGTTCCTTCTTGATCGCCTCGAACCGCGCCGGTGAAATCCGCAGCCGGGCCGCCTGGACGTTGAGCGTGGTGCGCAGGTTGCGCCAGATCTCGGCCGCTGTCTGGTTGTAATGCCCCCGGCAGAAAATCTCGTGAAACTGAAAGTCGAGCTTGCGAAAGGTCCGCTGCTCGGAATGCGGCAGCTCGTGGATCCTGGCCTGGATGCCCTCCAGCTCGTCCAGCAGATCGGGCGGCGCGTAATCGGCGAACCAATTGACGAAATACGGCTCGAGCATTTGCAGGACCTCGAAGATGTTCTGGATCGATCCGGCATCGGTGGGTCGGATCGTGGCGCCGCGGTTGGGATGGATCTCGACAAACCCTTCACCCTGCATCCGGCGCAGAACCTCGCGCACCGGGCTGGTGCTGGTGCCATAGCGCTCGGCGATCTCGGAGACCTTCAGCCGCTGGCCACCGGCCAGACGGCCATCATAGATGTCATCGAGGATCGCATCGTAGAGCGGGAGTTCCGCGGTATCGTCGCCGGTTTTCATGATAATGTCATACTCTTTGGATCAAGCGCCATCATAACGGTCTGCCCCGCCCTGTTCCAGTGGGGCGGGGCCCTTGCTGTCAGATCTCTCCCGCATAGTGGCACAGCACATCGGCGCCGGCGCTGGACTTTGCCGGCGGCCGAGTCTCGCGGCAGAGATCGGTGGCGTGCGGGCAGCGCGGGCTGAAGCGGCAGCCCTTTGGCGGCACGCCGACATCGACCGGCTCGGGTTTGCCGGAGCGACGGCCGCGCTGGCGCGGATCGGCCACCGGCACCGCTTGAAGCAGCGCGCGGGTATAGGGGTGCTGGGGGTTTTCGAACAGGGTTCTTGTGTCGGCCACCTCGACGAACTGGCCGCGATACATCACCGCCACCCGGTCGCAGATATGTTCCACCACGGCCAGGTCATGGGCGATGAACAGAAAGGTCAGCGCGAATTCCTCCTGCAAATCCTGCAACAAGTTCAGCGTCTGCGCCTGGATCGACACGTCCAGCGCCGAAACCGCCTCGTCGGCGACCACCAGCTCGGGGTGCGTCGACAGCGCCCGGGCAATGCCCAGTCGCTGGCGCTGGCCGCCGGAAAACGCGTTGGGATAGCGGTGCATGAATTCCTTGCGCAGCCCGACGTTCTCCAGAAGCTCGGCCACGCGCGCGTTCAGCGCCTTGCCTTTCAGCCCTTCGGTTTTTTGCAGCGCCTGGCCCACCACGTCGATCACCCGCAGGCGCGGGTTGAGCGAGGCCTGCGGATCCTGAAAGATCATCCGCACCTTGCGCCAGACCTGCCGCATCTGCTCCAGCGGCGCATTGGCCAGCTCGACCTCGCCACCCTCTTTCGGCAGGAAGCGGATGCTGCCGGAGCTCGGGTCCAGAACCCGCAGGATGCAGCGGCCGAGCGTCGTCTTGCCGCTGCCCGACTCGCCGACGATGCCGAAGGTCTCGCCGCGCCGCACCTCGAAGGAGACGGAATCCACCGCGACAAAGCCCTGCACCGGGTCCGAGAACCAGCCGCCCTTGCTGCCGCCGAATGACATCGTGAGGTCCTTGACCTCGAGTATGGCCTCAGACATTGGCATGCGCCTCCTCTTCGTGCAGGAAACAGGCCACCTGCCCCGGCCCATGCGGTTTCAGCAGCGGTTCGCGCAGGTCGCAGAAACCCTGCATGAAATGATCGCAGCGGGTGCGGAAGGTGCAGCCCGAGGGCCGCGCCAGCGGATGCGGAACCATGCCGCGAATGGCCGGCAGGCGGGCCCGTGCCGTCACCCCGATACGCGGCACGGAATCGAGCAGCGCCCGCGTATAGGGATGCTGCGGCGTCTCGAACAGCCCGTAGACATCCGATTTCTCGACGATCTTGCCCATGTACATCACCGCCACGTCATCGGCCACTTCGGCCACCACGCCCAGATCATGGGTGATCAGCATCACCGCCATCTGGAATTCCTCTTTCAGCTCGGCGATCAGGTCGAGGATCTGCGCCTGCGTCGTCACGTCGAGCGCCGTGGTCGGCTCGTCCGCGATCAACAGGCGGGGCTGGCAGCTCAGCGCCATGGCGATCATCGCCCTTTGCCGCATGCCACCGGAGAGCTCGAAGGGATAGGCCTCGAACCGCTCGGCCGGACGCGGGATGCCGACGCGGGCCAACATGTCGATCGCCTCTTCGCGGGCCTCGGACTTTGAAACGTCGCGGTGCAGGCGGATGGTCTCGGTGATCTGCTTGCCGATCTTCTGGATCGGGCCAAGCGAGGACATCGGCTCCTGAAAGATCATCGCGATGTCGCTGCCCCGGATCGAGCGCAGCTCCTTTGATCCCGCCCGGGCGCGCGCCAGATCGACCGTGCGGCCATCGGCGGAATGATAAAGGATGCTGCCGCCGGTGATCCGGCCCGGCGCATCGACGATGCGCAGGATCGATCGCGCCATGATCGACTTGCCGCAACCGCTCTCGCCCAGAAGGCAGAGGGTGCGGTTGGGCAGGATGTCGAGATCGACGCCCTCGACCGCCTTGACCAACCCGTCATCGGTGAAGAAGTGGGTTTTCAGGCCCTTGATCTCGACCAGGGGTTTTGCGGAGGTGTCAGTGTGCATAGGGATCTGCGGCATCGCGAAGGCCGTCTCCTAGAAAGTTGAGGGCAAGCACGGTGATCACGATCACCGAACCGGGCGCGATCAGAAGCCAGGGCGCCTCGATGATGGTGCGGATGTTCTGTGCCTCTTTCAGCAAAGTGCCCCAGGACACGATGGGCGGTTGCAGCCCGATGCCGAGGAACGACAGCGAGGTTTCCGCCAGGATCATCAGCGGCACCGCAAGGGTGAGCGAGGCGATGATATGGCTGGCGAAACTGGGCACCAGATGCTTGCGGATCACCTCCCAGTCCGACAGCCCGTCAAGCCGCGCCGCGATGACGAAATCCTCGTGTCTGAGCGACAGGAACTTGCCGCGCACCTCGCGCGCCAGCGTTGTCCAGCCGATCATCGACACGATCAGCGTCACCACGAAATAGGTGCGCAAGGGCGGCCAGTCGAGCGGGATGGCCGCCGCCAGCCCCATCCAGAGCGGGATCGTCGGGATCGAACGCAGGAACTCGATCAGCCGTTGGATGGCATTGTCGATCCAGCCACCGTAGTAGCCCGAGATGCCGCCCAGGCTGACGCCGACGACCAGCGAGACCGCCACGCCGACCAGACCGATCGACATGGAAATCCGCGTGCCCATGATGATCCGGCTCAGGATATCGCGACCCAGCCGGTCGGCGCCGAAGAAATAGACCCTTTGCCCGGGGTCCGTCGGGCCAAAGAAATGCCGGTTCGTCGGGATCAACCAGAGCAGCTTGTACTCGTACCCTTCGACAAAGAACCCCAGCGGGATCACCTTGGACGGATCTTCGACGAAATGCCGGCGCATCGCCTCGCGGTCGATCTCCATCTTCAGCCCGCGGGCATGCAGTTGAAAGTCGCGGCCGCCGTCCTCGCCCTCGGTGAAGAAATGGATGCCCTGCGGCGGCGCAAAGGGCGCGCGGGTGTTGGTGTCGAGGTAATTGGAGGGGGCCAGGAACTCGCCAAAGAGCGCGACGAAATAGATGAACCCCACGATATAGAGGCTGACCCAGGCGACCTTGTGCCGGCGGAACTGGCGCCACATCAGGGCCCAGGGCCCCAGGAGCGCCGGGGATTTCACGGATTCGGCCGCCTGAACTTCGGCTGCGGTATCGATGGCTGTCATTGGTAGCGTATCCTCGGGTCGACCCAGGCAAGAAGTACATCGGACAGAAGGGTGCCGATCACCGTCAGCAGGCTGACGATCAGGATCAGCGATCCGGCCAGGTACATGTCCTGCACCAGAAGCGCGCGCAGCAAGAGCGGGCCGGTGGTGGGCAGGTTCATCACCACGGCGACGATGATTTCGCCCGAGACAAGCGTGGGCAGGATCCATCCGATGGTCGAGATGAACGGGTTGAGCGCGACGCGCACCGGGTAGCGCATCAGAAGCTGGAATTCCGACATGCCCTTGGCGCGGGCGGTCACGACATAAGGCCGATAGAGCTCGTCCAGCAGGTTGGCGCGCATGATGCGGATCAGCGCCGCCGCGCCGGAGGTGCCGACGACAAAGACCGGCATCCAGATGTGTTTCAGCAGATCGACGAACTTGGCCCAGCTCCAGGGCTCGCCCAGGTATTCCGGGCTGACCAGACCGCCGACCGACTGGCCGAAATACTTGAAGGCGACATACATCATCACCAGCGCCAGCAGGAAATTCGGGATCGCGAGGCCGACAAAGCCGAAGAAGGTGGCGATGTAGTCGCCCACCGAATACTTGCACACCGCCGAATAGATGCCGATCGGCAGCGCCACCGCCCAGATGAACCCGAGCGTCAGCAGCGAGATGCCGAAGGTCCAGCCGAGCCGGTCCCAGATCACATCCGTCACCGGCAGGTTCTTTTCAAAGGAAATGCCGAAATCGCCTTCCAGCAGGATGCCGGTCATCCATTTCCAGTATTGCAGATACATCGGCTGGCCGAGGCCGTATTGCGCGCGCAGCTGTTCGACGACGGCGGTATTGTCGACGCCCGCTTCGCCCATCTCGGCGGCGAGGCTGTCGAGGTAGTCGCCCGGCGGAAGCTGGATGATGATAAAGGTCACGATGGAGACCAGGAAGACCGTCGGGATCATGTAGAGAACCCTTCGGAGGATGAAGCCACCCATGTCCGCTCCTTGCGTTTGAGTTCAAGTGGGGCGCCCGGAAGGGAGGATACCGGACGCCCCGTCACTGTACTTCGGATCAGGGCAGGTTGGTGCCACCTTCGAAGTACATCTGCGCGGTATAGGGTGCCGGGAACCAGAGCTGACCGGCGATCGGCAGCGGATCGGGCACGTTGCGCACATTGTTGCGGGCGATGCCGAAGACCGGGTCGTTCTGCACCATGCCGATGGTAAAGAACTGATCCGCAGCCATGTCGAGCACCTGCTGCATCAGCGCCTTCTGCTCTTCCGGCGTGGCCGCGGCGCGGACCTGCCGATAGGTCTCGAAGATGTCCTTGACCTCCTGCGGCGGTTCTTCACCGGTGGACGGATCGACACCCCAGGCCGCCCATTCCCGGGCCCAGCTCACCGAGTTCGAGATCGTCGGCACGTAGCAGATCGGCGAGGTATAGGCATCCGCCTGCCCGCCCGAACAATTCCACAGATAGGCGTCGAAATCGTTCGAGGTGTGCAATTCGATCAGCCGCGACCGGTCGGTGGCGCGGATCTGGAAGTCGAGCCCCACGTCCCGCGCATAGCCGGCAATCAGCTCCATCGCGTCGGGATATTGCAGGCCAAACACATCGGCGACCAGGAAGATCAGCGAGAAACGCTCGCCGTCCGGGCCAAGGCGGAAGCCTTCGGCATCCTTCTCGGGCAGCACCTTGTCGAGATATTCATTGGCTTTCTCGACGTCATATTCGGTGTACTGCTTGACGTATTCCTCCTTGTAGAGCTCGGTGCCTTCACGCGGCGCGGTCTGGGCCGCCTCGCCCGCCCCGAAGTAGAGCAGATCGATCACCTCCTGCCGGTTCATCGCGTGGCTGACGCCGATGCGGAAATCCTTGTTGTTGATCACCTCGCGTTTCACCGGATCGGTGTGGTTGAGGTTCATCATCAGGATCATGATGTTGGCCGGAAGATCGCCGACGTCGAAGAACCCGTATTTGCCGCGTTCCATGTTGTCGGTCAGCGAAGCCTTGTTCGACGGCCGGCCGAGGTGGCGCAGCATATAGTCGATCTCGCCGTTGAAGGCCTTGAGCAGGATGGTTTCCACATCCTCGACCTGATCATAGGTGATCCGGTCCATGTAGGGCAGTTGCTGCCCTTCGCTGTCGACCTTGTAGTAATAGGGATTGCGCTCGGCGACCACGCGGTCGGTGGCGCCATAGGCATTGGTCAGATGCCAGGCATGCAGCGTCGGACGATCCGGGTTCTGCCAGAAAAGCGGCGTGTCCATCGGCCCGGCCTTGAGGTTGAACAGCTGTTTCCAGTCCGCCGCCGCCGGCTCGGCATCGACCAGCGCTTGCAGGTCGTCATTGTATTTCGCATGGAACTGGCTGAGGTAGTGTTTCGGATAGGCGGTCGGGTGATAACCGAAACCATAGGCCAGCGCTTGCAGGAACAGCCCGTTGGGCGCGCCGAAATCGAATTCGACGGTGACGTCGTCGATCTTGCGCACGGTGACCGGGCCGGCCGGACCGATGAAGGTGCTGTCCTTGTTCGGCGTCAGATCGGTGTTGGTAAAGACATCCTCGTACCAGAACATGATGTCATCGGCGGTAAAGGGCGCGCCATCCGACCATTTCATCCCGTCGCGCAGGTGGAAGGTGAACTTCGAGGCGTCGTCGGAGACATCCCAGGACTTGGCGATATTGGGCCGCACCTCGGACCAGTCGGGGGACCAGCGCACCATGTTGTCGCTGCCGATGGTGCGCACCATGTTGTGCTGATCGCCGCCGCCGAGGATGGCGCGACGCAGGGTGCCGCCGTATTCGCCGGGGCCTTCGATGGTGTCCATCACCAGCGGTTCCGCCGGCAGGCGTTCGTCCACCGGCGGCAGTTCGCCGGCAGAAACCTTTTCGTCCAGAACCGGCGCCTGCTCATAGGCCGCGGCGTGGCTGGCGACGGCCATTGCAAGCGCGCTGGCGAGCGTGGTCCATTTCCATCTGTTTTTCATTGGTCTTTCTCCTCCTCCGTTGAAGTGTATCACCAGTTGGTGACAGAGCCGTCCGGCCGCGTCAGATGCGGCGGTTCGACATGGGTGGGCCGGGATGCCCGGATCTTCTCTTCGTCGACCTCGACCCCCAGCCCCGGCCTGTCGGGCACCTTGTAGGTGATGCCGTCGAGCGGGATCTGAACCGGGAACAATTCGGGATCGTGGAAGCCGAGGCTTTCGGTCGGGCCCTGCCGGGTCTCTGCCCAGCTGAAGTTCGGGACCGCCGCGGCCATGTGGACCGTGGCCGCGGTGCAAACCGGGCCAAGTGGGTTGTGGGGCATCAGGTCGATGTAATGCTGCTCGCACCAGCCGGCGACCTTCATCGCCTCGGTAAAGCCGCCGATGTTGCAGATATCGAGCCGCATGTACTGGGTCAGCCCCTCTTCGATGTAAGGCGCGGCCTCCCATTTCGAGGCGAACTCCTCACCCACGGCAAAGGGGATATTGGTCATGCCGCGCAGGGTGCGATAGGCCTGCGGCGTCTGGCAGCGGATCGGCTCTTCGAGAAAATCCAGCGTGCCGGCCGGCAGGCGGTTGCAGAAATCCGCGGTCTCGGCGATCGACAGACGGTGGTGCAGATCGATCCCGAGGCAGAGGTCGGGGCCGAATTCCTCGCGCAGGGCGATCAGTTCCTTGGCGGCGCGGTTCAGGTTCTGGCGCGGGTCGAACACCGCGTCGCCGTCGAAATCACCGGTATAGATTCGCAGGCAGTCCCAGCCGGCATCGACCAGCACCCGCGCCTTTGCCAGAAGCTCGTCCATGTCCGGTGACTGACAGCTCGGAAAGGTCGGGATCTCGTCGCGCTGCTTGCCGCCGAGAAGCTGATAGACCGGCACGCCCAGCCGCTTGCCGAGGATGTCGTAAAGCGCGATGTCGATGGCCGACATGGCCGCGGTGAACACCCGCCCGCCTTCGAAATACTGGCTGCGGTAGGTTTCTTGCCAGATCCGCCCGATCTGGCGGGAATCCTTGCCCACCAGGAAATCGGCGAAATGGGCAATGGCGGCGGCCACCGCGCCCTCGCGGCAGGACAGGCCGGATTCCCCCCAGCCGTACAGGCCATCCTCGGTCGTCACCTTCACCAGAAGTTGGTTACGGATGCCGACACGGGCGTGAAGCGGTTCTATCGAGGCGATCTTGGTCATCTTGGTCCTTTTCAGTGCCAGCCGACGCGGGGCGCGGCGGGGATCATTGCGGGGCGGTCAATCGCGATTGTCGCGCAGAGCCGGTCGCGCATGGCGGCGGCTCCGGCATCGTCCCAGAGGTTGGTCATTTCGTGGGGATCGGCGGCGAGATCATAAAGTTCGCCCGCCCCGCTATTGAGGTCGACCGAGAGGCGGTGGCTGCGAGACCGCACCGTGCGCAGATCGAGATCGACGCCGCTGCGGGTGGCATCCACCTCCCATTCGTTGTGCGCCACTTCGCGCGCGCCGCCCTGCATCACGTCGGTGAGTGATGTTCCGTCATCGGCGGAGGCGCTCAGCCCGCAAAGCTCGGCCAGGGTGGCGCGGAGGTCGAGGGTCGAGACCGGCGCATCAAAGCGCCCCCGCGTGACCCCCGGCCCGGCCATCACCAGCGGCACCCGCAGCAGACCGTCATAGAGCATCGGCCCCTTCAAGAGCAGGCCGTGATCGCCCAGCCATTCGCCGTGATCCGAAGTGAAGATCACGATGGTGTTCTCGAGCCGACCCGAGGCCTCGAGGTGATCGAGGATGCGCCCGACCTGCATGTCGATGGCGGCGATCATGCCGTAGTAGACCGCGATCACGTCGCGCAGATCTTTGTCCTGCAAGGCATCGTCGTTGCCCCAATACGGCTGGTCGCCGGCATGCGGCCGCTTCTGGTTGCGTCGCGCCGGGCTTTCGAGAAAGGCGCGGTGCCACCAGGGCCGCCGGTCGAGATCGAGCGCCCGGTGCGGCGGCAGATCGACCTCGGCCGGGTCGTACATCGTCGCCCAGGGCGCCGCCGCCAGGAAAGGCGGATGCGGATCGGGAAAGGAGATCCAGGACATCAGCGGCCGGTCGCGGTCTTCCTCGAGCATGTCGATGGCCCGGTCGCCGACCCAGGCGGTGGAGAACCACTCCTCCGACAGCGCCGAGCGCCAGACCTGCTTGTGCTCGGTCAGCGGCGGCACCCGGTCCTTGGCCTGCGCCCAGCGGTCGCCGCCCCTGCCGTCCTGGTCGAGGAAATTTTCGTAGTGCAGCGTATACGGCCGGTCCTTCCAGCCGCAGTGATGGTGCGGCCTGAGCGTGAGATCGACCCGTTCGAAGCCCATGTACGGCCCGGCCCAATCGCCGTCGTAATCCGCGACCGAGCTGTAGCATTCCGCGGCGCCGGTCGGCGCAAAGGTCTCATGTGTCGAAAGATGCGCCTTGCCGATGAAGCGGGTGTCATAGCCGGCGCGGGCAAACAGTCCGCCCAGCCCCTCTTCGGCAAGCGCCGGATCGAGGTTGCGGCCATTGTCGCGCACGCCGTGGCTGTAGGGCAGCTTACCGGTCAGGATCGAGGCGCGGGCTGGCTGGCACATCGGATGCGGCGTGATGCAGGTATCGAACCGTGCGCCGCGACCGGCGATCCGGTCGATGTTCGGGGTGCGCACCTGGCGGCCGGCGCCGCCGATGCAGTCGCCGCGCTGCTGATCGGTTGTGATCAAGAGGATGTCGGGCGTGCAGCTCACAGGGCGACCCCCAAGCAGACACACTCTCTCTGTTCGGCCAAGGCCGGTGCAACGCCGTTCATCTCTTCCTCCCGGGATTCGGTGTTCCCCCGGGTTAATAGTTATATGAAGATTTCCAGATAGTCGACGATTTTATTGTGTTCATCGCTCTAAATTTCAAAAACCCTCGACAAACGTAAAAGCCGCCCCGAAGTGGGGCGGCTTTCCAAAAGGCCGGGGCCGGCGGGACCGGCGCTCTGACGCGGGTCGGCCTACCGCCCCATCCAGCCGCCATCGACGGTGAGGATTTCGCCATTGACGTAATCCGATGCGGCCGAGGCCAGGAACACCGCCGGACCCGCGAAATCCTCGGGCCGGCCCCAGCGTCCGGCGGGGATACGTTCGAGGATCGATTTCGATCGCGCGGGATCGTCTTGCAGCGCCTGGGTGTTGTCGGTCGCGATATAGCCCGGCGCGATGGCATTGACGTTGACACCCCTGCCCGCCCACTCATTGGCCAAGGCCTTGGTGAGCTGGCCGACCCCGCCCTTGGAAGCCGCATAGCCCGGCACGGTGATTCCGCCCTGAAAGGTCAGCAGCGAGGCGGTGAAGATGATCTTGCCAGACCCGCGCGCCACCATGCCCCGGCCGATCTCGCGCGACAGGATGAACTGCGCCGAGAGGTTGACCTCGATCACCTCGTCCCACCAGGCGTCGGGGTGTTCGGCGGCCGGCTTGCGCTTGATGGTGCCGGCATTGTTCACGAGGATGTCCGGTGCCACGCCATCGCTGTCCAGCTGCGCGGCGAAGGCCGTCACCGCCGCGCGGTCGGAAAAGTCGCATTGGTAGCCGGTGAAGCGGCGGCCCAGCGCCGTGACCGCCTGCTCCACCTCGGAGCCGGAAACCTCGAGCGAGGCCGAAACACCGACGATATCCGCCCCGGCCTGCGCCAGCGCCTCGGTCATGCCGCGGCCGATGCCGCGTTTGCAGCCGGTCACCAGCGCGGTCTTGCCGGACAGGTCAAAGGATTTCAGAACATCCATGGCTCAGGCCCCCACCTTGATCAGGCTCTTCAGCGCGGTCGGCGAAGCATCGAGCTGTTCGAAGGCCCTCTGGATCTCGGCCAAGGGGCTGACATCGGTGATCACCTTGTCGGCAGCAATCGCGCCCGAGGCCACCAGCGCGATCGCCTTGTCGTAATCCGCCGCCTCGTAAACCCGCGCACCGATCAGCTGCAACTCGCGCCAGAAAAAGCGGAACATGTCGACCTGCGGTTTCTTGGCGTGGATCGCCACCATGCAGATACGCCCGCGGGTGGCGGCCACATCGGTCATCGCATCGACGCCGGGCTGGCTGCCCGACACTTCAAACACCACGTCGGCGCCCTTGCCGCCGGTGCGATTGCCGATTTCGGCAACCAGGTCGGATTTGGCCGGGTTCACCACGTCAAAGCCCATGTCGGCGGCAATCGCCAGACGGTTTTCATTGACCTCGGAGATCACCACCTTGCCGCCCGCCTCGCGCGCGACCATCGCCACCAGTACGCCGATCGGGCCGCCGCCGATGACAACCACGTCCTCGCCTTCCTTCAGGCCGGCCATGCGGACATCATGACAGGCCACCGCCACCGGCTCGATCAGCGCCGCATGGTCGAGCCGCATGTCATCGGGAAGGACATGCAGGGTATGGGCCGGCACGTTCCAGACCTCCTGCATCGCGCCATCGGTGTCGAGGCCGAGAAATTTCAGATTGTGGCAGATATGGGTGTGGCCGGCGTCACAGGCCGGGCAGTCGCCGCAATGATCCAGCGGCCGCACGACGACCTTTTGCCCCTTGGTGAAGCCTTCGACACCAGCGCCAAGCGCCTCGACCGTGCCCGACATCTCATGGCCGATGATGCGTTCAAATCCGACGCGGGCGTCCATGTTGCCGTGAAAGACATGCATGTCCGTGCCGCAGATGCCGCAAAAGGCGATGCGCAGGGCAACCTGGCCCGGCCCAGGCGCCGGGGCAGGCTTCTGGGCGACGTCAAAGCGCCGGTCGCCCCGGTAAAAGGCGGCATGGATCTGGGTGTCGGTCATCCGGAAAGTCTCCTCTGGTTCGCGCCCGCCAGTCACCGGCGGCCAATCTTGATTTATGGTATGACCAAAAATGAAGATACTTGTCAACTCCTCAAGAATTTTGCGCGAAACACCACCTACCTGCCACACATGGTATGACCAAAGCTCTCAGAACTTAAAACAGCAAAGGGGAGCGCAGGCCGCCCGCCCAAGGACGCCACCGCACAACCAAATTACCGGAGCGCCCGAGATCTAGAGATCGTCGAAAGTATCGCGGACCTGTTTCCACGCCGATTCGAGGTGATCGCGCAGCGCCGCTTCGGCGCGGTCGGGATCGCGGTCGAGGATCGCCTCGAGGATCCGCGCATGTGCCTCGTAGTTCTGCTGGTTGCGCTCCGGCAGCCGTGGCATCTGACGCCAGCGCAGATCGAGCCAGTCGCGAAAGGCGTTGTGGATAGCCGGAAAGATCGGGTTTCCTGGGATCGAATAGAGCACACCATGAAAGGCGGTGTCGGTCTCGTAGAAAGCCAGCGAGTCATCGATGCTGGTGTGATTGGCCTCCAGCGCCTGGCGCAGCCTGGCGATATCGGCCTTGTCGGCCCGGGTCGCGGCCTGGCGCACCAGCCCGGCCTCGACAAAGATGCGGACATCGAAAATCTGGCGCACCCCGCCCGCCTGACCGGTCAGATGGCCGACCAGCCCGCCCAGCACATCCATCACCGTATGGGCATCGGGTTTGCGCACGATCGGCCGGTGGCGCGGCTGAATGTCCAGCAGGCCCTTGCTGCCGAGGATCTTGATCGCCTCGCGTGCCACCGGGCGGCTGACGCCCATGGCCTCGACAATGCTGCGCTCGGCCGGAAGCGATTCCCCGTCTCTCAACTCACCCGAGATGATCTGCGCCTCGATGGCGGCGACCACCCGCTCTACCGCGCTTTCGCGCGGCACGACCCGAGATTCGGAGGAGGCTGGCTGAATGTCGCTCATGCGGATTTATCCCATGTGAATCCAGGCAGGACAAGCTGCGACAATGGACTTACCAAACATCGGAAACGCGAGCAAGACCTTCAAATATTGACGCATTAACAAGTATTTTGGCAAGACCAAATAAGGGCAGGAGGATAATATATGCCCAGGATCGAAGCCGTCACCGCCGAATTGTTCACCCTGCCGCTCTCCGAGGTGCTCAGCGATGCAACGCAAGGCGATCACACGCATTTCGAACTGGTGATCGCCCAGATACGGCTCGACAGCGGTGTCACCGGCTCCGCCGCGCATCCCCGAGGCGCGCCGATGTCAGCCCGGCGCCGCCACCATCGCTTGCAGATCGAAGATCGGCAACAGAATCGCCAGCACCACGACCAGAACGAAGCTGCCGACGATCATCATCAGCAGCGGGTCCATCAGCGCGGCGATGCGCTTGCGGTCGTTCTCCAGCCAGCTTGCCACCAGCCGCGCGGCGCGGTCGGCCATGGGCGCCACCCGCGCGCTTTGCTCGCCGGCGCCGATCAGCTGGCAGCAGACCGGCGGAATCACCGTCAGCTGCGCCAGGGCACGGCTGAGGCTTTCGCCCCGTTGCAGCGCCACCGAGACCTCGGCGGCCTCGCGCTGAAACCGGCGGATGGTCAGGACACGCTCGGCGCTGCGCACCGCATCAAGCGCGGTCTGCCGGCTCGAGATCACCAGCGCCAGGGTCCGGAGATATTGCAGTGCGGCGGCGTTGCGGATCAGCCGGCCGGCAATCGGCAATGACAGGCGGAACCCGTCCCAACGGTCGCGCAGGCGCGGCACGCGCAGCGCCAGCCGCGCGGCGGTCCCGGCCACGATTACCGCAACCAGGCAGGCCAGCCAGTTGGCTTGCAGCCAGTCCGAAACCGCCAGCAGACGCAGGGTGATCCCCGGCAGCGGCTGGCCGGTCGCCTCGAACATCGTGACCAGCTGCGGCGCGACGCTGGTGACGAGGATGGCGCAGACCACCAGCGAGACGGCGGCAACGAAGGCCGGATAGATCAGCGCCGTGGCCAGGCGCGACTGGTCCTGTCCGGCGGTTTCCAGGTGGTGGGCCAGCTCGTTGACCACCCGTGCCAGCTCGCCCGATGTCTCGCCGGCGGCAATGGCGGCCAAAAAATACGGCGGAAACCCGGCATCGCTGTCACCCAGCGCCCGGCTCAGGCTCTCGCCTTCCTGAAGTGCGGCGCGAGCGGCATTGGCCACCGCTTCTATGCGCTGCGATCCGCCCGAGCTGCTCACCGTCTCGAGCGCCATGTCGACCGCGATATCGGCCGAGAGCAGCACCTCGAGCTGACGGGTGAAAACCGCGCGTTCATCGGCGCTGAGCACGGTGCGCGGTCGCAGAAAGGCGATGCGGCGCCCGGCGGCGCGGGCTTCGATCTCGGCCGGAAACAACCCCTTGGCGCGCAGCTGGTCATTGGCCTGGGTCCGGGTCTCGGCCACCAATGTACCGCGGCGGCGCTGGCCCGAAGCGGTATAGGCGGTGTAGCGAAAGGCGGTCACGGGCTGGTGCCCACGACCCGCGCCACCTCGCGGAAATCGGTGGTGCCGGCGCTGACCAGGCGCAGCGCCTCGCCCAGAAGTGTCTGTTGCGGGGTGAGCGCCAGCGCCTTGAGCCGCTGTTCCGGCGCGCCCTCGTCAATCGCGGCGCGCAGCGCGTCTGTCACCGTGGCGATCTCGTATATCCCGGCCCGACCGGCATAGCCGCTGCCATTGCACTCCGGGCAGCCCTCGGCATGGAAGACCTCGGCCGGGGGGCTCATCTCCACCGCGTCAAAAGCCGCGCGGGCCACCGCATCGGGCGGTGCCGCGCGGCGGCAGGCGGGGCAGAGCTGACGCAACAGCCGCTGCGCGATAATCGCGCGGACGGTGGCGGCGATCAGGTAATCCTCGAGCCCGAGGTCGCGCAGCCGGATGATCGCCGCGACCGAGGAATTGGCGTGCACCGACGAGAACACCAGATGGCCGGTCAGCGCCGCCTGCGCGGCGACGCTCGAGGTCTCCTGATCGCGGATTTCGCCGACCAGGATGATGTCGGGGTCCTGGCGCAGCGCGGCGCGCAGCCCGGCGGCAAAGGTCAGCCCGATCTCGGCGTGGATCTGGCTCTGGTTGATGCCCGGCAGATCGTATTCGATCGGGTCCTCGACGGTGAGGATGTTGCGCTCGGCCTGATTGGCGAGCTTGAGCAGGGAATAGAGCGTGGTGGTCTTGCCCGCGCCGGTCGGCCCGGCGGCCAGCACGATGCCATGCGGCGCGGCGCTCAGCGCCTCGAGCTCGGCCACCTGCGCCGGGCGCAGCCCGAGATCGGCCAGCGGCATCAGCCCGGCGGTCTTGTCGAGCACCCGCATCACCACTCGTTCGCCGTAGTTGCCCGGCAGGGTCGAGACCCGCACATCGATCGAGCGCCCGCCATAGCGCAACGCGATATGGCCGTCCTGCGGCAGCCGGGTCTCGGCGATGTCGAGCCCGGCCATCACCTTGAGCCGCGAGATCACCCGTCGTGCCGGGGCGCCGGCGCGGTCATAGATCGTCTGCAAGGTGCCATCGACCCGGATGCGCGCGCGCAGCCCGCCTTCATGCGGCTCGACATGCAGGTCCGAGGCCTGGGCCTCGACCGCGCGGCGCAGGAAATGGTTGACCAGCCGGATCACCGGTGCGTCGCTTCCGGTGTCGAGCAGGTCGGTCGGCGGCGCCTCGAGCGAGCTGTCGTCCAGCACCACGCTGTCCTGCGCCTCGACCTCTTCGGGCCCGTCCTGGCCATGGCCCTGATAGGCGGCCATCAGCCTGTCCTGAAAAGCGTCGGCGTCGAGCTGGGTGAAATCGACCGGGGCATCAAAGGCGCGGCGCAGGGCCTCGCGCAGCCCGGTGGGCGTGGCTTCCGGCCCGGCCACCAGGGCGCCTTCGGACAGCACAACCTGATGGTCGCGGGCGAAGGCGAACGGAAGCTGTGCCCTTGTGCTCATGCCCTCACCTGCTGAATTCGAGCCTTTTCGGCAGGGCCGGCATCAGCCGCTCGATCACCATGTTGTCCGAGGCGCCGGCCTCGAACGGCTGGTTCAGATCGGCACCGTCGAAGGGCAGCCGGCCCTCGGGGATCGTCGGATAACGGCCATCGTCGCGCGGCGCGATCCGCTCGGTCACAAGCCGGGCCTCGCGGGCGATCTTTCGGGTGTAACGCGTCGCCTCCTCGGCGCTGTCTAGGATGCGGGGCCGCAGCATGATCAGCAGCACCCGCTGCCCCGACGCGACATTGCGGCCGCGAAACAGGTTGCCGATGATCGGCGCCCGGCTCAGCCCCGGCACCCGCTGATCATTGACGCCCGAGCCATCTTCGACCAGCCCGCCGAGGATAATCACATGATCGTCGCGTACGATGGCATTGGTCGACAGTGTCCGTTTCGAGGTGATCTCGCCGCCGGCGGCAGAGGCGGAATTGGTCAGGTTCGAGACCTCCTGATTGATCTTGAGCCGCACGTTGTGATCGGCGGTGATCTGCGGCGTCACCTCGAGCGTCAGGCCGACATCCTCGCGCTGGATGGTCTGAAAGGGATCATTCGGGATGGCGCTGTCGCCGACGGTGGAATAACTGCCGGTGACAAAGGGCACGTTCTGCGCCACCACGATCCTTGCCTCTTCGTTGTTCAGCGTCAGGATCGAGGGGGTCGACAGCAGCCGGGTCGAGCTCTGGCTGGCCAGCGCGGCAAGAAAGCCACCGATGCCGGACTCGCCCCTGACCTGCCGGCCACCCAGGAATCCGCCGCTGCCGGGCGCCGAGATATTGCCCTGGAGCACCGAGCTGACCAACCCGGTCAGCGTCGGGCGACCGTCGAGCGAGAACTCCACCCCGCCGACCAGCGCATCGTTGAGCAGCGCGCCGAACTGCACCGAGAGATCCGAGAAATTCTCGACCGACAGCTCGAAGACCACCGCCTCGATCAACACCTGGCTGGGCTTCTGATCGAGCGCCGCGATGGATTGCGCCACGGTCTGGATGCGCTCGGTCGGGCCGGTGATGATCAGAGAATTCTGCTGCGGCTCGGCGACGATATTGATCTCCCCGCCCGAGCTGCCGTCTTCGCCCGTCGCGGCGCCGAAAGAGCGCTGGATCACCGGCTCCAGCTCCTTGGCATCGGCATAGTTCAGTCGCACGACGACGGTGGCAAAGCTGCGCTGCGGCGTGTCGAGCTGGCCGACCAGCCGGCGCACCCGCTGCCGATAGGCCTTGTCGCCCGAGACCACCAGCGCATTGGCGCGGGAATCGGCCGAGACATTGCTACCTTCGGGCCCGAGATCGAGCGATTGCACCACCGCCAGCAGCTCCACCGCATTGGCGTTTTGCAGTCGGATGGTCTCGATCGCGTCGCTCCGCGGGGTGTCGAGCCGGGCCACCAGCGCCGAGATCCGCTGATAGCTCTCGAGCCGGTCGGAGAGCACCAGCAGGTTGGCATCCGGCACCGCCGTCAGCACCGCCTCGCCAGCGACCAGCGGGCGGATCACGTCGACGATGTCGGTCACCGGCACGTTGTTGACCGGGATCACCCGCGTCTGATAGCCGCCGCTGCCCACCACCCGTGGCGGCGCCAGCTCGCGCGCGACATCAAGCGGCACGATGCGGTCGGCCTCGGTGCCCTCGACAATGGTCAGCCGGTTGAGTTCGAGCACATTGAGAAAGATCTCGTAGAGCGCCGCCGGCGTCACCTCGCGCGGGGCCAGCACGGTGACCGTGCCCTGCACCCGCGGATCGAGGATGAAATTGCGCCCGGTGCTGTCGGCGACGATCGAGACGAAATCCCGCAGGTTGGCCTGGCGCATGTCGAGCTTGACCTGCGCCGCGCCGGTCGTGGCCACCGCGAGCCAGATCAACCCGGCAAGAAAGAGACGCTCAACTGTCTTCATCAATTTGCACTTTCAATGTCATGCGCGCCCCGGCCCGCAGAAGCTCAAGCTCGAAATCACGTTGCCGCAACAGCTCCGGCGCGGCCTGGCGCAGCGCGTCGATATCGCCCGCCGGTACGCCGTTCAGCGTCAGGATGATGTCGCCCTTGCGCAACCCGACCTTGTCATAGAGCCGCCCGTTGCGCACCCACATAATCTGCTGCGCCAGATTGCCGTTGCCCTGATCGACGATCTTCGAGCCCCCGGCCAGCCCAAGCGATCGCTGGAACCCGTCGTCGCGCAGCGCCGAGAGCGACAGGCTGGCACTTTGCACCGCCGGCGCTGGCGCGAGTTCTGCCGCAACCATCGGCGCCTCGGCCTCTTCGTCGAACCCGATCAGAAATTCCTTGTCATCCAGAGAGATGCGCACGCCATCCGGCTGAATCTCGATCACCTCGGCTCCGCCCGGCAGCACCGAGCCGACACTGACCAGGTGATCGCCGCTGTCGGCCGAAACGATGGCCCAGCCCCCCTCGCCGCCCGCCACCAGCCCCTTGAGGCTGAAATCCGGTGAAGGCTCGGGCGCGGCGGTTTCGGTGGCGGCCACCGGCTCCGGCGGGATCTCGCCGAAAAGCGCCGGCCAGAGCCACTCGGCGCGGCTCTCGGCGGCCTCGGCGCGGGCAGTCGGATCAAAGGTGACACGGCTCAGCGGGATTTCCGGGCTCGCGGTCAGGATCAGCGCCAAGGCGCCCCCGCCCAGCCCCAACACGGCGGATCCGACAAGCGATAGAATGTGATCTGCCCGAAACACGAGTTGCGCTTCGCTCCTCCTTGGGTGCCGCCAGCCTCATTGGCGAATATATTATAGTGTTGCGCCCGGTCCCCTGTGAATGAAAGACAATTTCCAGCAGATTGAACCAACGCGAACTTTTGATATAGTTTAGAAAAAAAGAGGCAGAATTTCAAATCAATTCAATGGGTATGAGCATGGCACGACTCCGCGTTCCGGCCGTGGTCGGACTGGCCCTGCTGGGCTTTTCGGGCTGTACGGATCTCGCCGCCCCGTCCGGTGGCGGCTTTCAGCAGCAATATTTCGCCGCGCGCGACGCCCTGGAAACCGGGCGTTATGATGCGGCCGCCCGCAGCTATCAGAAACTGTTGAAAAACTACCCCGCCGGCGCGGTCGAGGCCCGGCTGATGCTGGAATTGAGTCACGCCCAGCTGCGTGGCGGCGACTACGAGGCCGCCTCGCGCGCGGCGCGCAGCCTGGCCGCGTCGCAGACCGGGCCGGTGCGCGGCATGGCGCTGGCGGTGGCGGCCTCGGCCGACCACGAGATCGCCCGGAGCGCGATTGCCGCCGGCGACAGGGGCGCCGCCACCCGCCAGCGCCTGCAAGCGGCGGCCTCGGCGCTCGATGTGCTGCTGGCGGAATATCCCGGGCTCGACATCGGCAAGGCGATGGCCCGGCGCCGGGCGCTGATCACCAGTGAACTCGCCGCGCTGGGCTGAGCGCCTCAGCGCAGCGGCAGACGTGTCCGCACTTGCCAGCCGCCGGCCTCGAGCCGGTCGGCCAGTAGGTCGAGCGATTGCCGCCAGGCCTCCGGCATCGCCTCGCGCGGGATGATCCGCGCGTCCAGCGTGGCCTCGGCACCGCCGATCAGGCCCGACAACCGGCCCTCGAGCGCAACCGCGGGCCCCGCCAGCTCGATCCTGAGCCGCCAGGCCCCGCCGGCGTCGGTGGCGATGTTGAAACTGCCGTTGCCGAGCAGCGTGCCATCATAATACGCGCCGAGGATGCGCCCCGCCCCGGTCAGCCGCTCCAACCGCCGGGCGGCGGTGATGACGCTGGCCTCGAGCCGGTCCAGCCGCACCTCGCCGCGCGCTCCCAGAGCCGGCAGCGCCGCCAGGTCGAGACTGCCGCTGCCGCCTTGCAGCCGGGCGTGACTGAACGGGGCGGGCAGCAGCAGATGTGCCGAAGCCTGCGCGCCGGTCGTGCCGGCCGTCACCCGCCAGCGCGGCGCGCCCGCCTCGAGGCCGGCCCAGGCCCAGGTGAGCGCGATATCCTCGGGCCATGGCGTTCCGGCCGCCACCTCGGCACGGCCGCTGACCAGCCCCGCGGCGTCGTCCAGCCCGGCCGTCCAGGGCGGCAGGCTCTCCGGCGCGGCCTGGCGCAGATGGCCGACCGCGCCAAACAGCGCCACCGCCGACAGCAGCCCGACCAGCAGGCCGAAAATGCCCAGCATCACCCTCATGCCCCCGGCTCCAGAACCAGCGCCACCGCGACATAGCCCGGCGCGCCGAGGCTCTCGATCGAAAAGCTCTCGGGGGTGTAGCCCGCGGTGTCCGCCAGCCCCGCAAACCACGGCATGAACCGGCCAAAGGCCACGCGGTCGAAACGCAATGCCACCCGGTCCGCGCCCTGGTTCGACAGCGACGAGACCGCCGCGCGCAAACCGGCGTCAACAAGGCTCTGTTCCAGCCCCGACATGCCCGCAGCGGGCCGCGGACCGGCCTCGCCGGCCGGATCCTCCACTGGCGGATACAGCCGCGCCTGGGTGCTGACCCAGAGATGCAGCTCACGCGCCTCGGCCAGCCTCTGGCTCGCGGCCTGACGGGCCTCGACCAGCGGCAGGAGCACCAAAAATACCACCGCCAGCGGCAGGGCGCCCGCCACCAACAGGCCGACCAGCCCGCGTTCACGGCGGCTGAGCGCGGCAAGGCTGTCCGAGACCGGGATCATCGCAGCCCCCTTTCCGCCGCACCCGGCGCCGCCAAGATTTCCACCAGCGCCGCTACCCGCGCATCGGCCTCAGCCGAAGAATTGACCACGCGCGCCCGGGTTGCGCCCCCGTTCAGCCGCGCGACCACCTGCTCGAGCGCGGCAAAATCGCCGACCTCGAGCTCGACCCGCAGCGGTGTGCCGGCGGTGCGCGTGACGCGGCGCAGGGTGACCGGGCTCTGCGCCAGCACCTGCGCCGCGGCGTGCAGCACATCCATCGAGCCCACCCCCTGCGCCGGGGTGGCCTCGGCCGCCTGCCGTTCGGCCACGACACGGCCCACCTGAAGCCGCAGGTTGAGGATCGGCCCGCTGGGCAGGAACGCCGCGCGCGCCACCTCGGTGGCGGCGTCGCGCTGGCGCTGGGCCGCAGCCTCGATCCGCGCGCCGTCGATCCAGAGCGCCGCCGCCAGCGCCGCCAGCCCGGCTGCCATCGCCGCCATCGGCCCGCGCCAGCGCCGCACCTGCCGCCGCACCGCCATCCGGTCGGCAGCAGGATCGCGGAACAGGTTGAAATCGGCCTCGCCATGACCCAGCAGCGCGGCTTCGTCCGGCCAGCCGGCGTGGATCTCGGCCGAGGTCGCCTCGAGGACGCTGCGCAGGGTCTCGGGCACCGGGCTGTCACAAAGGTAGACATGCTGCGGCGCCCCGGACCGCGCCAGGACCGCGCGGAGCTGTGCCAGCGCCACCGGCAGGCCGGCGGCAAAGCCATCGGCCGGGCCGAGCCGCGCCAGCACCCGGTCGCCCTCGGGCAAACAGCGCAGCGCCCAGCCCTCGGCCACTACCGGCAGGACCAGATAGTCGGGCAAGAGCGCGGCGACCCGCCGCCCCTGCTCGCTCAGACGGTCACGCCAGTCGCGCGCGCGCTCTGCCGTGACCACAAGCGCCGCCGCCGCGCCGTCGCGGCCGGGCCGGTTCACCCGAAGCTCGACCGCGTCGAGACTGTCCTGAAGCAGGTTTTCCACCTGCTGGCGGGCGACCTGATTGCGGATGCCGTCGCGCAGACGCGCGGGCAGATCGAGCGGAAAGAGCGGCGCCGCCTCGCCCGGCACCACGGCGATGAAGGCGCCGCTTGGGGGCGGCGCATCGCCGCTGTCCATCCGCCAGATATCCGGCATGGTCCTCGTCTTGCGGCCCGTCATGGCAATGTCATTCTATAGGTTTCCGTTACCGTGCCGCTGCTGAGACTGCGATGCAGCCAGATCATCCTGCTTTGGCGCTGATCGTCCAGTGCGACATCGAGTGCGGCGGCGAAATATTCGCTCACGACGCGAAAATCCCGCGGGGCCGGACCGGCGGCGACCTCGCGGCGCAGGATCGTGCCCGCGCGGCTGGCGAAATCGCCGGCAGAGGCAAAGGGCGCGGCCGCCCGCTCGCTTAAGAGCTTCTCGGCATCGCGCAGCGCGGCGCCCGGCAGCACAGCGGCCAGCACCGGCGCGCTGGCGGTATTGACGTTGAGCCCGGTGCCCAACGGCAAGGCCGCCACATGCGGCGCAAGCGTGTCAAAGGCCGCCTCGGTCATCCCCGGCACCCGGCGCAGCTCTGCAATTGTGGCGATTGTGCCGCCGGGCGCTGTCACCGGCAGAGCGCGGTTGTAATAAGGCGCCGGATTGGCCGGGCCGCCGGGGCGCAGATGCTCGGTCACCGCACGGCCGAGCCGGATATCCAGCCCGAGCAGGCGGATCAGCCGCTCGAAGGCCGCCTGCGCCGGGCCGGCGTCGTCACTGGCCAGCCAGTTGAGGTTGAACCGGCCTTGCAGGTCCGAGATGCGACCGGCGAGCACACCCCGGTCGATCGGCACCGAATAGCCCTCGGTGGCCCAGATCTCGCCGTCATGGTCGATCTCGGCGCCGGCGTCCCAATCGGCCGTCAACACCTGGGCCACCAGCGGCGTGCCCGCATCGAGATAGAGCGCCATCTGATCGCCACCGTGGATGGCGGCCAGGCGCGTGGTATCGCCCACCGCGAGCGACAGTACGGTATTGGCCGCAGCGGTCATCGCCACCACCAGAAGCAGCGCGTTGAGCAGCACCACGCCCCGATCACGGCCGCTATCCCGCCACCGGATCATCGCGCCGCCACGATCCGAAGATCGCCGTGATCGCCGGTTCTCAGCGTGACTTCCACCGCCCGGGGCAACCGGGTGCGCGAGGCGGCCTCCTCCAGCCCGAAATCGCTGACCCAGCCGGTCTCGGTCAGCGCCCGGACCTGAAGCGCGCTGACGTCGCGCAGGATCACCTGGTCCGGCCCGGCGACGCTGGCATTGAACGGCGCCAGGTCGCGCCAGTAACGGCGGCGCAGGGTGCCGCTGGCCGCGTCAAGCCGCCATTCGGCCCGGCCCAGCCCGGTCTCCTGCGTGCCGGGCAGCCGCCCGACACCGGCAAGCGAGAGGCTGAAGCGGCCGTTGGCGGCATCGGCGACAAAAGCCGGCTGGCGGTCGTCCTGCCCGTCCGGCGGTACAAAGGCAAAGGGCGCAAGCGCGTCGAAATCCGCGCGCAGGCGGGTCAGCGCTTCGCCCAGCTCCCAGGTTGCTGAATGGCGGGCGCCAAGACGGTCCTGCAACAGCACCGTCGCGCTCAACGCCTGCAACCCCATCACCGCGATCAGCGAAAAGATCGCCAGCGCGGCGGTGAGTTCCAGCAGGGTCAGCCCGCGTTCGGATGTCATCCTGCCGCCTCCTCTTCGCCAACAAAGCCCACCACCAGCGCACCTTCGCCCCCGGGCCCCACCGCCTGGATCCTGAGCTCGGTGTAGCCGCCGAGGGTTTCGGTCTCGGTCACCGCGAGTTGCCAGTCGCGGCCGGCATAGGTGACGGTCTCGGGCAGGCCGCGCGCGGCCTCGGCGCCCAGCGCCCGGAACTCCGCCGCACGATTGAGCGCCACCTGCTGCGCAAAGAGCCGCTCCGGCGCGCCGCCGATCTGAAGCCGGGCGGCATCGAAGGCCCGCAGCGCCGCCACGGTGCCGATCGACAGCACCAGCACCGCCACCGTCACCTCGATCAGCGTCAAGCCGCGCTCGCGCGCCCGTTTCGCGTCTGCCTGTCTCAGCTCTCGCCGTCGCATGCCAGCGCCCCCCAGCCATCGGCGGCGCAGGTCCAGACCTGTCGTCCGGCTTCGAGCCGCAGGTCGAAGGCACTGGTGCGGCCGTCGGGCAGCAGCGCAACGATTACACGGCCCAGATCATCCCGCAGCGCGCCATAGCCGGCGGTGGCGGTAACCAGACCGTCAAGCGCGGACTCGCCCCCCTCGGGCTGCCATCCGTCCTCTCCCGGCGCCATCCGCGTCACTCCGGTCGGGCTGATCGCAAAGCGCGCCTCCCTCCGGGTCAGAATTGCCTCGCGGCGCGCGGTCGCGAAGGTCTGTTCCAGCCAGGCCACGTCGCGGCTGCCGCGCGGATCGCGCAGGTTGATGGCCAGCACCGCGCCGAGGCTCAGGATCGAAAAGACCGCGACGACGATCATCAGTTCGACCAGCGAAAACCCGCTTTGAGGCGTTATTCGACCTGCCATGTCCCCAAATCCGCGTCACTTCCGCTGCCGCCTTCGCGCCCGTCGGCGCCAAGCGAAAAGATGTCGAAACTGTCATGGATACCGGGCTGAAGATATTGGTACGCGCGCCCCCAGGGATCGCGCGGCACCCGGTCGATATAGCCCTTGCTGGCATAATTCTCGGGCACCGGCGGCTGGCTTGGCCGTTCGACAAGCGCGGCAAGCCCCTGTTCGGTGGTGGGATAGCGGAAATTGTCGAGCCGGTAGAGCTCGACCGCGCTCTTGAGCACCGAAAGATCGGTCTGCACCCGCGCCGCGCGCGCCTGATCGGGCCGGTCGATCACCCGGGGCACGATGACCAGGGCGAGGATCGACATGATGACCACGACGACCATAAGCTCCAACAGCGAGAAGCCCGCGTCCCGGCCTTGCGTTTTCGAGGGAATGTGGTTGTTTTCAATCATGGAATTATCAATGCCGCGAGGAGAACATGCATCGAGCCTATCCGATGATTGAGCAGCGCTCAATGTTGTTGCGGCTGGTCGGCATCGCGGTTGCAATCGCGCTTGGCATGCTGGTGACCGATCTGGGGGGCGCGGCGCTGCGGCGGCTTTTCCTGCTGGAAAATGGCGCCGTGCTGCGGGGCGAGCTCTGGCGGCTGGTGACCGCGCATCTGGTCAATCTCAGCCGTGTGCACACCCATCTCAACATCCTCGGGCTGGGGCTGATCCTGGTGAGCCTGTGGTCGATCCTGACACCCCGGATGCTGGCGCGCGCGATCCTGCTCTCCGGCGCGGCGATCAGCCTGGGCTGGCTGGCGCTGATGCCTGCCGGGGTCACCTATGTGGGATTTTCCGGCATCACCCATGGCGTGATGACCTTTGGCGGGCTGGTGATGCTGCGGACCGGGCCACGCTGGTTCGGCGGGCTAATCCTGGCCTGCGTCGCGGCCAAGCTGGGGCAGGAATTCTTCAATGGCGCGGTGCCGGGCGCCGATGCGGCGATTGGCGGGCGGGTCAGCTTCGTGTCGCATACGCTGGGCACCCTGGGCGGAGCGCTGGCCGCGCGCGAGGGGCCGTTCTGGCCGCGGCTCGGTGTCGGGCTGGTCTGCCTGATGCTGTCGCTGATCCATGCCGAGCGCGAAGCGGCGGCGCTGCCGGCGGCGGTCACCGCCGATGGATGATCTCTGGCTCTGGCTTGCCGTGTTGCTGGCCGGGCCGGTGGGCTCGTTCCTGGCGGTCTGGGCCGAGCGCAGCTGTGACGGGCGCTCGCTCTCGGCGCCCTCGGCCTGCACCGGTTGCGGCAGGCGATTGGCGGCGCGCGACCTGATCCCCGTGGTATCCTTCCTTCTGCGCAGGCGGCGTTGCCGGTACTGCGGCGCCGCCCTGCCCTGGCGCTTGCTGGCGGCAGAGGTTCTGGCGATCGCCGCGGCGCTGGCGGCCATCGTGGTGACAGAGACTTTGCCGGGGCTGGCGCTGACCCTCGGATACCTCTGGCTGTTGCTGGCGCTGGGATTGACCGACCTGATCTGCCTACGGCTGCCGGATGTGATGACCGGGCTGCTGTTTGCCCTCGGGCTGGGGCTGGCCTGGCTGGACGGCCGGGGCCCGGGCAATGCGCTTGTCGGCGGGGCAATCGGCGCCGTGACGCTGTTGGCGTTGCGCTGGGGTTATCAGGGCCTCCGGGGCCGTGAGGGCCTGGGGCTGGGCGACGTGAAACTGGCCGCCGGCATCGGCGCCGGGCTGGGCGCGCTGGCGTTGCCTTGGGTGGGCCTGCTGGCCTCGCTGGCCGGGCTGGCGGCGGCGGCGCTGGGGGTCTTCGGCCGCGCCAACCGCGACACGCCCCTGCCCTTCGGCGTCTTTCTTTGCGCGGCGGCGGGGCTTGTCCTGCTGTGGCGGTGACGACTCAGGCGCCCAGGAGCGCCGGAATCCGCTCGACCACCATGTAGGTTGCCACCAGACCAAGGATCACCAGAACGCTCTTGCGGGCCAGTTCGGCCCCCGGTGCGGTGGCCTGGCGCAGCCCCCAGAACAACGCCAGCACCATCGCCACGATAGCCAGCTGGCCGATCTCGATCCCGACCGTGAATGCCGCCAGAGCCGGCACCAGATCGGGCGAGCCGGGCCCCAGCAACCGGGCGAGAACAAAGGAAAACCCGAAGCCGTGCAGCAGGCCGATCAGCACGTAAATCGTGGCAGAGGCGCGCATCCGCAGGTAGCTGGTGATCGCCGCCATGATGATCGTCGCGGCAATCGCCGCCTCGACGGCGGGGATGAACCACGCGCTCCTCGGGGCATACCCAAGGAACCCGGCGGCCAGCGTGACCGCATGGCCCAGGGTGAAGGCGGTGATGTTGCGCAGCAGGCTCAGCGCGGTCGTCGCGGCAAGCGACATGGCCACCACAAGGAAGACATGATCGATCCCTTCGAGGATATGAACGATGCCCTGATAGACATATTCCGCCGCCCAGCCGATCCAGCCCTCGGGCAGCGTCAGCGGCCGTTCGAGCTGGCCCGGGCGGGTGAAGCTGCGCGGCGTGTCGCTGCGGGCATCGACCACATGATTGTCGATCCTGACACCTTCGGCCAGGGTCAGCGCCGGCAATCCGGCCTCTACCGTCAGGGGCAGCAGCAGGGCCTGCGCGTCCAGCCGCAGCCGCATGGCGACATAACCCGAACCGATGCTCACCGGCCCTTCGGGCGACGGCGTGGCCAGCAGCGCGGCCGCCGCCTCGACCGAGGCCAGCCCCTCGGGCGGCGGCCCCGGCAGGATACGGAACGCCTCGATCTCGGGCGTGATCTCGCGTGGGCCGACCCGCCAGCGCAGGCTTTGTGCCAGTCGCGCGGCAAAAGCCTCTGGCGCGGCATTGGCGGCCTCGGGCAAAAGAATGACGCCGGGCGCATCGGCGGGGCCGACGGTGGCAAGAAACCCCTCGGTGTCCCTTTCGCCGCTCAGCACATCGGCAAAAACCAGCGGGATCGGCGAAAAGACAAGAACCTCGGTCAGGCCCTCCGCCTCGCTCAGAAACATATGGCGGATCTTGGTGCCGAGGCTGAAATGCGCCTGCGCCGCACCGGCGATGACAAGGAAAAGACACGTCAGGATATAGATTGCCCGCTGCGCCGGGAAAAGGCGGGGACGTCGCTTGGAAAAACAAATCCGCATGAATTCGCAAGGCTCCGGGTTGATAAAATTCAAGTCACCGAATTACTTGGTAAGTGTGACAATAATTTGCGCGGCCGGCATCACCGGCATCCTTTTTCACCGCGACCGCAGTCCGCGCGCGCCTTGGTGAGGCCAGCGCCCGGGTACGGACACTCTATGGATGCAATCTTTGGACACTCCGTCAAGTATCGCAACAATGTCCGTGGATTGCCAAATCTGCACCCGCAATCGCGCTCCGCTTGTTCCAACTGAGTCGAAATGCCGATCATCGCCATAATAAACTTCACGTTAACAAAGCGTTACAGCAAGAGTTGACGCAGGGACAATACGGCGTTTATCCTCTTCTCATAGATTTTATCGTTTAACCGGGAGTCCGGTCGTGCGGAATATACTGCCGCTATTCTTTTTAATTTTCAGCCTGGTCATTCCGGGTGCAGCGCTGGCCGCATGCGAGACTCGCGACACCCGCAGCATCGACGTGGTCATCGGGCAGCTTGATGCCGGCTCTTATCTTCGCGAAGGATTCAGGATCAGCCCGGACGGCACATTGAGCCGTGCGCTCTGGAACGACGGAAACAATATGCTCGGCCGGTCCCAACTTGTCGACCTTGGGGTAGAGGCATATCAAAGCGCCCTGGCGGATATTTCCCGCACGCAGCCGCGTCACGCCATGGTGCCCAACGATGGCACGATCCCTTCGCCTCCGACATTTACCGTCGAGATCGCCTATCTCGAACCCGACGGCAAAACCCGCTTTGTCTTCCGCATTGCCGCCACGCCGGCGCTGAGCGGGTTGATCGAGGCCTGGCGCGGCGCGGCGCCAGTGAGTGCGCCGCCCAGCGGAGAATACATCTGGTCCATTCTGGCGCCAAACAACCCCGGTCGTGCCGATCTCGCGCTTTCCGCGGACGGCTGTGGCGGGGACATTGAAAAGAATTTGGCTGAGGCGCTTGGCGGAAGTCACATTGTAACCCGTACCGACAGTGCGTTCCGGGGGTTCGTCGAAACCAACCCGGGCCGGTCCCGATTCATAGCGGACCTGCCGGACGGCCACGCGTATTTTGGTATTCTTTCGGGCAGGTGACCGCTTAGCGGCACTCATGCGCCCGATGGATGTTTGTTCGAAAAACCATTGATCCAGGGGGAGTTCGTCTGATGAAGCATGTACGACACACTATAGCCAAATTATTGGCGACCGCCGGGGTGGCCTGTTTGGCGGCCCAGCCGGCCTATGCCGCCTCAAGTTGGTTGTCGACGGTGACAACGATCGAGAATGGCGCGCGCACGACCTACAGTGCCGGGGAACTGAGCAGCCGACCGCTGCCAAGGGCCACCAGCACCACCGCGGTCTTCGATCTCAGCATCTCGCTCGAGGAAAACCCGCAGGGCGACGACGAGTACCCGGAAGAGCCGACACCGGCCACGGATGACGACGACCAGAACAAATTCGAGAAGAAAATCGAAGAATTCGCCGACGCCGTCTTCCAGATGACCAACGGCAAACACAAGATCGGCAAGGTCACGATCTTCCGCGATGGCGATCAGGCCAACAACACCGACGTGCAATGGAAGGAAAACTGCACCGACAGCGATCCGACGACCACGGCCCCCGGCCCGCGGGCCAATCCGAGCGGCTTTGGCGTGGCGGGTGCCCGGATCTATTTCTGCACCAACTGGGAAGGCGCGCCGACGCTGATGGACACCCCCAAAGGCGCAGGGTTCACCCTGGCGCATGAATGGGGACATTACACCTACGGCATCTATGACGAATATGTCGCCAACTGCGGCCAGACGCCGGAAACCAACTGCGTGATCTTCTTCCCGCGCTCGACCGATACCGCCTCGTCGCCGTCCATCATGAACGGCCAATGGACCGCGGTCAGCGGCAGCCAGGACTGGCTCGAGGTTTCGACCCTCGGCGTCGAACCCTATGCCACACAGGCCGATGGCGACGACAAGAACGGTCAGGCCAGGGTGTTCGGCGAAAACGGATGGGCCACGCTCACGCGTGATCCGGCGACTGACCCGCGGCACAGCTTCCTGCCGACGCGGACGCAATACACCAACCTGGTGGCACCCACCGCGCCGAACCTGATCGTCAACGATGACGAAAGCACCGCCCGCAGCGAGCTTGACATCATCTGGGCCGGCAATCAGGTGGCGGAACTGATGATCGACACCTCGGGGTCGATGTCAGGCACGCCGATTTCCAATGCCAAGACCGCGGCCAGCCTTCTGGTCGGCCAACTGACCCCGGGCGAAAACGCCGTCGGCGTCGGCCGGTTCACCAGCAGCGCCACCCAGGTCTTTGCGATCACCGATATTCCTGATCCGGATACCGGCGTGCGCAGCGGCGCCCAGACGGCCATCGCCGCCTTCAGCGCTGGCGGGGGCACCGATATCGAGGACGCGGCCTTGACCGCGCTGGCACAGGTGCAGGGCTTCCAGGGCGGCACCCGTCCCTCGGTGGTCTATCTGCTGACCGATGGTCAGAGTTCGGTCAATCAGACGACCGTGATCAACGCCTATACCGCCGCCAAGGTGCCTCTGGTGACCTTCGGCTTCGGCTCGGGCGTGAACGCCGGCCTGTTGCAGAGCCTGGCCAATGGCACCGGCGGGCAGTACTTCTTCTCGCCCACCACGCTGGCGCAGATCCAGCAGGCCTTTGTCGCTGCCAATGCCGCCTTCTCGTCGAGTGTGGTTGTGCAATCGACCACTGCGGCGGCCACCGCCAGCACCACCGACGTGCGCAATGTCACGCTTGACAGCTCGCTGGCGACAGCGGCGATCAACGTCTCCTTCGCGGGGGCGGTGACCGATGTCTCGCTGCGGCTGCTCGACGGCACCGGCGCGGACACCGGCGCGGCCTTTACCTGCAACGCTGGGGCCGAGGTCTCCTGTGACGCCGAGGTCGACGTTACGACCCTGGGCGCAGGGCAATACGGGGTCGAGGTGGTGAACAACACCTCGAGCGACATCGATGTTTCGGTTCTGGTATCGGGGACACCCTCGGACTTCGAGAGCTATGACATCGCCGTCGAGTTCAACAACGTGAACTATCCCCAGAGCTTCGCGATCGAAGCCACCGTCACCGACGGCCCGGCAATCACCGGTCTCGACGTGACGGCGACGGTGACCAAGCCGGACAGTTCGACGGTCAATCTGCCCTTGCTCGACGACGGCAAGAACTCCGACCGGCTGGCCGACGACGGCACCTACACCGCGGATGTGCCCTACGACATGGACGGCACCTATACCGCGGTGGTCACCGCCGAGAACACGTCCGGCAATGCGCAGACCACCTTCACCGCGACTGCGATCTCGGTGGATGAAAACGGCAATGGCGTGACCCCGACACCCACCAACATCACCGAGATGTTCACCCGCGTTGCGGTGACCAACGCGGCGGTGACGGGTGTCGCACCCGACGATCACAGCAACGATCCGTCGGTGCCCGGAGCCTGTACCGCGATCACCGACAACAACGTCGATACCGCCGGGCGGATCGACGCGGCCGGCGACGTGGACTGCTTCTTCTTCACGCCGACCTCCACCGCCAATGATCTGATCGCCCGCGTGACTTCGCTGGCGCTGGACATGCAACCGGTGGTGCGGGTCTACGACGCGACCGGTGGAACCGAGCTGCTGATGGTCGACCTGTCGACCAGCGCCAATGCGGCTTCGGGGGCTGTGGCCACGGTTCCGGCCTCTTCGCTGGATGCCGCGGGTCACGTGGTCACGGTGGAACACGCCGATGCCACGGCGGCCATGGGCAACTATGCGGTCTCGATCGGGGCGAAACTGGCTTCGGATGAGCCGGTGAAAGTGCCTGATGGCGGCGGCAACGGCGGCGGCGGCGGCGGCAATGGCGGCGGCGGCGGTGGTTCCGGCGGTGGCATCGGCCCCTGGGGCGTGATGTTCGCGGCACTGCTCGCCCTGATCGGCCTGAGACAGCGGCGTCGCATCATGTGATCGCTGGCGGAGATCAGCAAAAGAAGGCCCGGAAAATCCGGGCCTTCTCGGACCACTGACAAACCCCGTCATTTTGGCGGGGTTTTGTTTTGACGTGTGAGGTTCGGAGCTGGTTTCAGGCCTGCGGGACATGGCAGCCCATGGTGCCAATACGAGTTTCTTGATGTTCTGGGCGCTGGCGGCGAGGAGGCCCTGGCCGACAACCGTCCCGTCAAATCTGCGACGCCGGTTCTGACGGAAGGGCGCGGCGGTCGGCCTTGGTCCGGGCACAGAGGCCTTCGGTCATCTCCCCGACGAGCCCCAAGTCGATGCCCGCGCCGATCTTGCGCAAAGGACCATCGCCAGGCACCAACCGCTCCAGCGTCACCGTCTCAAGATCGCTTTGCTGCGATGACCAACACACCCCATAGACTCAAAAGTCCCCGCACGAGGCGAGGACTTTGCCGGCAGGCCGAGGCGGCGCGAAAGTGCCACCCGCTGCCTTGTGTGAGATCAGAAGAGAAACCGCGTGGCCCTGGCGGCAAATCTCTCAGCCGTTCGACCACCGGGTGACCAGGTGACCAGTCTGCGCTTGCTTGACGAACTGTCGCAGGCGCCGGGCAGCCATGCACATCACCGGCACACCCACCATCGAAAAGAGCGAAATGCCGAGATAGATGCCGAAGGCATCGCCGAACGAAAGCCCCTGCGCCAGTGCATAGATCGCGGCAAAAACGCCGGCCAGCGCTCCGAATATGACACATGCTAGCATGACTATACTCCATTTCAGGTTGTATCCATGTTGGACCAAATTGTGCGCACTGGTCCAGAGACAATCTTGGCGTGTGCGATATTTCGCTGAAAATTCACGTAAAACATGCATGTCTTCTGCGATTTTTGCGGAAACTGGGTAACTAGGCACCTCAGAGGGTGAAAAATGCGGCATCGGGGCCGGTCTGACGCGATTCGCGACGGCCGCTTTGGAGTGATTTTCTTCTGCAATTTCGCGCCAGTGGGTTGAAAACCACCCTGCGGGCAAGCGAGGCCAGCAGTGGCACGGCACCCTGCATCGGGACGGTCGGCGAAGTCCGCCGTGGGGTGGATTTTCGACCCACCCCTGCGCGCAAGTGGGCTAAAACCCACCCTGTTTCATTTCAGGCAAAGGTTACCTGGCTATTGAACACGTCAAGCGCTGAACGTGAACCACCAATTGGAACCATTCCAAATTCGCATTCGACGCTCTATCCCGTCGCTGGGAATTAGAATTGATACGGAATTGATTTATCAACTTCAAAGCACTTTGGGATTCAGCCGGCCGCCAATTCCCCGGGGTTTCAACCCAAGACGGCCTGAAACTCCCGCCACTCGCCTTTGGACATGCCGGAGGTTTCCTGCGTCACCTCTTCGCCTTTCAGCATCCGGCGCACACAATCGAGCGCGGTCGACGACAGGGTCGCCCCGCCCATCCGGTAATCTTCGAAGGCGCGAAAGGCGAAGGGCACCCAGTCGGCGACGACCTTGCAGATTTCATCCGCATAGACCCGGATCTCGTATTGCGCATGGGCGTCGGCACGCAGGCGCAGGAAATGCAGCAGATTGTGCAGATCGACCTTCCAGTACCATTGCGTGTAGATGTTGGCCGGCAGGTTCATCCGCGCCAGCTCTCGCGCCAGCCCCTGCTGACCGTCCGACGAAATCATTTCCTCGTAATGGTCGTAGGCCCGCATCGCATCGTCGCGCAGATAGCGCAGCACGCGGTCGGCCTCTTCCCCGGTCAGCGCCTCGCCCCGACCCTGGTTGTTGACCACGGATTGCGCCGCCAGCGCATCGCGCTCGGGGATGTAGAACTCGCGGTCGAGGATCGAATAGCGGGCGGAATATTCGTTCACGTTGGCGGTGCGGTGGCGAATCCACTGCCGCGCCACGAACACCGGCAGTTTGACGTGCAGCTTGATCTCGCACATCTCGAACGGCGTCGAGTGCCAGTGCCGCATCAGATAGCGGATCAGCCCTTCGTCGTTCTGCACCGACTTGGTGCCGCGACCATAGCTCACCCGGGCGGCCTGACAGATGGCGGCATCGTCGCCCATGTAATCGACAACCCGCACGAAGCCGTGATCGAGCACCGGATAGGCGGTATAGAGATGCGCCTCCATCCCGGCCGAGGTGGCGCGCAGGGTCGGTCGCGTCTCGGCCCGCAGAGCTTCGATTTCGGCGGCCTGTTCGGGCGTGACGGACATGGGGCGAATCCTTTCTACAAGATGAATCAGGGCTCCACTATATCTGGTGTGGCACCCAAGAAAAAAGCGGAGACTTGGTATGCCCGATTTGCCGCAGTTGCCGGGTGTCGGGCGCCCGCGCGGCTTTTTACATTGACTTTCAAGGCCCCGAAAATCAGCGTGTGGGCAAAACAAACGGGCAAAGACCGGGGCAGTTTCATGAATCGTTTTGTATTACCGCTGATTGCAGCGGTGGCCGTCAGTGCCTGCGAAGGCAGCACAGGCAAAGACAATCCCTTCCAGGAAGATCCGGAAGACACCGAAGAGCAGGCCGAGGCCAGCACGATCAACGAGGCGCTGGCGTCGAATGTGTCCAATGTGTCCAAGCCCGGCGCCGACACGATCACCGTCGAGATCTTTGCGCTCGACGGCACGCCGCTGACCAATTCCTTCACCCGCAATGCCGCGCTCGATACCGCCGGCTACATGGCCTATACCACGCAGGAAGATCCGCTGGACCGGATGTTCATTGCGCTGGCGGCCGAGAGCCTTGACGGCAGCGTGCATGCCGGGGTGGCCATCGATGGCGGCCAGTTCAACTATTTCCACGGCGGCGGCTATTACCAGCGTGACGGCGGCTTCAATGCGCCGTCGATCGGCAACGGCCCCGGCGAAGGCCAGGTCTCTTATGCCGGCAACTATGCCGCCGTGACCAATATCAGCAGCTCCGAGGGCGCCGATCTGTTGCCGATCCCGCCGGGCGTCGACCCGGACGATCTTCCCGATCTGCCGGGCCAGCCGTCGCGCATCGAGGGCACGATCTTCCTCAACGCAAATTTTGCCGACAATGCGGTGAATGGCGAGATCTACAACCGCGTGCTGATCAGCCCGATCGACAACACCACCACCGTCGTGCTCGACGACCTGACGCTGGTGGTCAGCGACATCGACGAAAACGGCGAGTTCTTTGGCGATGTCGAGATGAGCGGCGAAGTCGGCTCCGACGTCGGCGATTACGGCGGTATCTTTGGCGGCAACGGCGCCACCAGCGTGGCCGGGATCGTTTCCGTCAGCGATCACATCGACGATGTCGAGAACGAACAGGAATATGGTGTCTTCGTGCTGACGCAATGCGGCCAGCCGAACGATGCGGCGGTCTGCGATATCGTCGCTCCGAACTGATCCCATGTTGCGCCGTGTCGCAATCCTCGGGCTGTGCCTGGGCCTGATCGGCCCGGCATGGTCCGACAGTGCGCCGCCCGCTGCACCGGCTTCGGAGTTGCTGACCCCCGAGGACAGCCGCGCGCTGATCCTGCGCGCGCTCTCTGCCGACCGGCATGACATCGCCGGCAAGCTGGCGCTGGGCCTGTTGCGCGCCGACCCCGAGGATCCCTTTGGCCATATGGTGATGTCGACCGTGCTGATGCGGGCCGGCAATCTCGAAGAGGCGCGCCGCGCCGCCAAGCTGGCCTATCGCCACGCCGACACCAGGCGCCAGCGCCACGAGGCCGCCCGCGTGGTGGCCGCGACCGAGGCCCGCGACGAGCGGTTTGTACTGGGTCAGCTCTGGATGCGCCGGGCGCTTCAGGCCGCCCCCACTGCGCCGACGCGCAACCGGTCGATCCACGAATACCGCGCCCTGCGCAGCGCCGCCCGGCTCAAGTTCCAGATTGCGGGCCAGATCGCGCCCTCGTCGAACGTCAACAATGGCTCGGCCGACCGGATCAACGTGATCGACGGCATTCCGGTGGTGGGCATCCTGCCCGCCGCGAGCCAGGCGCTGTCAGGCACGATCGCCGAGATCGGCGGCAGGTTCAGCTACCGGCTGCATCAGGGCGCGGCATCGGAAACCCGGTTGACCGGGGGCGGCCAGCTGCGCCGCGTCAGGCTGAGCGACGAGGCGCGGAAAAAGGCACCGCAGGCCGAGGACGCCGATTATGGCTCGACCTATGTCGCCCTTGGCCTGTCGCATCACCGCGCCCTGGGGGCCGCCGGCGGGCTGGCCTCGGCCCGGCTCAGCTTCGGCCAGGTCTGGAATGGCGGCGACCGGTCCTACGATCTGGCCAGCGGCGGGCTGTCTTATGGTTTCGACCTCGGCCCCGAACTGCGACTGACCGCCGGGGCCAACTACCAGATCCGCCACAACGACGCCGACGGTCTGGCCGATGTCGAGACCACCGGCGTCAGCTTTGGCGCCATCCACACCATGGCCAACAAGGACCGGCTGGCGCTGACCGTGGGCACCACCTGGGCCGCCTCCGACAATGGGCAGTCGCGCTCTACCGAGCGCTCGGCCCGGCTCTCCTATCACCGCGCCAAGCCGATCGGGCCGGTTTCGCTCTCGGCCGCGATCGGAGTGTCCGAGACCACCTATCCCGATTACCGCATCCTGTTCTGGTCCGTCCCCGGCGGGCGCGAGGACACCCGCAGCAGCGCCGAAGTCAATGTCAGCTTCGACCGGTTGGGCTACATGGGCTTCACCCCCACCCTCAAGCTCTCGTCCGAGCGCACGCTGTCCAACGTCAGCCGCTTCGAGACCGACGAACTCTCGGTCTCGCTCGGGCTGCGCACGGCATTCTGAACGCCAGACCACTGGACATCGCCGCCCCCGTGCCCGAGGCTCCGCCCCAGCAAACAAAGGAGACAGGCATGGGCTTGCGCTATCTGCACACCATGGTCCGGGTCAAGGACCTCGAAACCTCGATGAATTTCTACCAGCTTCTGGGCCTCAGAGAGACCCGCCGCAACGAGAGCGAGAAAGGCCGCTTTACCCTGGTCTTCATGGCGCCCGAGGGGCAGGAGGACTGCCCGATCGAGCTGACCTACAACTGGGACGGCGACGAGGGCCTGCCCTCCGACAGCCGCCATTTCGGCCATCTCGCCTATCGCACCGAGGACATCTATGCGCTGTGCCAGAAACTGATGGACGCGGGCGTCACCATCAACCGCCCGCCGCGGGACGGCCACATGGCCTTTGTCCGCTCGCCCGACAATATCTCGATCGAACTGCTGCAAGAGGGCGACAACCTGCCATCGCAAGAGCCCTGGGCCAGCATGGAAAACACCGGTCACTGGTGATGCCCCGGTTGGCCGCCCGTCTTTGGACGACCCGTCTTCTGACTGCCTGTCTTCTGGCCCTCTGGGCCGGGGCGGCGGCGGCCAACTGCCGGCTGGCGCTGGTGCTGGCGGTGGATGTCTCGGCCTCGGTCAACGCCTCCGAGCATCAGCTGCAACGCCAGGGCCTCGCGGCCGCGCTCACCGATGACGCCGTGGCCGAGGCCATCCTCGAAGGCTCCGGCCCGGTGGCGCTGGCAATCTTTGAATGGAGCGGCCGGCAGCAACAACAGGTCCTGCAAGACTGGCTCCTGCTCGACAGCGCTGAAGACCTGGCGGCGGTCGCCGACCGCGTGCGCCGCCTGCCGCGCTCCTATTCCGAATTTCCCACCGCCATGGGCTATGCCCTGGGATTTGCCGCCGGTCTGCTGCAACGGGCCCCGGTTTGTTTGCGGCAGGTGGTGGACGTCTCTGGCGACGGCATCACCAACGAAGGTTTCCGGCCGCAGCTCGCCTATCGCCACTTTCCCTTTGACGGGGTGACGGTGAACGGCCTTGTGGTCACCGGCGACGACACCCGCGTCGTGCCGTATTACCGCCAGGAGGTGCTGCGTGGCCGGCGCGCCTTTCTCGAAGAGGCGCAGGGCTTCGAAGGCTTCGAGGCGGCGATGACCCGCAAGCTCTACCGCGAAACCCGCGAGCTGGTTCTGGGCGTCACACCGCAGCGCTGAAAAGGCTTGCCGGACCCCGCCAGAGTGGTAGAGCGGAGCCATGCAGACGCCCCTGACCCACAGCCAGCACATCCGTGCCATCACCCGCATCGGCCTGCCGCTGGTGGGCGGGCACCTGGCGCAATTCCTGATCGGTCTGACCGACACGGTGATGATGGGCTGGTACGGGGTCGAGGCGCTGGCGGCGCTGGTGCTGGGCACCACGGTGTTCTTTGTCACCTTCCTGCTGGGCTCGGGCTTTGCCTTTGCAGTGATGCCGCTGGTGGCCTCTGCCGCCGCCGAGGGCGACGAGATCGGGCTGCGCCGCATCACCCGCATGGGGCTCTGGCTCTCGGTGATCTACGGCGCGCTCTTCCTGCCGATGTTCTGGTTTTCGGCGCCGCTGCTCGAGGCGCTGGGGCAGGCGCCCGAGCTGGCCGCCGAGGCCCAGGTCTATCTGCGCATCACCGGTGTGGCGCTGATCCCGGCGCTGCTGGTGATGGTGATCAAGAGCTACCTCGCGGCGCTGGAACGCACGGCGGTGGTGTTCTGGATCACCGTGCTGGCGGCGGCGGCAAATGCGCTGGCAAATTACATGCTGATCTTCGGCAACTGGGGCGCCCCCGAGCTGGGCGTCGCCGGCGCCGCCTGTGCCTCGCTGATTGTGCATCTGGTCTCGCTGGTGGGGGTGGTGATCTATGCCCGCGCCACCCTGCCCGCGCACAACCTCTTTGCCCGGCTCTGGCGCCCGGATTTCGACGTGCTGGCCCGGGTTCTGCGCATGGGCGTGCCGATCGGCCTGACCAATTTCGCCGAGGTCGGGCTCTTTGCCGCCTCCTCGATCATGATGGGCTGGCTGGGCACCGTGCCGCTCGCCGCGCATGGCATCGTGCTTCAGATCGGCACCGCCGCCTTCATGATCCACCTCGGCCTGTCCAATGCCGCCACGGTGCGCGCGGGCAATGCCTTTGGCCAGAAAGACCGGCTCGCGCTGCGCCGCGGCGCCCAGAGCGTCATTGCCCTGTCGGCCTTTTTCGCCGCGATCACCTGCGCGATCTTCCTGATCTGGCCCGAGGCGCTGATCTCGCTCTTCCTGTCGGACAACGACCCCGACCGCGCCGCGATCGTCACCATCGGCACCGGCCTTCTGGTCATGGCGGCCCTGTTTCAGCTGGCCGACGGCATGCAGGTGCTGGCCCTGGGCCTGTTACGCGGGGTCCAGGACACGACGGTGCCGATGATCATCGCCGGCATCAGCTATTGGGGCCTCGGGCTGACCACCGCCTATCTGCTGGGATTCACCTGGGGGTTCGGCGGCATCGGGGTCTGGGCCGGGCTGGTCATCGGCCTGGCCGCCGCCGGGGTGATGATGATGTCGCGCTTCTGGCTTCGTGCCGACCGCCTCGCCACTTCCGGCCCGGCCTCTGTCTCGTAACCGCTCCAGAAAGGCGGCCCTAGTCTTTCAGCAGGCGATCGGCTTTCTTGCGCACCAGCACGCTGCGCAGATCATGCATCGCCAGCAACAGCGCATCGGTCACCTGATCGAGCTGCTCCGGTGTTGCCCGCGACTGCGCCCATTGCGTGGTCAGGTTCATGTGATCTACCGCACGCAGGATGTCGTCGAGGTCGCGCGCTTCGAGCAGGGCCTGCCGCTCGGCGATCCAGCGGTCGATCTCGGCCCGGTCCGCCGCGCTCAGCTCGCGCCCGCCATGCGGCTTGACCTCGCCGTTGCGGATATTGACCACCGCGATCTGGTCCATCTCGATCCGCCGGTGCCGGTTGCCGGTGTCGATACGGAACACCAGGGCGCCGTTCTCGCGCACGCGAAAGTAATATTCTGGCAGGCCGGAGGTCATCGGCTCATGTCATCCCCGCGCAGAAGCTCTGAATGCGGCGGCAGGCCTCCTCCAGCTGCGCCTCCGAAGTGGCGTAGCTTACCCGGAAGTTCGGGCTGAGGCCGAAGGCCGCGCCAAAGACCACCGCGACGCCGGTCTCTTCCAGCAGCGCCGTGGCAAAGGCCTCGTCATCGGCGATCACCGTGCCGCCGGCGCTGGTCTTGCCGATCAGACCGGCGATCGAGGGATAGACGTAAAAGGCGCCTTCCGGGTTCGGGCAGGTCACGCCCTCGGCGGCATTCAGCATCCGCACCACCAGATCGCGGCGGCCGGAAAACAGCGTGACATTGTCGGCCAGGAAATCCTGCGGCCCGGTCAGCGCCTCGACCGCCGCCCATTGCGAGATGGTGCAGGGGTTCGACGTCGATTGCGACTGGATCTTGCGCATCGCGGCGATCAGAGGTTTCGGCCCGGCGGCATAGCCGATCCGCCAGCCGGTCATCGCATAGGCCTTGGACACGCCGTTGCAGGTCAGCGTGCGGTCATAAAGCCCCGGCTCGACCTGCGCCGGCGTGCAGAATTCGAAATCGTCGTAGGCCAGATGCTCGTACATGTCGTCGGTCATCACATGCACATGCGGATGCCGCATCAGCACTTCGGTCAGCGCCTTGAGCGCGGCGCGGTCATAGCCCGCCCCGGTGGGGTTCGACGGAGAGTTGAAAATCAGCCACTTGGTCTTGTCGGTGATCGCCGCCTCGAGCTGATCCGCTGTCAGCTTGAAGCCGTTCTCGAGCGCGGTTTCGGCAATCACCGGCGTGCCGCCGGCCAGCAGCACCATGTCGGGATAGCTCACCCAGTAAGGCGCGGGGATCACCACCTCGTCGCCGGGGTTCAACGTGGCCATCAGCGCATTATAGAGGATCTGCTTGCCGCCCGAGGCAACGCTGACCTGATCGGGCGTATAGCTCAGCCCGTTCTCGCGGGCGAATTTCTCGCAGATCGCCGCTTTCAGCTCGGGGATGCCGTCGGGCGCGGTGTATTTCGTCTTGCCGGCCTCGATGGCGGCAATGCCGGCCTGCTTGATGTTGTCCGGCGTGTCGAAATCCGGCTCGCCGGCACCAAGGCCGATCACATCGCGGCCCGCGGCGCGCAATTCGGCGGCCTTGGTGGTGACGGCGATGGTGAGCGAGGGTTTGACACGGGCAAGCGTGTCGGAAAGCAGGGACATCGGGTCGGGCCTGTGGTTTGTAACTCAACGACATCCGTCTTAGATTGCGCGGGAAGGCCGTTCAAGCGGGATCGGCAGCGAGGAGCATGAGATGCAGGACGACACCACCGACTGGTATGGCCCCGAAGCGGCAACCTTCGGCGACCGGCTGGCCGCCGCGCGCGACCAGGCCGGGATGACACAGACCGATCTGGCCAAGCGCCTGGGGGTCAAGCTGAGCACCCTGAAGAAATGGGAGGACGACCTGCTTGAACCGCGGGCCAACCGGCTCTCGATCATGGCGGGCGTGCTCAATGTCTCGCTGGTGTGGCTGCTGACCGGCGAAGGCGAAGGCGTGTCGGACCCCGACGACACCGACCTGATGACCCCCGACATCAATGACCTGCTGATCGAGCTGCGCGAGATGAAGGCGACGATGAAGGCCAATGCGGAAAAGCTCGGCCGGCTTGAGAAGAAGCTGCGCCTGAAGCTCTCCGAGGCGGTGACATGAGCAGCCGCGAAGCGCGCGAGGCGCGGATCAAGCGGCTGCGCATGCGGTCGATGCGGCGCGGCATCAAGGAGATGGACCTGATCCTGGTGGCCTATGCCGAGGCGCGGCTGGTGGCGATGGATGCGCCCGCGCTCGACCGCTACGATGCGCTGTTGTCGGAAAACGACCAGGATCTCTATCAATGGGTCTCGGGCCAGATGACACCGCCACCCGCCCATGCCGCATTGATCGCCGACATCCGCGATGTGGCCCTTTCGGCGGCGGGCGGCGTGGGACAGACCGGCCGGGTCGGGTAATTCCTTCCGCCTTTAACGCTTTTTTCGGGATTTTCCTGCAACTTGCCCGAAAGAAGACGCATGGCGGAGATCCTTATGAGCTTGCATTCCTCCCTGCCCGCACCCGGCAATGCGGGCTTCATGGCCAATTATCTCGAAGCGCTCGCGCTCGTCGAACGGTTGCACCGGCTGCTGCTGGATGTGATCAAGGACGAGTTCGAGCGGGTTGGCGTGCTTGAAATCAACGCGGTCCAGGCGCTGTTGCTGTTCAATATCGGCGACCACGAGGTGACCGCCGGCGAGCTGAAGAGCCGTGGCTATTACCAGGGCTCCAATGTCAGCTACAATCTCAAGAAACTTGTCGAAGCCGGATACATGCACCATCAGCGCTGCGAGATCGACCGGCGCTCGGTGCGCGTGCGGCTGACGCCCAAGGGCCGCGACATCCGCGATGTGGTGTCGCAGCTCTTTGCCCGCCATGCCGAAGGGCTCCAGGCGCGCGGCGTGCTCGGCCCCGAGGGGATCACAGAGATCACCACATCGCTGCGCCGGGTCGAACGCTACTGGACCGACCAGATCCGCTACATCTACTGAACGGGGCTTGCGCGGGCCGGCGGCTCAGCGCTGGATGCTTTCGAGATATTCCATCAGCGCCACCAGCTTGCGCGGCGTCGGTGTCGGTCTGCCATCGCCGACATCCACCGGGATCAGATCGCCGCGCAACAGCTCGCCGAATTCCGGCATGCCGGCGCCGGGAAAATCGACCCGGGAATAGCCATCGAGAGTCGAGAGCACCTCGGCCCGGGGAAAGCGGCCGCCATTGCGGGCGCTGATCCGCGTGAGATCGGCCGGCCCGGGCTTCAACCCCGCCCCCGCAGGACCGTCCCCCAAGCCCTGCCGGCCATGGCACAGGGCACAATTTTCGACAAACAGCCTGCGGCCATCATCCGGTTCCGGCATTTCGTTCGGTTTGCAGGCCGCAAGGGCGGCCAAGGCGGCAAGGCCAAGGCCGAGACGTTGAATCGGGGTCATTTTTTATCCTGTTGCTCGATTGAGTTGAGAGTCGCAAACCGCATTGCGGACCGCAATGGCAAAGAGGCTGGCGTCCCGCGCAGATCCCGCGATAGTGTGCCGCAGCAATTCGAGGAGATGGCCGATGCCGATCTATGCCCTGACCATGCTTGCCGCCGGGTTCGGCATTCCGCTGCTCGCCGCGCTGAACGCCGCGCTGGGCCAGCGCATGAGCTCGCCCGCGGCGGCCGCGACGATCCTGTTCTGCGTGGCGCTGACGGCGACGATCGCCGTTTTGGCGGTCACCGGCCCGGCGGCGCTGGCGCGGGCGGCGGGCGCGCCGCGGCACCTGTTCCTGGCCGGGCTTTTCGTTGCCTTCTACGTGCTCACTGTTACCTGGGTGGCGCCAAAATTCGGGGTCGGAAACGCGGTGTTCTTTGTCCTTCTGGGGCAATTGGTCAGCGCCGCCGCGATCGATCATTTCGGCCTCTTTACAGCGCAGGTCTCGCCCCTCACCTTCACCCGCGCGCTGGGCATCGGCGTCATGGGCATCGGCGTCTGGATCACGCAACAGGCCTGAGCGCCGCCGCTCAATGCGCCATGAAGACCGGCAGCTGCGCGCTTTCAAGCATTTCGCGCGTCGCCCCGCCAAAGATCGCTTCGCGGAACCGCGAATGGCCGTAGGCCCCCATCACCAGCAGGTCGGCCCCCATGTCGGTGCAATAACGGCTCAGCACGTCAGACACCCGTGGCAGCGACCGTGACAGGATGTCGATCTCGACCTTGACCCCGTGGCGCGCCAGATATTGCGACAACAGCCCGCCGGGATCCGACCGGTTGGGCCCGTGCACCGGCGGATCGACGACGACCACCGCCACCCGCTCGGCCGCCATCAGCAACGGCAAGGCCGCGCGCACCGTGCGCAGCGCCTCGGCGCTTTCGTTCCAGGCAACCGCTATGCGTTTCGGCATGCTCCGCAGCTCTGCGCCCTCGGGCATCACCAGAACCGGCACCTGCGCCCCGAACAAGGCGCCCTCGATCACCGCCTCCTGATCGAAACCGCCATCCTCACCGTAGGGTTGCGGCAGGATCGCCAGGTCCGAGAACCGGCCGTGGCCGGCAACGAACCGGCCCAGATCGCCGGATTGCGCCATGGCGGCATCGCTGCTCCAGTGCAGATCGGTCCGGTCCAGCCAGCCCCGCACCGCCTCGTCCACCGCCTTGGCCTCGGCCGAGGCCCGGCTCAGCGTCTCTTGCAGGATCACCGCATTGGCGCCGGCAAAGTAATATCCGCCCTGGCTGGTGTCGATGCCCAGGCAGAGCACCTCGAGATGCGCCTCGAACAGCCGCGCCACATCGGCGGCCTGGGGCAGAACAGAACTGTCCAGCTTCGGATTGGTGAGAACCGTGAACACGGATTTGTAGGTCATGGGTGTCTCCTTCCCGTTGTCGCTGCACGTTAGCCGCCTGCATCGCAGCCTCGCCTTGAGCCACGTCAAACCGGGACGGCGAAAGTATTGACCCAGATCAAGGCAGCTTTCGCCCGGCAGGCGCAGAAACTCCCCCATCCGTATTTGCCCCGCCGGACAACGAATCGCGCGGGGCCAGACGAAGGGACGAACAATGTCTAATTATATCAAGCTGGCGGCGCTTGGTCTGCTGGTGCTTTTTTCGGCGCTGGCGGCCAATTTCGCGCGCGACCTGGCCTATCAGGTGCACGCCGTCCTGATCCTCGTGATCAGCGGCGGGCTGTTTCTCTGGGTTCTGCGCAACACCGACGAGGACCCACCCGAACCCGCGATCGAAACCGCCTATATGGACGGCGTCGTGCGCTACGGGGTGATCGCCACCGCTGTCTGGGGCGTGGTGGGCTTTCTCGTGGGCACCTTCATCGCCTTTCAGCTGGCCTTTCCGGGGCTGAACTTCGACTGGTCGGAGGGTTATACCAACTTTGGCCGGCTGCGGCCGCTGCACACCTCGGCGGTGATCTTCGCCTTTGGCGGCAACGCGCTGATCGCCACGTCGTTCTACGTGGTCCAGCGCACCAGCGCGGCGCGGCTCTGGGGCGGCAATGCCGCCTGGTTCGTCTTCTGGGGCTATCAGCTCTTTATCGTCCTGGCCGCCACCGGCTATCTGCTCGGCGCCACACAATCCAAGGAATACGCCGAGCCGGAATGGTACATCGACCTCTGGCTGACCGTGGTCTGGCTGGTTTATCTCGCGGTCTTTCTCGGCACGATCATCCGCCGCCGCGAGCCGCATATCTACGTGGCCAACTGGTTCTACCTCGCCTTCATCGTCACCGTGGCGATGCTGCATGTGGTCAACAACCTCTCGATCCCGGTGTCGATCTGGGGCTCGAAATCGGTGCAGGTCTTCTCGGGCGTGCAGGATGCCATGGTGCAATGGTGGTACGGCCACAACGCCGTGGGCTTCTTTCTGACCGCGGGCTTCCTGGGCATGATGTACTACTTCATCCCGAAACAGGCCGAACGCCCGGTGTTCAGCTACAAGCTCAGCATCATCCACTTCTGGGCGCTGATCTTCCTCTACATCTGGGCCGGTCCGCACCACCTGCATTACACCGCCCTGCCCGACTGGGCCTCGACGCTGGGCATGGTGTTCTCGATCGTGCTCTGGATGCCCTCCTGGGGTGGCATGATCAACGGGCTGATGACGCTGTCGGGGGCCTGGGACAAGCTGCGCACCGATCCGGTGATCCGCATGATGGTGATCTCGGTTGGCTTCTACGGCATGTCGACCTTCGAAGGGCCGATGATGTCGATCCGCGCAGTCAACTCGCTGAGCCATTACACCGACTGGACCATCGGCCACGTGCATTCCGGCGCCTTGGGCTGGAACGGCATGATCACCTTTGGCGCGCTCTATTACCTGGTGCCGAAACTGTGGAACCGCGAGCGGCTCTATTCGCTGAGCCTGGTCAACTGGCACTTCTGGCTCGCCACCATCGGCATCGTGCTCTACGCCGCCGCGATGTGGGTGACCGGCATCATGGAAGGGCTGATGTGGCGCGAGGTGGATGCCAATGGCTTCCTGGTGAACTCCTTCGCCGACACCGTGGCCGCGAAGCTTCCGATGTACGTGGTGCGTGGTCTGGGCGGGGTCCTGTTCCTCGCCGGTGCGCTGATCATGTGTTTCAACCTGTGGATGACTGTGAAACGCAGCCCGGCCGCCGAGGCCCCTGCCGCCGCAGCCCATGCCACACCGGCCGAATGAGGAGGACCGGAGATGGCTACTGAAAAACCCGCAATGCCCGCATCCGCCACGGCGATTGGCGAACGACTGCGCCGCCGCTCACTCCTGGATCGGCACAAGATCCTCGAGAAAAACGCCACCCTGCTGCTGATCTTCAGCTTCCTGGTGGTGACCATCGGCGGGCTGGTGCAGATCGTGCCGCTGTTCTACCTCGACAACACCATCGAAAAGGTCGAGGGCATGCGCCCCTATACCCCGCTGGAGCTGGTCGGGCGCGACATCTATGTGCGCGAGGGCTGTTATACCTGCCACAGCCAGATGATCCGGCCGATGCGCGACGAGGTCGAGCGGTATGGCCATTACTCGCTGGCGGCGGAATCGATGTATGATCACCCGTTCCAATGGGGCTCCAAACGGACCGGGCCGGACCTGGCCCGCGTCGGCGGGCGCTATTCCGACGACTGGCATGTCGATCACTTCCGCGATCCGCAATCGGTGGTGCCGGAATCGGTGATGCCGAAATACGACCAGCTCGAACGGACGCTGATCGACGGGCGCCATGTCGATGAGCTGATGGCGACCCACCGCTTCGTCGGCGTGCCCTACAGCAGCGAAATGATCGAGGCGGCAGAGGCCGATTTTCGGGCGCAGGCCGATCCCGACAGCGATTACGACGGGCTGCTCGACCGCTACGGCGAAGGTGTCAACCTGCGCAATTTCGACGGGGCGCCGGGGGTTTCCGAAGCCGACGCGCTGATCGCCTATCTTCAGATGCTGGGCACGCTGGTCGATTTCTCGACCTTCACGCCCGCTGTAAGCCGCTAAGGAGGCACTGACATGGAGAATTATTCCTTTCTGCGCGAACTGGCCGACAGCTGGGGCCTTCTGGTGCTCTTCACCTTCTTCGTCGGCATGGTGCTCTGGGTGCTGCGCCCCGGCAGCCGCGCCGCCCATCGCGACTGCGCCGCCATCCCGCTGCGCCACGATGACAGACCTGCCGCCGCAGAGGACAAGGAGGCACGGACATGAGCCGGACACCGCCGAAACAGACGGGCGATCCCGAAACCACCGGCCACAGCTGGGACGGGATCGAGGAGTTCAACAATCCGCTGCCGCGCTGGTGGCTCTGGGCCTTCTACGCCACGATTGTCTGGGGGGTCGGATACACCATCGCCTATCCGGCCTGGCCGGGGATTACCAAGGCCACCGCCGGCGTGCTGGGCTATTCCACCCGCGCCGAAGTGGCCAGCGAGATCGCCGCCGTCGACGCCGCCAACGCCGCGATCAACGCAAGGCTCGAAACCACCGATCTGACCGCCATCGCAGCCGATCCCGCGCTTCTGAGCTATGCCACCAATGCCGGCGCTGCGGTGTTTCGCACCTGGTGCGCGCAATGCCACGGCTCGGGTGCGGCCGGCGCGCAGGCCGGTGGCTATCCCAATCTGCTCGACGATGACTGGCTCTGGGGCGGCGATATCACGGCCATTCACGAGACGATCTCTTACGGCATCCGCAATGAGGAAAACCCCGATGCGCGGTTTTCGATGATGCCGGCCTTTGGCCGCGATGAACTGCTCGAAGGCGAAGAGATCAGCCAGGTGGTCAACTACGTGATGTCGCTTTCCGGCCCACCGCAGGATGCCGGCGAAGTGGCGGCCGGGGGCCAGGTCTTTGCCGATCAATGCGCGTCCTGCCACGGAGCGGACGGCTCCGGCGACCGGATGCAGGGCGCCCCCGATCTGACCGATGCGATCTGGCTGTATGGCGGCGATTATGCGCGGCTGGTTGAGACGGTGCACAATGCCCGCTACGGCGTCATGCCGGCGTGGCAGGGACGGTTGACCGAGGCGCAGATCCGCGCGGTCTCGGCCTATGTGCACGGGTTGGGCGGCGGCGAGGCGCCACCGGCCGAATAGCCCCGGAACAGCCAGGACAGCCCTTCCGTCTCGGGCTGGCGTGCGGGCCCGGTCGGGAACCGTGACGCCCGAGATCCCGCACAGGGCCTCTGTGTTCAAAGCCAAAGGCCGCCGGAACCGGCGGCCTTTCCGCGTCAGAGATAACGCCGGCCAAACGGCACCTGGTGCCGCCGCCAGCGCCCGGTCCGCCAGGGCCAGCGAAGCGCACCGGGCTTGGCGCGGGGCTCATCCATTGTCGTCGCCGAACAACCGGCGGCGGGTCTCGAAAGACCAGTGGAAGGGCGCGCGCTGCTGGATGTCGCGGCGCGGCGGCTCTTCCTTGCGATAGCCCGCATCACGATCCTCGAGATAGGTTGCGCGCTTGAAGACATCTGCAAAAATTCCGAACATGTCAGCCTCCTGAGACCTTGGGGATATGCAGGTAATATGCGCTATTGACGGCGCTCAGGCGAGGCAGGAATAATTCGGTCATGTAAGACAGGATTACATGATGGATTGGACTGCCCTGCCCCCGCTGGCCGCCCTGCGCGCCTTTGCCGCCTTTGCCGATGCCGGCGCGGTGCAGCCCGCGGGCGCCGCGCTCAATGTCAGCCACGCGGCGATCAGCCAGCAGATCCGCAATCTCGAGGCGCATCTCGGCCTTACCCTGCTCGACCGGTCGGGCCGCCGGATGGTGCTGACGCCCGAGGGCCAGCGGCTGGCCGATGCCCTGCTCGACGGGCTTGGCGGCGTCGCCCGGGTCTGTGACGAGCTTACCGGGCGCGATGCCGACCGGCCCCTGACAGTATCCGCGACACCGAGCTTTGCCTCGTCCTGGCTGATGCCGCGGCTGGCGGATTTCCGGGCGGCGAACCCCGCGATCAGCCTGATGATCGACCCCACCGCCGAGGTGAAGCCGATCGAACCCGGCGGCATCGACGTGGCGCTGCGGTATGGCTCGGGCGAATGGCCCGGGCTCGAGGCCGAACTGCTGGTGCAATCGCCGATCGCGGTGGTGGCGGCGACCTCGCTGGTGGGCATGCGCGACTTCGACGATCTGAACGATCTGCGCGCCTTTCACTGGCTCCAGGAGCTGGGCACCAACGAGGCGACCGAATGGTTCGCCCGGCTCGGCGTCGGCCGCAACCGCGCCATGGGCATCTCTTCCCTGCCCGGCAACCTGATGATCGAGGCGGCGCGGCAGGGCCAGGGCATCGCCATCACCGCGCGGGTCTTTGTCGAGGAGGATGTCGCCGCCGGCCGGCTGCGGGTGCTGTTCGAGGATGTGCGCAAGAAAGGCTATTTCATCGTCACCCGCCCCGGTGTCCAGCGCCCGCCGCTGCGGCGTTTCGTGGCCTGGCTGCGCCAGCAGGGCAAGGCACAGGGCATGGCGGCGGGCTGAACATAAAGGGGGACCGGGCGGCGCAGTTTGACTCAGGTCAAAGCCGTGGCGCGGCGCAACGTCCAAAAGGACGCAAACGCAGCACCCGGAGCCCCCTCTTGACCGACACGACAGAGCAAAGCCTCTACAAGTCGCGCGAACCGATCTTTCCCAAGCGCGTCTCGGGCAGGTTCCGCAATCTGAAATGGGCGATCATGGCGGTCACCCTGGGCATCTATTATCTGGTGCCCTGGATTCGCTGGGACCGGGGCCCAAGCCTGCCCGATCAGGCGGTGCTGATCGACCTGGCCGGCCGGCGGTTCTATTTCTTCTGGATCGAGATCTGGCCGCATGAATTCTATTTCGTCGCCGGGCTGCTGATCATGGCCGGTCTCGGCCTCTTCCTCTTTACCTCGGCGCTGGGCCGGGTCTGGTGCGGCTATGCCTGCCCGCAGACCGTCTGGACCGATCTTTTCATGCTGGTCGAACGTTGGATCGAGGGCGACCGAAACGCCCAGTTGCGCCTGCACCGTCAGGCCATGAGCCTGCGCAAGGCCCGGCTGCGGCTGACGAAATGGGCGATCTGGCTGCTGATCGGGTTGGGCACCGGCGGCGCCTGGGTGTTCTATTTCGCCGATGCGCCGACGCTCCTGCGCGATCTGGTGACCGGCCAGGCCCATCCGGTGGCCTATACCACCATGGCGATCCTGACGCTGACCACCTTTGTCTTTGGCGGCTTTGCCCGCGAACAGATCTGCATCTACGCCTGCCCCTGGCCGCGCATCCAGGCGGCGATGATGGACGAGGACACGCTGACCGTCGGCTACCGCGCCTGGCGCGGTGAGCCGCGCGGCAAGGGTAACACCCGCCGTCAGAAGAAGAACAAGGCGCTGTCGCTGAAAATCGCCGCCGAAGAGGCCGCCACCGGGCGCACCTCGCCGGCCTATCCCTCGACACCGATGCCCTATGCCGCGCCGATCCTGCCGCAGCCGCTGGCCGATCAGCCGCCCGGCGATTGCATCGACTGCATGGCCTGCGTCAACGTCTGCCCAATGGGGATCGACATCCGCAACGGCCAGCAGATGGAATGCATCACCTGTGCGCTCTGCATCGATGCCTGCGACGACGTGATGGCCAGGATCGGCAAGCCCCGCGGGCTGATCGACTACATGGCACTGACCGACGAAGCCGCGGAACGCGCCGGCGGCACGCCCCGGCCGGTCTGGCGCCATGTCTTCCGGCCGCGCACCGTGCTTTATACCACGCTCTGGGGCGGGGTCGGGCTGCTGCTGCTCTTTGCGCTCTTCATCCGGCCCGAGATCGACATGACGGTCGCCCCGGTGCGCAACCCCACCTTTGTTACCCTGTCGGACGGAGCGATCCGCAACACCTACGAGGTGCGGCTGCGCAACAAACATGGCATGGCGCAGCCCTTCCGGCTCTCGGTGGCCGGCGACCCGGCGCTGCGGCTCGAGGTCGAAGGCGCCACACACACGACCGTCACCGTTCCCGCCGACAGCACGCAATTGCACAAGGTCCATGTGATCGCGCCCGCCGCCGCGGCCCCGGCCCGGCGGGCACGTAGCGATATCCGGCTCTGGGTCGAAGACACCGAGAGCGGCGAACGCAGCTTCGAAGACACCGTCTTCAACGGCAAGGAGAACTGAGATGACATCCGCGACACGGAAACTCACCGGCTGGCACGTATTGGCAATCTTCACCGCCGCCTTTGGCGTGATCATCGGCGTCAACCTGACCCTGGCCTTCAACGCGGTCGCGACCTTTCCGGGGCTCGAGACCGGCAATTCCTATGTCGCCAGCCAAAGCTTCGATGCCAGACGCGACGCGCAGCAGGCGCTGGGCTGGACCGTCACCGCCACCGCCGATGACGGCAGGGTGGTGCTGGCGATCGAGGATGCCGAGGGCCGGCCGGTGCAGGTGGCCGACCTGCATGCGGTGCTGGGCCGGGCCACCCATGTCAAGGACGACATCGCGCCCGACTTCAGTTTCAACGGTCGCGCCTATGTCGCCGATGCCGAGATTGCACCGGGCAACTGGAACCTGCGGATGACCGCCAAGGCGCCGGACGGCACCGCATTTTCGCAGCGCGTCCTTCTGCGCGGGGAATAGGCCATGACGGTCGCGCTTCGCCCCTCGCCTTCGGCCTGCCCGGCCTGCGCCGCGGCCCCGGCGGCCCAGGCCCTCGGCGCCGCCGAGGCATCCGGACCGCTGGCCCTGTCGCTGCCCACGATCCATTGCGCCGCCTGCATCGCCACGGTCGAACGGGTGTTGAATGCCCAGGCGGGGGTTCGCGAGGCGCGGGTCAACCTGACGCTGAAACGGGTGACGGTTGCGGCCGGGCCCGAAGTCACCCCCGACGCGCTGATCCGGGTGCTGGCGGATGCGGGCTTTGAGGCGCATGAGCTCGACGCCGGGCTGCTCGGCGCCACCGCAACCGACAAGGTCGGGCGCGACCTGCTGATGCGGCTGGCGGTGGCGGGCTTTGCGGCGATGAACGTGATGCTGCTCTCGGTCGCTGTCTGGGCCGGGGCCGAGGGTGCGACACGCGACATGTTTCACTGGATTTCGGCGGTGATCACCCTGCCCACCATCGGCTTTGCCGCCCAGCCGTTCTTTGTCAGCGCCTGGCGTGCACTCCGCGCCCGGCGGCTCAACATGGATGTGCCGATCTCGCTGGCCATTGCGCTGGCGCTCGCGACCTCGCTCTGGGAGACATGGCTCTCGGGACACCACGCCTATTTCGACGCCGCCATCGCGCTGACCTTCTTCCTGCTGGCCGGCCGCTATCTCGATCACCGCACCCGCGCCATCGCCCGGTCGGCCGCCGAGGAGCTGGCGGCGCTGGAGGTGCCCCGCGCCACCCGCCTGCGCGACGGCGAAGAGACCCAGGTGCCGCTGGGCGCGCTTTCGGTTGGCGACATCGTCCTGGTGCGGCCCGGCGGCCGGATGCCGGTCGATGGCGAGATCCTGGCCGGCAACTCCGAACTCGACCGGTCACTGCTGACGGGCGAGACCCTGCCGGTCTTTGCCGCGCCGGGCATGGCCGTCAGCGCCGGCGAGGTGAACCTCACCGGGCCATTGCAGGTTCGCGCCAGCGCCATTGGCAGCGACAGTGCGCTGCACCGGCTGGCCGATCTGGTGGCCGTGGCGGAATCCGGCCGCGCGCGCTATACCTCGCTGGCCGACAGGGCCGCCCGGCTCTACGCGCCGGGCGTGCACATCCTTTCGGCGCTGGCCTTTATCGGCTGGTTTGCCTGGTCGGGCGACCTGCGGATCGCGCTCAACATCGCGGCCGCCGTGCTGATCATCACCTGCCCCTGCGCGCTGGGCCTCGCGGTGCCGGCGGTGACCACCGCCGCCTCCGGCCGGCTGTTCAAACACGGCATGCTGATCAAACATGAAACCGCGCTCGAGCGGCTGGCCCGGGTCGACACCGTGGTGTTCGACAAGACCGGCACGCTGACCGAGGGCCAACCGGTGCTCTCGCACCCCGACAGCCATTCAGACGCAGTGCTGCGCCCGGCTCTGGCGCTGGCCGAATGCTCGGCTCATCCGCTGAGCCAGGCACTGGCCCGCGCCGCGCGCGATCGCGGGCTGCAACCGGCGCGGGTCACCCGGCTCCACGAGGTGCCCGGGTTCGGCACCGAAGGGCAGTTCGAGGGCCACACGGTCCGCCTCGGCCGCGCCGCCTGGGCCGGCGCCGGCGACCAGGGCCGCGAGACCGCCGCCTGGCTGACCCTGCCGGATGGCACAACCCACCGCTTCGCCTTTCGCGACGCCCTGCGCCCCGGCGCCGAAGCGGCGGTTGCGGCCTTGCAGGCGGCGGGCCATCGGGTGCTCCTGATGTCGGGCGATGCCCCCGGCCCGGTGGCGGCCATGGCCGCGCGCCTCGGCATCGAGGACTGGACGGCCGAAGCCCGCCCGGAGGACAAGGCGGCGCGCATCCGGGCGCTGAAGGCCCACGGCGCACATGTGCTCATGGTCGGCGACGGGCTGAATGACACCGCCGCATTGGCCATGGCCGATGTCTCGATCTCGCCCGCCAGTGCGCTGGATGCGGCGCGGGTGGCCAGTGATATCGTGCTGCTCGGCCGCGATCTTGCCCCCCTGCCCCTGGCGCTGACCACCGCGCGCGCGGCGACCCGGCGCATCCGCGAGAACTTTCGCATTGCCACGCTCTACAACATCCTTGCCGTGCCGTTGGCCGTTGCCGGGCTGGCGACGCCGCTGATCGCCGCGCTGGCAATGTCGACCTCGTCGATCACCGTCTCGCTCAACGCCCTGCGCCTGAGGTCGCCATGAACGTCCTGATCTATCTGATCCCGATCGCGCTGTTCCTCGGCGGTATTGGCCTCGCCGGCTTTGTCTTTACCGTCCGGGCGCGGCAATACGACGATCCCGCGGGCAATGCGCAGCGTATCCTCTGCGACCAATGGGACGACCGGCCCAAACCCTGATCGCCGCTGATGGACGCCGCCCCGCGCTTCATGTTACGGTCCGCGCCGATGAGGCGGAGCAGGCCCGGCAGATGACAGCGTTGAAGGAATTCCAGAGGTTGGAGGCACAGGGTCTCTGGCGCGCCACCGAGGGCGCGCAGCGCCGACATGTGGTGGTCTCTCTGGGCGAAGCGACGCTGGTTCTGAGCGACATGAACGACCAGGCCCTGGCGCATTGGTCGCTGGCGGCGGTGGAACGCGCCAACCCCGGCCAACGCCCTGCCCGCTACTTTCCCAACGGCGATCCCGGCGAAGAGCTCGAGCTTGACGACGACGCCAATGACATGATCGACGCCATCGAGCGGCTGCGGCGCGAGATCATCCGCCGCCGGCCGCGCCAGGGCCGGCTGCGCTGGGGGTTGGGCGCCACGGCGATGGCGGCCTTTCTCGGCCTGGCGGTGTTCTGGCTGCCGGACGCATTGGTCGCCCATACCATGCGAGTGGTGCCGGATGTGAAACGCGATGCCATCGGCCGTGCCCTGCTGACCGAGATTTCGCGCGTCTCCGGCCCCGCCTGCCGCTCGGACACCGCCGTCGCGCAACTGCGCATGCTGAGCCGCCGGGTTCTCGGCCCCGAGCGCGCCGGCGATCTGGTGGTACTGCGCGCCTCGTCCCGCGCGACGGCGCATCTGCCGGGCGGCTTCATCCTGCTTGACCGGCGCGTGCTCGAGGACACCGAAGACCCCGAGGCCGCCGCCGGCTATGTGCTAGTCGAGAATCTGCGCGCCCAGGCCGAGGATCCGCTCGAAGCACTGCTGCGGCAGGCCGGGATGATGGCCACCGCGCGCCTGCTGACCACCGGGCAACTGCCCGACGAGGCGCTTGAGCGCTTTGCCGTCACCCTGATGGCCGGATCGCCCGAGCCCCTGCCCGACCGGCGCGTGATCGAGGCGTTTCACGCGGCCCGGCTGCACACTGCGCCTTATGCCTATGCGGTTGACTTCACCGGGGAAACCACGCTCCCCCTGATCGAGGCCGATCCGCTGGAAGACGCCGATGCCGCGCCGGTGATGTCGGACAACGACTGGCTGCGCTTGCAGGCGATCTGCGGCGAATAACGCAACTTTCGGAAAGCGAATGGGGCGGGCCCGAAGCCCGCCCTGCTGTCAAACCTGTCGTGTCGTCACTTGCGCAGCGTGGCCGAGCGATAGCCGATCCGGTTGCGCACCGTGTCCAGCGCGGCCCTGAGCCGATCCTGCCGCGCGAAAGGCCCGACCAGAACCATCCGGTGCGGCACGCCGGCGCGGCTGAATTCATTGATCCGTACAGGCAATCCCGCCGCCTGCACCCGACGGATCGCCGCCTGCGCCTTGGCCGGCGTGCTGAAGGTGCCGAGCTGAACATACCGGTGGCTGGCCGGAGCCACGGCGCTCTTGCGGATCGGTTTCGGCGTGTCCTTGCGCACCGCCTCGGGCGCGCTCCGGCGCTGTTGCTCCGGCGCCGCCTCGGGCACTGCCCCGCGTGAGCTGACAAAACCGGCGGCCTGCTGTTCCTTCATCGAGCGATAGGGATAGACAAGCTGGGGGAAATAATGACTGACCTCTTCCCCGGTACTCTTGTCGATCAGCCGGCGCGGCACCGTATTTGTCCAGGTCAGTAGCATCTTGCGACGGCCATCAAGGGTCTGATGCGCGCGGGTGGTGCTCAGCCGGCCGTCGTCGAAGGCACGCTGATACCCTTTCGGCACCGGCACATCGACAGAAGCACCACGGACATAGGCTTCCTTGGGCGCGATGCGCGTCTGGCCGGTGACACGCTGGATGCCGCTGGTGCCGGTAAAGACCTTGACGCCCTGATCGGCCAGACGCACCGCCTTGCCCGTCTCGCGGACCACGACTGTCGGGCCTTTGCTCAGCCCGGCCGGGGTACGCAGCACAGTATTCGGCGGCAGCTGCCCGGCGCGGCGGACGATGACCTTGTTCGCCGGCGCCGGCGCGTTGCGCACGATCGGCGTCGAATGCCGGATCACCGTTTTGCCCGAGGCATCGCGACGCACGCGCCGCTTGGGGGCGACCTGTGCCGGGGCTTGTGTGACCTGACGCGGCGCCGGGGGCTGCGCCACCCTGCGCGGGGCCGGCGCCTGCACCACCCGGCGCGGCGCGGCGGGGGCCGCTGCGGGCGCCGGGCGCTCGGTGACAACCGGCCGGGGCGCGGGTTCGGCGGGGGCGGCCGGCGCGGGTTCGGGCTCTGCTACCGGCGCCGGGGCCGAGGCAACCGGAGCGGGCGCGGCGGCGGGCGCAGAGGCGGTCTGGCCGCAGATCACCTGCCGGTTGCGGTCGACCCGCGGAACCCAGGTGACATTGCCGTCGATCCCGGCACGGATGTACATGCAGCCCCGGCTGTCGACATATTGCCGGCCGGTAAAGGAAGCCGGCGGCAACTCGGCCGGTGCGGCCAGATCGTCGCGGATCTGGGCCACCCCCGAGGTTGCACTTGCCGAAAGTCCAATTGCGACCGCCAACGCCGCACAGATGCTCGATTTATTCATCACCAGTCCCCACAGGTTTGGGGCTCAGCATGACAAAAGGTTGCTATTTAGTAAAGCGGTCTCGGGCCTATTTTGTGCCGAACATCCTGTCACCCGCATCACCTAGGCCCGGGATGATATATCCCTGATCATTCAGGCAGCGATCAAGCGAGGCGGTGATGATCGGCACATCGGGATGCGCCTCCTGCATCCGGGCGACGCCTTCGGGCGCGGCAAGCAGGCAGAGAAACCGGATATTGGTCGCCCCGGCCTGCTTGAGCAGGTCGATCGCGGCGGCCGAGGAATTGCCAGTTGCCAACATCGGATCGACGGCGATCACCAGCCGGTCATCGAGGCCGTCGGGCACCTTGAAGTAGTATTGCACCGGCAGAAGCGTCTCTTCATCGCGGTACAGCCCGACAAATCCGACCCGCGCCGATGGCACCAGTTCGAGCACCCCGTCCAGCAGTCCGTTGCCGGCCCGCAGGATCGAGATCAGCGCCAGCTTCTTGCCGTCGAGCACCGGCGCATCCATCATCTCCATCGGAGTTTCCACCTGCTGCGTCGTCATCGGCAGCTCGCGGGTGATCTCATAAGCCAGCAACTGGCTGATTTCGCGCAGCAGGCGACGGAATTCGGCGGTCGAGGTCGCCTTGTCGCGCATCAGGCTGAGCTTGTGCTGCACCAGGGGGTGTTCGACGACGGTCAGATGTTCGGTCATGCGGTTTCCAGTTTCTTCGCGATCCGGTCGCGGGTCGCGTCATCACAGAAGGCCGCCGCGAGGGCGGTCTGGTTGAGGGCCTTGAAGTCGTCTTCGTTCCATTCGAAGACGCGTGCAAGCCCTTCGTATTCCTTGGTCATGTCGGTGTGAAAAAACGGCGGATCATCGGTCGAAACCGTGACCTTGATGCCCCGCTCGCGCAGTTTTTCGATCGGATGCGCGGCAAGCTTGGGGTAGACCCCCAGCATGACATTGGACCCGGGGCAAACCTCGAGCACCACATCCTTTTCAATCAGTTCGTCAACCAGCGCCAGATCCTCGATCACCCGCACCCCGTGCCCGACGCGCTCGACCCGGAGATCGCGAACCGCCGCCCGCACTTCCTCGGGGCCGCGCCATTCGCCGGCATGGGTGGTCAGCCGCAGACCGGCCTCGCGCGCCATGTCGAAGGAATAGGCGAAATCGCCCTGTTCGCCGGCATTCTCGTCGCCGCCCATGCCAAAGCCGCAGAGCCAGTCATCGGCGGTTTCGGCAGCGCAGAGCGCCGTCTTCTTGGCCTGCTCCGGCCCGAAGTGGCGCACGCAGGTCACCACACCGCGCAGGGTGATGCCCATTTCGCGCTCGGCCTGATCGGCGGCCTCGCGGATCGCATGCAGATATTCGCGCCAGGCCGCCAGATCGCCGCCGCCGCAGAAATCCGGGCTCAGAAAGGCTTCGGAATAGACAACCCCATGCGCGGCGCTTTCCTCAAGCACCGCCAATGTCAGGCGGCGGTAGTCCTCGGGCGTCTGAAGCACCTGAGTTGCGGCCTCGTAGACCTTGAGAAATTGCAGAAAATCGCGATAGACGTAATTGCCCCGCTCGTCGAAGACACCGGCGATATCCACAGACTTTTCCCGGGCCAGCCCGGCAATCAGTTTCGGCGGCGCCGCGCCTTCGATGTGGAGATGCAGCTCCGCCTTGGGAAATGTTCGAAAAGTCACAGAAAGCTCCGCATATCAGGGGGGTATTCGACGTTAAGGTGTTCGGATATGGCAGCCGCCACGGCGGTGAAATCGACGATTCCGATGCCCTGGGCGTCCCGGCCGGCGCCCAGAACCGGTACCCGTTCGCGGGTGTGATCGGTGCCGGTCCAGGTCGGATCGTTGCCGTGATCGGCGGTGAGGATCATCAGGTCGTCCGGCCGCAGCCGCGCCAGGATCGGCCCAAGTTCGGCGTCGAACCACTCCAGCGCACGGGCATATCCCGACACGTCTCGGCGGTGCCCCCAGAGGCTGTCGAACTCGACAAAATTGGCAAAGACCAAGCCGCCGTCGGGCGCGTGATCGACCTGATGCGCCAGCGCCTGCATCAGCGTGGCATCTGTGCCCTTGGACACCGCGTCAATCCCCTGCATCGAGAAGATATCGCCAATCTTTCCAATCGCATGCACCGCACGGCCCGCGTCCTGCACCCAGTTTGTCAGCACCTTGCCTGGCGGCGTCAGCGCATAGTCGCGGCGGTTGCCGGTGCGCGCGAACGCGCCGGGCGTGCCGACGAAAGGCCGCGCAATCACCCGCCCGACGCGCATCGCATGCAGATGCGGCGCAAGCTCCTCGCAGAGCCTGAGCAGGCGCGCGAGGCCGAAATGCTCTTCATGCGCGGCAATCTGAAAAACGCTGTCGACCGAGGTGTAACAGATCGGCCAGCCGGTGCGCAGGTGCTCTTCGCCAAGCTGCTTGAGGATTTCCGTGCCCGAGGCATGGCAATTGCCCAAAATCCCGTCTGTTCCCGCAAGTTCGGCAGCCAATTGGCTGATATCCTTGGGAAAGGCCGGAACGGTCTTGGGAAAGACCGTCCAGTCCCAGGGCACGGGAAGCCCGGCGAGCTCCCAATGCCCCGACGGCGTGTCCTTGCCGCGCGAATGCTCTGTCGCTGCGCCCCAGAGGCCCTTTGGCGTCGCCTCGAGCCCCGGCGCCGCGTCGCCCGAGGCCAGCCGGCAGGCCGCGCCCAGCCCCAGCCCATCGAGATGCGGCAGGTGCAGCGGGCCGGAGCGTCCTTCTTCCGCCTCGCCCGCTGCGCAGGCCTGGGCGATATGGGCCAAGGTGTTGGCGCCGGTGTCGGGGATGTCACCGTTGAAATAGGCCGCGGCATCCGGCGCCCCGCCGATGCCCAGGGAATCCATCACCACAAGGAAGGCACGCGCCATCAGCTGATCCTTTCGTGTATCAGCGGCGGTTCCGGCGCGGCATCGCCGATGCGGATCGCCGCCCGCACGGCCTGCACCGCCGCATCCGCCTGACTTTCGCGCGCGGCATGGACCCGCGCCAGCGGCTGGCCCTGTGCCACTTGCTCGCCCAGCGACACCACGTCCGACAGGCCGACCGCCGGGTCGACCAGGTCGCTTTCGACCAGACGGCCGCCGCCCAGATGTACCACCGCGAGGCCCAGCGCCTCACCATCCATCGACGCCACGACGCCCGCTTCCGGCGCCGGGATCTCGCGGATCACCGGCGCCTCGGGCAGAAAGCGCTGCCAGTCCTCGACAAAATGCACCGGGCCGCCCATCGCCTGCACCATGCGGCCGAAATGTTCGGCGGCCTTGCCGGAGCGGATCGCCTCGGCAATCGCTGCCTCGCCCGCCATGGCGTCGCGCGCCAGCCCGCCCGAGGCCAGCAGCGCCCCGCCGAGGCCGCAGGTGATCGCGTGCAGCCGCCCCTCGGCGGCGCCGGTCAGCACCCGCATCGAGACATCGACCTCGAGCGCATTGCCCAGCGCGGGGGCCAACGGCTGCGACATGTCGGTGATCAAGGCCTGGGTCGGGCAGCCGGCGGCATTGGCGGTCGAGACCAGCGCCTGTGCCAGTGCCTGCGCATCGGCGTGCCGTTTCATGAAGGCGCCCGAGCCGAGCTTGACGTCGAGCACCAGCCCCTCGAGCCCCGCTGCCAGCTTCTTGGACAGGATCGAGGCAGTGATCAGGTCGAGGCTATCGACCGTAGCGGTGACGTCGCGCACCGCATAAAGCCGCTTGTCGGCCGGCGCGATCTCGGCGCTGGCGGAAACGATGGCGCAGCCTGCATGGCGCACCACCTCGGAAAATCGCGCCTCGTCGAGCGTCGTGGCGAGCCCGGGAATGCTTTCCATCTTGTCGAGCGTGCCGCCGGTATGGCCGAGGCCACGGCCCGAAATCATCGGCACAAAGGCGCCACAGGCCGCCAACGCCGGCGCCAGCACCAGGCTGACACAATCGCCCACCCCGCCGGTGGAATGTTTGTCGAGCACCGGCCCCGGCAGATCCCAGCGCAGGATATCGCCGCTGTCGCGCATCGCGCGGGTCAGCGCCACGCGGCCGGCCTCGGGCAGCCCGTGCAGGCAGACCGCCATGGCAAAGGCCCCGGCCTGGGCATCGGTCACGCCGCCATCGGCCAGCCCCTGGACGAACCACGTCAGATCGGCCTCGGTCGGGGGATCGCCCCGGCGCAAGGCGGCAAGAATCGCCCGCGCATCGCTCATGTCGCGGCGGTGTCCATATGGGCGGTGGCAAAGGCGCCCGGCAGCAGCTCGGCGATGGTCAGGGCCATTTCCTCACCGCCCAGCGTCGCCATGGTCACCACCACATCGGGGCCGCTGGCGAATTCCGCCAGCTTCTGCCGGCAGCCGCCACAGGGGGTCACCGGCGTCGGGCTGTCGGCCACCACATAAGCTGCGTCGAACCGGGTCTGCCCGCCGGCCACCATGGCGGCGATGGCGCCGGCCTCGGCACAGGTGCCCTCGGGATAGGCCACGTTCTCGACGTTGCAGCCGGCATAGACCGTGCCATCGCCGGCGCGCAGGGCGGCGCCCACCTTGAAACCGGAATACGGCGCATAGGCATTGTCGCGCACGGCACGCGCGGTTTCGGCCAGTTCCATCAAAAACCCCCATCGTTCAAACTGGCCGTCATGATCGGGCCGCGCGCCACGCGATGCAAGCATGACGTGGCCCGGCCCTGCCGGGAAAAGCGACGAAAGACACGACAGAACCGCACTGTTATCGCTAAGCTGATTTACAGGATTAGCAAATAGCTGTTATCGCCGCGCCGGGTATAATACTCCGGGCCGAGATAGTTTAACACTAAACCAAACACGCAGAGGGACTTCGAGATGACCGACAGCAAGGCACAGGAAACACTGCGCGAGGCGGCCCTGTTCTATCACGAGTACCCCAAGCCGGGCAAACTCGAGGTGCGGGCCACCAAGCCGCTGGCCAATGGCCGCGATCTGGCGCGGGCCTATTCGCCCGGCGTGGCCGAGGCCTGTGTCGAGATCACCAAGGCCGAGACCAATGCCGCCCGCTACACCGCGCGCGGCAACCTGGTGGCGGTGGTGTCGAATGGCTCGGCCGTTCTCGGGCTGGGCAATATCGGCGCGCTCGCCTCGAAGCCGGTGATGGAGGGCAAGGCGGTGCTCTTCAAGAAATTCGCCGGCATCGATTGTTTCGACATCGAGGTGAACGAGACCGACCCCGAGAAGCTCGCCGATATCGTCTGCGCGCTCGAGCCGACCTTCGGCGCGATCAACCTCGAGGACATCAAGGCGCCGGAGTGCTTCATCGTCGAAAAGCTCTGCCGCGAGCGGATGAACATTCCGGTGTTCCACGACGATCAGCACGGCACTGCCATCGTCGTCGGCGCGGCGGCGACCAATGCGCTGCGCGTGGCGGGCAAAAAATTTGAGGACATCAAGATCGTCTCGACCGGCGGCGGCGCGGCCGGCATCGCCTGTCTCAACATGCTGCTGAAACTGGGGGTGAAACGCGAAAACGTCTGGCTCTGCGACATCAAGGGCGTGGTCTACGAGGGCCGCACCGAAGAGATGACCGACCAGAAGGCGGAATACGCCCAGAAGACCGACAAGCGCACGCTGGACGAGGTGATCGAAGGCGCCGACCTGTTCCTCGGGCTGTCCGGGCCCGGCGTGCTCAAGCCGGAAATGGCGGCAAAAATGGCGGATCGACCGATCATCTTTGCCCTCGCCAACCCGACGCCGGAAATCATGCCCGACGATGCCCGTGCGGTAAAACCCGGGGCGATCATCGCCACCGGCCGCAGCGATTTTCCCAACCAGGTCAACAACGTCCTCTGCTTCCCCTTTATCTTTCGCGGGGCGCTGGATGTCGGCGCGACCGAGATCAACGACGAGATGAAGATCGCCTGTATCGAAGGCATCGCCGCCCTGGCCCGCGCCACCACCAGCGCCGAGGCGGCGGCGGCCTATCAGGGCGAAGACCTGACCTTCGGCCCCGAATACCTCATCCCCAAGCCCTTCGATCCGCGGCTGTCGGCCGTGGTCTCGAGCGCCGTGGCCAAGGCGGCGATGGAGACCGGCGTCGCCACCCGCCCGATCGAGGACATGCAGGCCTACAAGCACAAGCTGAACGCGTCGGTCTTCAAATCGGCGCTGTTGATGCGTCCGATCTTCCATGCCGCCGCCACCGCCAGCCGCCGCATCGTCTTTGCCGAGGGCGAGGATGAGCGCGTGCTGCGCGCCGCGCAGGCGATCCTCGAAGACACCACGGAAAAGCCGATCCTGATCGGTCGCCCCGAGGTGATCGAACAGCGCTGCGAACGCCACGGGCTGAACATTCGCCCCGGCCGCGAATTCGAGATCGTGAACCCCGAGAATGACCCGCGTTACCGCGACTACTGGGGTACCTATCACCAGATCATGGCGCGGCGCGGCGTCACGCCCGATGTGGCCCGGGCGGTGATGCGCACCAATTCTACCGCCATCGGCGCCGTCATGGTGCACCGGGGCGAGGCCGACAGCCTGATCTGCGGCAGCATCGGCGAGTTTCGCTGGCATCTGAACTATGTCACCCAGGTGCTGGGCAACCAGACCTTTCGCCCGCATGGCGCGCTCAGCATGATGATCCTCGAGGACGGGCCGCTGTTTCTGGCCGACACCCATGTCTGGTCCCTGCCCTCGCCGCAGGAGCTGGCCGAGGTGGCCCTGGGCGCGGCGCGCCATGCCCGCCGCTTCGGGGTGGAGCCGCGTATCGCCTTCTGCTCGCAGTCCCAATTCGGCAATCAGGCCGAGGGCTCGGGCAAGCGCCTGCGCGAGGCGATCGCCATTCTCGACGAGATGGAGACCGATTTCCAGTACGAAGGCGAGATGAATGTCGATGCCGCGCTCGACCCCGACCTGCGCGAGCGGCTGCTGCCCGGCGGGCGGCTGGAAGGCGCGGCGAATGTGCTGATCTTCGGCCATGCCGATGCCGCGTCGGGGGTGCGCAACATCCTCAAGATGAAGGCCGACGGGCTGGAAGTGGGGCCGATCCTGATGGGCATGGGCAACCGGGCGCATGTGGTGACCCCCGGCATCACCGCCCGCGGGCTGCTCAACATGGCGGCCATCGCCGGCACGCCGGTGGCGCAGTACGGCTGATCCGAATGCCGTGCCGCCCAAGCGGGCGGCACGGACTTCCTTTGTTGAAAATTACTTCTTGACCGTCTTGTCGCCAGTCTTGACCGGCTTTTGCTTCTTGTCGCCCATGGCAACATGACCTTTTCTGAAAAGGCGCAGCCCTGTGCCGCGCCATATCTCCTCTATGCCAGCGAGTCGCCCGGCCCGCGCGACAGGAATCGACATCGGCAGTGTCGAAAATCTGCCAAACTTTGCAAACCCGCATAAAGCGCCAAGTTCGCCCGCAAATATTGCCAAGTTTGCAAAAATTTGCAGGTTTCCGTCGGAAATTCTGCAAACAAATTGCGTTAATCTGACGCTGATAGCGCCAAGCGGCTTGCCCGATGGGCGGCGGCTCTCGTATCCCGAAGGCAATCGCCGGAGGAGGATACAATGGCATACAAGGATGTTTACGCGCGCTGGCAGGCCGACCCCGAGGCCTTCTGGATGGAGGCCGCGCAGGCCATCGACTGGGACGAGGCGCCGTCACAGGCGCTGTTCGACAGGGGCGACGACCTTTTCGAATGGTATGCCGATGGCAAGGTGAACACCTGCTGGAACGCCGTCGACCGCCATGTTGCCGCCGGACGCGGCGATCAGGTGGCGATCATCCACGACAGCCCGATCACCGACAGCCAGCAAAAGATCACCTTTGCCGAATTGCAGACCCGTGTTGCGACCCTGGCCGGGGCGTTGCGCGCCAAGGGCGTGGAACAGGGCGACCGGGTGATCATCTATATGCCGATGGTGCCCGAAGCGCTGGAGGCCATGCTGGCCTGCGCCCGGTTGGGGGCGGTGCATTCGGTGGTGTTCGGCGGCTTTGCCGCGAACGAACTGGCGGTCAGGATCGACGACGCCACGCCCAAGGCGATCATCGCCGCCTCCTGCGGCCTCGAACCGGGGCGGGTGGTGAAATACAAGCCGCTGCTCGACGGCGCCATCGATCAGGCCAGCCACAAACCCGACTTCTGCGTGATCCTCCAGCGTGAGCAGGAGATCGCAAGGCTCACCGAAGGCCGCGACCACGATTGGCACGGTTTCCAGATGGGCGTGGCGCCGGCCGATTGCGTGCCGGTCGCGAGCAACCACCCGGCCTATATCCTCTATACTTCGGGCACCACCGGCGCCCCCAAGGGCGTGGTGCGACACACCGGCGGCCATCTGGTGGCGCTGAACTGGACGATGAAGAACATCTATGATGTCGACCCCGGCGATGTGTTCTGGGCCGCCTCGGATGTCGGCTGGGTCGTCGGTCACAGCTATATCTGCTACGGCCCGCTGATCCACGGCAACACCACCATCGTGTTCGAGGGCAAGCCGGTCGGCACCCCCGACGCCGGCACCTTCTGGCGGGTGATATCGGAACACCGGGTCAAGAGCTTCTTCACCGCCCCCACCGCCTTTCGCGCCGTGAAACGCGAGGATCCGCAGGGGGCGCTGATCAAGGAGTATGACCTGTCGTCGCTCAAGACCGTCTACCTTGCCGGCGAGCGTGCCGACCCCGACACCATCCTCTGGGCCCAGGACAAGCTGGGCGTGCCGGTGATCGATCACTGGTGGCAGACCGAAACCGGCTTTGCCATCGCCGCCAACCCGATGGGGATCGAGCCGCTGCCGGTCAAGATCGGGTCACCCTCGGTCGCCATGCCGGGCTATGACGTGCAGATCCTCGACGACGCCGGCCACGAAATGCCGCGCGGCGAACTGGGCGCCATCGCCGTCAAGTTGCCGCTGCCGCCGGGCACGCTGCCGACGCTGTGGAACGCCGAGGACCGCTATCGCAAGAGCTACCTCACCACCTTTCCCGGCTTCTACGAAACCGGCGATGCCGGGATGATCGACGAGGACGGATACCTCTATATCATGGCCCGCACCGATGACGTGATCAATGTCGCGGGGCACCGGCTTTCGACCGGAGGAATGGAAGAGGTGCTGGCCAGCCACCCGGATGTGGCCGAATGCGCGGTGATCGGCGTCAGCGATCCGCTCAAGGGCCAGTTGCCGGTGGGCTTCCTCTGCCTGAACGCGGGCTGCTCCCGGACGCAGGACGAAATCACCGGCGAGGTCGTCAAACTGGTGCGCGACAAGATCGGCCCGGTGGCGGCATTCAAGCTGGCGGTGGTGGTGGATCGCCTGCCCAAGACCCGCTCGGGCAAGATCCTGCGCGCCATCATGGTCAAGATCGCCGACGGCCAGGAATACAAGATGCCGGCCACGATCGACGATCCCGCCATTCTCGACGAGATCAGATCGGCCCTGCAAACCCTTGGCTACGCGAAATAGACACCCGTCCAAAACGCAGAGCAGGCCGCCCGGGGGAACACCGGACGGCCTGGATCACTTCAGGATCCTTCAAACCGCGCCACCTCGGCAGCAGGAACTGCACCCTGTCGGTGCCGGGCCTCAGCAACACGGGTGATCGGCGAAAGGACGAACGTCACTCACTCGTCCGCCCTCCGCACGATCGAACCTCCGCGGAAATGCCACGAAGATAGGGGTGCGCACCCGCCAGACTCGGGAAAAAGGGTTTGGGAACTATGGTGAGACACCGACCCCGACGAACGCTCCCAGAAGATTCACTTTTTATGCACCAAAATCTGTGAGCCAAGTCACAGTTCTGGAAAGTTATTGATTTTCAGACGCTGTTTGCTGTCGCAGCATATGGGTGTAGAATGATTTTGAGGCCCGATCCCTGCGGTTCGGGCAGGTTCCGGTTCAGATTTTATGACGTTGAAGTTTCGCGATATCGCCAGCAGGGAAAGCCTGATTCTCGGCGCCCTTTCGGCCAAGGAGCGTGCGACGCTGCTTGGCCTGTCGAAACCGTGCCACTACCACGGCGGCAAGGTGATCTTTTCCAAGGACAGCCCCGGCGAGACTATGATGCTGATCGAAACCGGCCGGGTCGAGATCAGCCTGACCTCGGCGGCGGGCAACCGTTCGATCGTGGCGCATCTCGGCCCCGGCGATTCCGTCGGCGAGATGGCGGTGCTGCTGGGCGGCGACCGGACGGCGGATGCGGTGGCCACCAATGACGTGACCGGCCGGATGCTGCACCGCACGGTGCTGATGTCCTTTCTCACCCAGCACCCGCGCACCACTCTCGGGCTGATCGCCGATCTCTGCCGCAAGCTTCAGGCCACCACCGCGGCGCTGGCCGACCTTTCGACCGCCGATGGCGGAACCCGGCTGGCCAAGGTGCTGATCGGATTGTTCGACCGCTGGGGGGTGGAAGAGCCGGGCGGCTACCGCCTGACCCCCTCGGTCTCGCAATCCGATCTCGGCGACATGGCGGGGCTGACGCGCGAGACCGTCAACCGGCAGATCCGCACCTGGGAATCCGACGGGCTGCTGCGCCGCGATGGCCGTGAGCTGATCCTGACCGATCCTGACCTGCTGGCCGAGAAAGCCCAGTAGGACAGGCGCCAGCCGCAAAGCCCAACGCGCCCCGGACCCGATCCGGGGCCTCCCCTCCGGCGGCTCACAAGAGGTCCCGGGTCAAGCCCGGGACTGGGTCAGACGAATTGCTCGCGGATCAGCCGCTCTTCCAGCCCGTGCCCGGGATCGAACAGGATGCGGTGGGCAATCGACGGGTCGGACCGGATCTCGACCTTGACCACATCCTGCACCGCGCGGGCATCGGCCTCGGCCATCACCGGGCGCTTGGCCGGATCGAGCACCTCGAAACAGACCTCGGCCGTCTTGGGCAGCAGCGCGCCACGCCAGCGCCGCGGACGAAAGGCCGCCATGGCGGTAAGCGCCAGCACATCCGCGCCGATCGGCAGAATCGGGCCATGTGCGGAAAAATTGTAGGCGGTCGATCCGGCCGGCGTCGCCAGCAAGGCCCCGTCGCAGACAAGCTCCGGCATCCGCACCCGGCCATCGACCGAGATCCGCAGCCGCGCCGCCTGCGGCCCGGCCCTGAGCAGCGAGACCTCGTTGATCGCCAGCGCGTGATGCAGCGTGCCGGTGAGACAGGTGGCCTGCATCCTCAGCGGGTTGATCACCTCTTCCTCGGCCGCGCTCAGCCGTTCGATCAGGCCCTGTTCGCCGTATTCGTTCATCAGAAAACCGACGGTGCCGCGATTCATGCCATAGACCGGCGCCGGGTTGGCCTCGGTCCGGTGCAGGGTCTGAAGCATGAAGCCGTCGCCGCCCAGCGCCACGATCACATCGGCACCCTGTTCGGCGTGGTCGCCATAGCGCGCGCTAAGCGCCGCCTTGGCCGATTGGGCAATCGGCGCATTCGAGGCGCAAAAGGCGATTCTGAGCGTCATGTCGGGTTTCCTTGCCGGCCGCGTCGTTTCCGAAACAACCACAAGTTCTCCGGCAAGGCCAGCGGTGCCGCACGCGCCGGGACATGCGTCGCTTTCCCGGCTTTTCGTCGCGTCCGCTTTGCATTAGGAAACGCGCCAAGACATTGCTTGCCCAAGGAGCCAGCCCATGGATGCGTCTGTCAAGGACCAAGGATTCTTCACCCAACCTCTCGCCGAGCGCGACCCCGAGCTGTTCGGCGCGATCACCGGCGAGCTGGGCCGCCAGCGTGACGAGATCGAGCTGATCGCCAGCGAGAACATCGTCTCCCGCGCGGTGATGGAGGCGCAGGGCTCTGTCCTGACCAACAAATACGCCGAAGGTTACCCGGGCCGGCGCTACTACGGCGGCTGCGACTGGGTCGACGTGGCCGAGAACCTCGCCATCGACCGCGCCAAGGAGCTGTTCGGCTGCGAATTCGTCAACGTCCAGCCCAACTCCGGCAGCCAGGCCAACCAGGGCGTGTTCCAGGCGCTGATCCAGCCCGGCGACACCATCCTCGGCATGTCGCTCGACGCCGGCGGCCACCTGACCCACGGCGCCCGCCCCAACCAGTCGGGCAAATGGTTCAATGCGGTGCAATACGGTGTCCGCAAGCAGGACAACATGCTCGATTACGATCAGGTCGAGGCGCTGGCCAAGGAGCACCAGCCCAAGCTCATCATCGCTGGCGGCTCGGCCATCCCGCGCCAGATCGACTTCAAGCGCATGCGCGAGATCGCCGATATGGTGGGCGCACTGCTGCATGTGGACATGGCGCATTTCGCCGGTCTCGTGGCGGCCGGCGAACACCCCTCGCCCTTCCCGCATGCGCATGTGGCCACCACCACCACGCACAAGACCCTGCGCGGCCCGCGCGGCGGCATGATCCTCACCAATGACGAGGCCATCGCCAAGAAGGTCAATTCGGCCATCTTCCCGGGCATCCAGGGCGGCCCGCTGATGCATGTCATCGCCGGCAAGGCCGTGGCCTTCGGCGAGGCGCTCAAGCCCGAGTTCAAGACCTATGCCAAACAGGTGATCAAGAACGCCCAGGCGCTGTCGGATCAGCTGATCAAGGGCGGTCTGGACACCGTGACCCATGGCACCGACACCCATGTGGTGCTGGTCGATCTGCGGCCCAAGAACGTCAAGGGCAACGCCACCGAAAAGGCCCTGGGCCGGGCACATATCACCTGCAACAAGAACGGCGTGCCGTTCGACCCGGAAAAGCCCACGGTGACCTCGGGCATCCGCCTCGGCTCGCCCGCCGGCACCACCCGCGGCTTCGGCGAGGACGAGTTCCGCCAGATCGCCGACTGGATCATCGAAGTGGTCGACGGGCTGGCCGCCAATGGCGAAGACGGCAATGCCGAGATCGAAGCCAAGGTAAAAGCGGAAGTCGAAGCGCTCTGCAAACGCTTCCCGATCTACCCCGAGCTCTGATCCTTCAGCCCGCCAGAGATGACAAAGGCCCGGATTTTCCGGGCCTTTTCTGTATTTGCACCAGCGATACCGACGGAACGGCCGTGGTCACCCGTATCACCGGAGACAGCCGCCGCAGAAGGACCGCCGATGAAACGTCCCTATTACATCCCGCCTATCCTGACTGCCGCGCTCATCGCTCTGGGCATGCTGGCCAGTGCCACCGGCAGCCCCCAAGGCACAGGCGCCCGTGACGCTCCGGCGGCCTGTGCCATGCCGGTCGAGGCCGATCGGGCAAGTTGCACCCGCTGAGCGGCCTCAGATCAGGCCACGCCAGCGCAGCACCGCCAGCAGGAGCGCACCGACAATCAGAAGCTTGAGAACGATCCCCCCGGCCAGATGCAGCCGCGCCGTGGTGCAGCGTTCGTCGGGATCGATGCTGCCGAGATAGCGCGTCAGCCGCGCCTCGGCCTTGTCGAGCGCCGCCTCGTCGATCTGACGCGCCAGCTTGGGGTGTGCCGCCAGCCGCCCGGCCTCGACAAACCGCGACGCATCGCGCCGGGCCCAGCGCGGCAACAGCCGCCCGGCCCGCCGCAGCCGCTGCTCCAGCGTCACCCCGCCAACCCGCAGCCGCGTGCCGATCTGCTCGGCCAGTTGCGCATTGCGGCGCTCCATCTCTTTTGCGTCGATCACCCGGGCCACCTCCGGCCCCCTGCATAAGACCCGGCCTCGCGCCCGGCAACTTCTTCTCTTTGCAAATACGCATTTCCCGGTTTCCCCCCGGGCGCCGGCAGGCTAATTCTGCCCCATGTTGAACCAAATCCACCACGGCGCCCCCGGCGGCACGCCACTGATCATCGTCCACGGCCTCTATGGCTCGGCCCGCAACTGGGGCGTGATCGGAAAACGCCTGTCGGAAAACCGCCACGTCATCGCCGTCGATCAGCGCAATCACGGCGACAGCCCCTGGCACGACAGCCATTCCTACCCCGACATGGCCGCCGATCTGGCCGCGGTGATCGACGCCAATGGCGGGCGCGCCGATGTGGTCGGCCATTCCATGGGCGGCAAGGCGGCGATGGTGCTGGCGCTGGCGCATCCCGAGAAGGTGGCCAGGCTGGTGGTCGCCGATATCGCCCCGGTGGGGTACAGCCACGATCAGACGCAATATATCGACGCCATGCAATCGGTCGATCTCGGTGCCGTCACCAAGCGTGCCGATGCCTCCGAACAACTCGCCCGACAGGTCGAGGACAAGGTGCTGCAAAGCTTCTTTACCCAGTCGCTCGACATCGCGGCCAAGCGCTGGAAGCTCAACCTCGAGGTGCTCAAGCGCGAGATGGACAAGATCGTCGGCTTCCCCGAGGTCTCGGGCCGGTTCGAGGGCCCCACCCTGTTTCTGTCCGGTGCGCTCTCGGAATATGTCCTGCCCGAGCATCGGCCCGTGATCCGCGCGCATTTTCCCAAGGCGAGATTTGCCAGACTGGCGCAGGCCGGCCACTGGCTGCACGCGGAAAAACCGCGTGAATTCGAAGCCTCGCTGCGGGCCTTCCTCGACGCCTGACCCCGGCCGCCGCAGTTTCGGATTTCCCAAATCCGCGCGTGCTGCCAGTGCAACGCACCGCTGGTGTCACGCCGCAAGCAGCCGAAGCTGATCCTTTAACCAAGGCAGTTGCACCAGCGCCGGCGCGATCACCAGCTCGCTCACCAGCCGGCGCATGGTGGCGGCGATGTCGCGCGGCACCTGGTCGGTCCAGTCAGGGCTGGCAAACAAGGAGATGGTCCGCGAAAACGGCGCGAAGGGCAGCGGGTGGGCCTCGATCTCGCCATGGATGCGCACCGCCCGCATATATCCCAGCGGCGTCGTCAGCGCCCAGCCCATGCCCCGCGCCACCAGCGTCATCAATGCAAGATGCGAGCCGATCTCGAACCGCCCGGGGCAATCGAGCCGGAGCCGTGTCAACTGCGCCTCGATCTGCCGCCCGATCATCTGGTCGCGGTCATACCGCAGCAGCGGCAATTGCCCCATCGCCGCCTCGGCCCCGCCGCTGAAGCCGCGTGGCGTGACCAGAATGAAGGGATCGCAGACAAGCGGATATTCGGCGACATGGTCGACCACTTCGCCGGTCGAAGCCGCCACCGCCACATGCAGTCGCTTGTCGCGCAGGGCGTCGCTGATTTCATGACTGGGCGCCGAGATCAGTTTGAAGCGGCAGCGCGACAGGCTCTCGCCGAGGATCGTCGCCAGTCGCGGCGTCAGGTCGGTGTCGAAATCGTCGATCATGCCCAGATTGAGCGTCGACAGATGCGCCAGATCCATCACCGTCAGCTCGCTCTGCGCCAGCCTGAGCTGGCCCAGCACCGTCTCGGTCCGGGCCAGGAAAGACCGCCCGGCCGGCGTCAGCTGCATCGGCCTTCGGGCGTGATCGACGAGCGCGGTGCCCAGCGCGGCTTCGAGGTTCTTCATCTGCTGGCTGACGGCGGGCTGGCTCAGCCCGGTGGTGCGCGCCGCCTGGGCCACCGATCCGCTGTGCGCAAGCGCCTCGAAGACCTCGAGCCCGCGCAATGTCACCCCCTTGGCCAGCATCGGCCGCCCTCCACACAGTTTTGCCTTTTGTGAAGGTATCTCCCGCTTTGTTCAACCTGTGGGCCAGGCTGGCCGTGCCAGCGCAGGGCCAAAGCCACGTCCCGCCCGGTTCACGTCGGGACGGCGCCGCGCCTCAGTAGCCGCGACAGCTGGATTCGGCCTGGGTACCGAACGCCTTGTAGCGCAGCCAGAAGGCCTCGTCGCTGGCGCGGTCGGACTGGCGGATTTCCTGTGCCCGGTGCGGATCGCGAAAGAATTTGGCGGCCATCCGCTGGTCGCGGCGCGACAGGGCCACATCGGCCACCGCCTGGATACAGCCGCACAGGCTCGAATTCGCCGCCTTGCGCCCGGATGTCAGACACGCACGGCTGATCGGCCCGGCGGAGGCAAGGCTTGCAAAGACCGGAGTCAGAATAGCCGCAATGGCCAGGGTATAGATCACCTGTTTCATCAACTGCCCTCTCATGGTGCGGCGCGAATTGGCTCGGGTGCGCCGCCTTTGTTTTGGGGCAGTGTGCGCCATTTTGGCGAAAAATTCAATTCACGGCAGCGTCACTCCCGGCGCTTTCCGGCGGGAATGGCAAGCCGGCGCCGAAGATCGGCAAGCAGCGCCTCGCGCGGCAGCCCCTCGTCGATGGCCAGGCGACGCAGGCCGAAATGCACATGCGCCATTTCCTGGTAATAGCTGGTATAGGCGAAATTCGTCGCCGCGCCGGCCACCGCCCCCACCACCGGCACCGCCTGCGCCGCCAGTTTCTGGCCCAGAACCGTGGCCAGCCGCGGTGCCACGCGGGCAATGACCCCATGCACCGTCGCCCCGGTCAGGGTGACCCGCGCCGAAAGAAAGGCCATGTTGGCGCCGTCGTCATGCTCGAGCGGGCCGGCGGCGGCAAAGACTTGCAGGCATTCGGCGCGAATTTCGGGATCGTCCGGGTCAAACCCATGTTCGGCGGCAATGCCCTGGATGGCGCGCAGCAGCACCGTGGTGGTCACCGGCAATTCTGCCAGCGCCGAGGGCAGCCCGCCAAAGCCCCCCGCCGCGCCCATCGCCGTGGTCGCCGCGCGATTGAGCCAGCCCGGCGCATCGCCCACTCGCGTCCGGCTTTGCCCGGCCGCTTCGAGCGCGATGCCGAGGGCGCGTTCCGTTGCGGATTCAAGCCGGTGCTTGACGCCGTCGGGCAGCCGCTCAAGCAGGTTCTCGGCCTGGGTGCCGACAAGGTTGAGCACCTGAAGCCCGACGCCCCCGGCCTTGCGATAGCGCAGCGCCAGGGCATCGAGCCGCAACGCGGCCGTCGGCGAGATCAGATCTGTTCCGGTTGTATGCTCTGCGGTCATGGCGGCCCCCGATGTTACAGCTATTTACATTGGGCCTGCGGGGCGGAAGTCAAGCCTCGTGGCCCGGCGTGTCACCCCAACGGGTGACTTCGCCGCGGATGCCCCGCCAGGCGCCTTCGGTCAGATTGTGGCCCAGCACCCGCTCGGGATTGGTCGGCGGCGGCATCTCGACGCCGGTCAGCTTGTCAAAGCCGAAGCGCGCATAATACGGCGCATCGCCCACCAGCATCACCCGATGCCAGCCCAGTTCGGCCGCCCGCGCCAGCGAATCACGCATCAACGCGGCGCCGAGCCCCTCGCCCTGCCGCGTCGGGTGCACCGCGATCGGCCCGAGCAGCAGCGCCGGGTGCGCCCCGACCCGGACCGGCCAATAACGGATCGCGCCACCGATGATGCCGGTTTCGTCCTCGGCCACGGTCGAGAGCGCGGCCACCGGCGGCACATCCTCGCGCAGCCGGTACGAGCTGAGCGCGGTGCGGCCTGGCGCGAAACAGAGATCAAAGAGCGCCTCGACCGCCCAGAGGTCGGCCGGTGTTTCTTTGCGCAGCTGGATCAAAGGCGACCGTCCTCGGCTGGTTGTGGTGGAAAGCCGGTTAACATGCGGTTAGGTCAAGGGTAAAGCCAAAGGATTTCCGCATGTTCTATCGCCCCGAGGATGGCCACGGGCTGCCGCACAACCCGTTCAGCGCAATTGTCAGCCCGCGCCCGATCGGCTGGATTTCCAGCCGCGGCGCGGACGGCCAGGACAATCTGGCGCCCTATTCGTTTTTCAACGCCGTCGCCTATACGCCGCCGCAGGTGATGTTTTGCTCGACCTCGGCCAAGGAAGATCGCGGCGATACCAAGGACAGCGTCGGCAATATCCGCGAAACCGGGGTGTTCTGCGTCAATATCGTGGCCTCGGCCCAGCGCGACGTGATGAACGTGAGCTCGGGCCCCTGGCCGCGCGAGGTGGATGAATTCGGCAAGGCCGGCATCGCGCGCGACGCCTGCCACGAGATCGCCTGCGCCCGGGTGGCCGACAGCCCGGCGGCGCTGGAATGCCGGATGACGCAGATCATCGAGCTGGCGGGCCGGTCGAATTTCATGGTGCTGGGCGAAGTCGTCGGCGTGCATATCCGCGACGATTGCCTCGATGACGGCCGCGTCGACGTGACCCGCTATGCGCCGCTGAGCCGGCTGGGCTATCGCGATTACGCGGTGGTGCGCGAGGTGTTTTCGCTCAAGCGGCCGGGCGAATAGGCGCGCCCCCGGACCCCCGCGCGCCCCGGACCCCGATCCGGGGCCCCTGGCCAGAAGCGAAGAAGTCCCGGAGCCGGTCCGGGACGGGTCAGCCGGCGGGATGCGAGATTTCGCCACCGCCGACCAGCGCGCGCACGCCGGTGGTTCCCGGGGCCGAGGTCGGCAGACCGCGGGCCACCCGCACCGCGAGATAGGCAAAGGCCTGCGCTTCCAGCATGTCGCCATCGAGGCCCACCGCCTCGACCGGCGCCACCGGGCAGTCGAGCGACACCCCCAGCATCTGCATCATCACCGGGTTGTGGCGCCCGCCGCCGGTGACATAAAGCGCTGCGGGCGGCGCCGGGCAATGCTCCATTCCCCGCATCACCGCGCTTGCCGCCATGGCACACATCGTGGCCGCCGCATCGGCGTCCCCAAGCTCGCGCACCAGATCGAGCATCAGCGAGAAATCGTTCCGGTCCAAGGACTTGGGCGGCATCTTGAGGAAATACCCCTCGTCGAGGAACAGCTCCAGCGCGCCCTCCACCACCTCGCCCCGCAACGACAGCGCGCCATCGGCGTCATAGGGCAGCCCACGCCGTTCCTGCATCAGGTCGTTGAGCGGCGCATTGGCAGGGCCGGTGTCAAAAGCCAGAAGCGCGCCGGCCGCCTCGGGGCCTGGGTGACGCGGATCGACCCAGGTAAGGTTGCCGACACCGCCGAGGTTGAGGAACGCCACGGGCTGGTCTGCCCCGATCCAGCGGGCGCAGGCAAAATGAAAGAACGGCGCCAGCGGCGCCCCCTGCCCGCCCAGCCGCACGTCGGACGAGCGGAAATCCCAGACCACCGGCAGCCGCAGAGCCTCGGCCAGCGCCGCGCCATCGCCCAGCTGATGGGTGCCGCGCCCGCCCGGCTCATGCGCCAGGGTCTGGCCGTGAAAGCCGGCGATATCGACACCGTCGAAACCGGCCATCGCCTCGGCGTGGGCACGTTGCACCACCGCCAGCGCCGCGCCCAGATCCTCGCCCGGCCAGCGCCCCAGTGCCGCCCGCAGCACCGCGCGTTCGCTGTCGGAATAGGCGCGGTAGCGATGTGCGCCGAAACCTTCGATCGTCACCCCGTCGGTGCGGATCAGCGCCGCATCGACCCCGTCGAGCGACGTTCCCGACATCGCGCCCAGCGCATTGACCATGCCTGCCTGCAACATGCTCTTTTCCTCGTGGCCTGTGGCCTTTATAGCCTTGCCCCGACCATATCGGAGAGACCTCATGACCTACCATCCCAAATCGGACTTCATGCATGTCATGATGGAGCGCGGCTATCTGGCCGATTGCACCGATTATCAGGGGCTGGACGAGGCCCTGTCCAGTGGCATGGTGACCGCCTATATCGGTTATGATGCCACGGCGCAGTCGCTGCATGTGGGGCATCTCCTCAACATCATGATGCTGCGCTGGCTGCAAAAGACCGGGCACAAGCCGATCACCCTGATGGGCGGCGGCACCACCAAGGTGGGCGATCCCTCGTTCCGGTCGGACGAACGCCCGCTGCTGGGGCCGGAGCAGATCGACGCCAATATCGCCGGTATGCAGCAGGTCTTTGCCAAATACCTCGATTACGGGGACGCCGACGGCCCGCACAATGCGGCCTTGATGCTGAACAATGCCGAATGGCTCGACGGGTTGAACTATCTCGAGTTCCTGCGCGACATCGGCCGGCATTTCTCGGTCAACCGGATGCTGAGCTTCGAAAGCGTGAAATCGCGGCTCGATCGCGAACAATCGCTGTCGTTCCTCGAGTTCAACTACATGATCCTGCAAGCCTATGATTTCCTTGAGCTGAACCGCCGCTACGACTGTGTGTTGCAGATGGGCGGATCGGATCAATGGGGCAATATCGTCAATGGCATCGACCTGACGCGCCGGGTGCTCGACCATGAGATCTTTGGCCTGACCTCGCCGCTGCTGACCACCTCGGACGGCCGCAAGATGGGCAAATCTCAGGGCGGCGCCATGTGGCTCAATGCCGACATGCTCTCGCCCTACGAGTTCTGGCAGTTCTGGCGCAATTCCACCGATGCCGATGTCGGCCGCTTCCTCAAGCTTTATACCGAAATCGACGTCGCCGAATGCGGGCGGCTGGGCGCGCTGGCCGGCTCGGAGATCAACGAGGCCAAGATCGTGCTGGCCAATGCGGTCACCACGCTCTGTCACGGGGCCGAGGCGGCGGCGGCGGCAGAGGCCACCGCGCGCGAGGTGTTCGAAAAGGGTGGCGTGGGCGACGACCTGCCGACCCTGACGCTTTCGGCCGAAGAACTGGGCGACGGCATTTCCATCGTGCAGGTGATCGTGCGGGCCGGGCTGGCGAAATCCGGCAAGGAGGCCAAGCGGCTGATCGCCGAAAACGGCGCGCGCCTCGACGATGCGCCGCTGACCGACGCCGGGCTGATGCTGGATGCCGGCGCGCTGGCCTCGCCGGTCAAGCTCTCGGCCGGCAAGAAGCGACACGCGCTGGTGCAGCTCGGCTGAGCGCCAGGGCGCGGCGATCCCTCGCCGCGCCTAGAGCAACAGCCACTCCGTGAGCCAGAGCAGCAGTCCGGCCGGCAGGGCCAGAGCGGCGGAGAACAGTGCGAGGCCCGCAGGGGCGAGGCGCGGCGGCGGGGCGTGGACGCCGAGGACAATGTGGTTTTTCATGGCAGCCATTAATCCCTGATTTACCTGAATCAGATGTTAATGCCGCCATGACGTTTCACGCTTCTCGTTTCGCGGCGGTACAGACCGCACCGTTCCAGCAGCATCCGGCCTATGGCGCCACGCTCACGCATCTGGGTCGCCCGCCGCTGCGCATCTTTCTCGGCCCGTCCGGCGGCGAGGTGCAGGTGCTGCGCCGCCGCTTCGGGCCTTTTGCCAAGGTGGCGCTGGTGTCGCGGGCGGATGTCAGCCGGAGCGACCTGCGCCGATTGCGCGCGGCCTGCGACTGCCGCCTGTTTCTGATCAATGCCGAGACGCCGGGAACCGCCCCCGGCCTGCGGCTCAGGACGGCGGCGCATGTGGCCGAGTTGTCGCTTGACGGCACGGCGGCGGATCTGCGGGCACGGATGGCGCAGAAATGGCGCAATCGGCTGAATCGCGCCTCGGACGCCGGGCTGCGGGTGGCCTCGGTCGGGCTGCCGGCCGATCCCGGGCACTGGCTCTTGCGGGTGGATCAGGCGCAACAGGTGGTGAAACGCTATCGCGGCTATCCACCGCTCTTTACCGCCGCCTTTGCCGCCGCCAACCGCGGCCAGGCGCGGATTTTCGAGGCCCGGCATCAGGGCGCGCCGGTGGCGGCGTTGCTGTTTCTCTGCCACGGCGCGGTGGCGACCTATCACATCGGCTGGTCCGGCCCCGAAGGCCGGGCGCGCGCGGCGCATCATCTGCTGCTCTGGCGGGCGATGATCGAGCTGGCGGCGCGCGGCATCACGCGGCTCGATCTGGGAATGGTCGATACAGTCACCGCGCCGGGGCTGGCGCGGTTCAAGCTTGGATCGGGCGCCCGTTGCCGGGCGCTCGGGGGGACATGGCTGGCGCGGGCCTGAGCCCTGTCCCCCGCGGCGTCAGTGACCGCCGAGAATGCCGGTGCGGACGTGATAATCCACCGCCAGCTCGTAATCGGGGTCATCGTCGCTGTCGACCATCAGGTGACCGGCCTTGGTCAGCAGGCTGTGGCAGTCCCGGCTCAGGTGCCGCAGCTTGATGATCTTGCCCGCCGCCTCGTATTTCGCGGCGACGGCCTCGATCGCCTGAAGCGCCGATTGATCGACCACGCGGCTTTCGGCAAAGTCGATGATCACCGTGTCGGGGTCGCCGGCGATGTCAAAGAGCTCGATGAAACCATCCGACGAGCCGAAGAACAGCGGCCCCTGGATCTCGTAGACCTTGGCGCCCTTGTCGGTGATCGATTCCCGGGTGCGGGCATGGATGCGCCGCGCGTTGTTCCAGGAATAGGCCAGCGCCGAGACGATCACACCCACCACCACGGCAACCGCCAGGTCTTCGTAGACGGTGACCGCGGTGACCAGCAGGATGACGAAGGCATCCATCTTGGGCACCTTGCGCAGGATGGTCAGCGAGTTCCAGGCGAAGGTGCCGATCACCACCATGAACATCACGCCGACCAGCGCCGCCAGCGGAATGAGCTCGATCACCGGCGCGGCGAAGAGGATGAAGATCAGCAGGAAGAGCGCCGCCGCAATGCCGGCGATGCGGGTGCGGCCACCGCTTTTCACGTTGATCATCGACTGGCCGATCATGGCACAGCCGCCCATGCCGCCAAAGAAACCGGTGACGGTATTGGCCACGCCCTGGGCGACGCATTCCTGGCTGGCGCCGCCGCGCTTGCCGGTGATCTCGCCCACCAGATTAAGCGTCAGCAGAGATTCGATCAGCCCGATGGCCGCGAGGATCACCGCATAGGGCAGGATGATTTGCAGGGTCTCCCAGTTCAACGGCACCATCGGAATGTGAAACGGCGGCAGCCCGCCCTGGATCGAGGCCATGTCGCCCACCCGCGGCACATCGATGCCGAAGGCGATGACCAGCGCCGCGACCACGCCGATGCCGGCCAGCGGCGCCGGGATCACCTTGGTGATCCTGGGCATCACCCAGATGATCGCCATGGTCAGCGCCACCAGTCCCAGCATCACGACCAGCGGCCAGCCGGTCAGCCATTCGCCGCCGCCCATGCCGTGGCCGTTGCTTTCGGCTGTTCCGGGCACCTTGAACTGGGTCAGCTGCGCCAGGAAGATCACGATCGCCAGGCCGTTGACAAAGCCCAGCATCACCGGATGCGGCACCAACCGGATGAACTTGCCCCATTGCATGACACCGGCAAAGATCTGCAACAGCCCCATCAGGACCACCGTCGCAAAGAGGTATTCGACACCATGCTGCGCCACCAGCGCCACCATGACGACGGCCAGCGCGCCGGTCGCGCCTGAGATCATGCCGGGCCGGCCGCCGATCAGCGCGGTGATCAATCCGACGAGAAAGGCGGCATAGAGGCCGACCAGCGGATGCACGCCGGCGACAAAGGCAAAGGCCACCGCCTCGGGCACCAGCGCCAGCGCCACGGTGAGACCGGACAGCAATTCGATCCGCAGCCGCCCCATGGTAAAGCCCTCGTCGGGCATCCAGCGGAGGTCGGGCATGGCAAAGCCCTTGGCGAATGAGGCCAGCAAGGCGCGTTTCATCGGCGGATCCTGATATTTGGTGTGTTTCCGCTAGCGCTATAGTCCGCCGCGGCGCGAAACGCCACCCCGCCAGGCCCGGCCGGCGCGGTCGCGGGCCGGGTCGCGCAGCCGTGGCTTGCGCTCGCAACCGCGCGCCCTAAGGTGGCGTCGACAACAAACGGAGCACAGGCATGACGGACACGATGATCGGGGTGATCGGCGGATCGGGGATTTACGAGATCGCCGGGCTGAGCGGGGCGGAATGGGTCTCGGTCGCCACGCCCTGGGGCGCGCCGTCGGATCAGCTTCTGACCGGCACGCTCGACGGGGTGAAGATGGCCTTTCTGCCGCGCCACGGCCGTGGCCATGTGCATGCACCCGCCACCGTGCCCTATCGCGCCAACATCGATGCGCTCAAACGGCTCGGGGTGACCGACGTGGTCTCTGTCTCGGCCTGCGGATCGTTCCGCGAGGAAATGGCGCCGGGCGATTTCGTCGTCGTCGACCAGTTCATCGACCGCACAATCGCGCGCGAAAAATCCTTCTTCGGCACAGGATGCGTGGCGCATGTGAGCGTGGCGCATCCCACCTGCCCGCGCCTGTCGGACGCCTGCGAAACCGCCGCGCGCGACGCCGGGATCAAGGTGCATCGCGGCGGCACCTATCTGGCGATGGAGGGGCCGCAATTCTCGACGCTGGCGGAATCGCGGATGTATCGCGAGGCCTGGGGTGCGGATGTGATCGGCATGACCAACATGCCCGAGGCCAAACTCGCCCGCGAGGCCGAGCTCTGCTACGCCAGTATGGCGATGATCACCGATTACGACAGCTGGCACCCCGACCATGGCGAGGTGGATGTGACGCAGATCATCGCCACGCTGATGGGCAATGCCGAAAAGGGGCGCGATCTGGTCAGCCGGCTGCCGGCGCTTCTGGGCGCCGGTCGGGCGCCCTGCCCGCATGGCTGCGACCGGGCACTGGAATACGCGATCCTGACCGCGCCGGACAAACGCGATGCCGGGCTGATGGCCAAGCTCGATGCGGTGGCGGGCCGTGTTCTGGAAAAGGCGACGGGCTGACGCCCGGCGGGTGAAAGGTGTGATGGGATGACACTCGAACTCTGGCTGACCTTCGTGGCGGCGTCGACGGCGCTCTTGCTGATCCCGGGGCCGACGGTGCTGCTGGTGCTGAGTTATGCGCTGTCCAAGGGGCGCAGCGTGGCGGTGGCCTCGGCGGCCGGTGTGGCAACCGGCGATTTCATCGCCATGACCGCTTCGCTGGCCGGGCTGGGGGCGCTGGTGCTGGCCTCGGCGACGCTGTTCACGGTGCTGAAATGGGCCGGCGCGGCCTATCTGATCTGGCTCGGCGTCAAGCTGATCCGTTCGGCCCCCTCCGAGGGGCTGGCCGCCGATCGCATCCGGGCCGAAGTCACCGCGCGGGGAGTGTTTGCCCATAATGCGGCGGTGACGGCGCTGAACCCGAAATCCATCGCCTTTTTCATCGCCTTCGTACCGCAGTTCCTCGACCCTGCCGCACCGCTTGGCGGGCAATTCGCCGTGCTGATTGCCACCTTCGTAAGCCTGGCGACGCTGAATGCGCTGGCCTATGCGATTTTGGCAGACCGGCTCCTGCGGATGATCTCGCGGCCGCAGGTGATCACCTGGATCACCCGCGCCGGCGGGGGCGCGCTGATTGCCATGGGCGTGCTAACAGCGACGATGCGGCGGGCCAGCTAGCTCAGCTCTTGCCGGCGTTCTTCTTCATGAACTTGCGGATGAAATGCCGGATCTCGCGTGCCGCCGTGGTGTCAAGCTCGCGGCACAGCGCGACAAAATCGTCGCGCTCGTCCTTGTCGAGCCGCAGGATCAATTGCGCGTCCTTGTTCGCGGTTTTCTTCTTTTGCGGTTTCTCGCTCACGTCGTTCGGCCCGGCCCTTGATTCTTCCGCCACGGCAGTGTATATACATTGCATAGGCGGCGCTGCGCGATGCTATGTCGCCACAGGTCAAAAGGAAAGAGTGAATATGTTGCCGACAAGCATAGCCAGATGTCTGCTGATGCAGGACCGGATGGATTGGAACCGCCCGCATGCCGCGTGGCTGACCCGAAAATTCTATGCCCTGCGCTTTCCGAGCAAGCATGACGGGCACCCAATCTGGCGCAGCCGCGGCTGATCAGAAGGCATAGCCGAAGCGGGCGATATCGGCGGCGCAGACGCGGGCGATGATGCCGGCGCCCGCATCGTCGTAATAGCTGCGGTAATCGGCCGCGCGGGCGGAGCGATTGGCATGGGGCATCGTCAGCCGGAAGCCGAGATGTGCATCGAGTGGCGGCATATCCTCCGCCAGATGCTCGAGCCGCAGAAAGCGCGCCGGCCGCTCGCGCCCGGCCGCATCGGTGACATAGCTTGCGGCCGGTGTGTTGTGCAGGCTGGCTTGAATCTGTGGCGCTTGCAGAAAGGCGGCAAAGCTCAGTCGTTTCGACAAGGTCACCGCGGGATGGTCGAAGCTCTGGACTTGCAGCCAGTGATAATAGCTCACCACCCGGTCCCAGGGATTGCGCACCAGCGTGAAGATCAGCAGCCTGTCAAGCTCACCGGCAGCGATCACCCCGTCGATGTCGGCCAGCGTCGAATGCTTCCACAGCCGGCCGCGCGGCGTAAGCGCCCGGAGCCGCCCACGCCGCCGAAGGGCTTTCGGCGTGTCGCCGATCAGGATGTCATCGGCCTTGGCGCGCGCCTCCAGCGCCAGCGCCATGGCGGTGCCCCCAGTCTTGGGGATATGGACAAAGATATAGCGCCGCCCGCGAGAGATGATCATGGCGGCGACGCTAGCCGGTCGCGCCGCCAACGGCAATTCTCCGGCAGGCCGAAGGCGGGCGTTTTCGGCCCCACGCCCCGGCCCCCGCGCCCTTCACCCGTCGCGCAGGCGCCAGACGATCACCAGCCCGGCCCCGGCGATCAGTGCGATGCCCGCCACCTCGTTCCAGCCCACCCGCTGGCCAAAGATCACGAAGGCCGCGAGCGGGCCGAAGATGAACACCGAATACTCGAAGACCGCCACATAAGAGGCATCGCCCAGCGCATAGGCCCGGGTGATCAGCCCGACACCCAGCACCGAAAACACCGCCTGAATCACCATCAGCAGATGGACCAGCGGCGACATCGGCCAGACCCAGCCGCGAGAGACAAAGCCCGAAGCCCCGGCGCCGACTTCGGGCGCCAGCACCGCCACCGTGCCCAGACCCGCAAGGCCGATCAGCCCCTGAACCAGAAACATCGCCAGCAGCATCGCCAGCACGTCCTCGCCGGCGCAGACCGTGCGCGTTGCAATCGCGCCCAGCGCATAGAACAGCCCGCCGAACACCGGCAGAAAGGTGGCGAGGCTGAGGCTGGCCGGATCGGGGCTGAGTACCACGAGAATGCCGGTGAACCCCATGCTCACGGCCAGAACGCGCCACGGCCCGATCGGCTGGCGCAGGGCCAGCGCGGTGATCACCAGGACAAAGACAGGCGAGGTGAAAAGGCCCGAAAGGGCCTGGGCAATCGGCATGACCGAGAGCGCGCCAAAGTAGAACATCATCGAGATCGACAGCATCGCCCCGCGCAAGAGCACAGCCCAGAGCCGCCCTGGCTTCACCGTGCCAAAGCCCAGCCGCGCCGCCAGCAGGATCACCGGCACCGCCATCACCACCCGCCAGGCGTAGAACTGCCAGAGGCCGATTTCACCGGCGAGGACGGGCACGGCATTGTCGATCACACCGATCACGGCCATGGCCCCCAGCATCGAGGCGGCGGCCACCAGCGGCCGGGTTTGGGGGATGGGTCTGCTCATGGGGGGCAACGGGCCAGCTTGCGGGAGGTCTGTCTTGCCTTATAACGATATGTGAGCTACCCCCCGAAATTCGGACACTGACATAAGCTACGATT